>DATJNC010000070.1:0-11185 GCA_035508395.1 Terriglobales bacterium | reverse complement strand
GCTGAATTCTTTTGGGCGGCGAAGCCCTTCCATTCCTCGATGAAAACTTTCGCGCAGTAGGACTTCGCGATCTCGACGGTTCGATCGGTCGAGCCAGAGTCAACGACGATAATTTCGCCTTTGCCGTCGGATACGAGCGGCTGCACGCTGGCCAGCGTGCGCGCGATGTTCGCCTCTTCGTTATAGGTAATGACAACGACGGAAAGCTGCACGATGAGAGGATACGCGGCCCGATGCGCTCACGGGAATTGCTATTGGTGTTCTCGAACAGTAAGACGCCCAGGGCTAAAGCCCGATTGATTTTGACGCGGATATGTGACCCTCAGGGCCGCTCTTCTACGGTGGTGCGGGCATTTCCGCTTTTGCGTGCCTCCCCGCCGGCTACTGCTGTTGCGATGGCGGCGCCGGCAGTTGATCAGCTGGCCGTGCGACGACGTGAGGCACGTTGGGCATATGAGTAACTTGTCCGCTCACCGCGTCGGCGACTTCAATGTTGGCATGGTCGAGGAGGAGGCCGGTGGCGCGATCGAGTTCGACCTGCGCCTTTTCGTAGGCCGCCTTGGCGGAGACCAGTGTGACCTCGGCCGCGGTGAGGCCGGACTGGTATTGCAAGACGAAGGTAGAGGTGGAGGCGCCGAGAGCGTACTTTTTCTGCTCGGCGTCAAGCGATTGGCGGGCCAGGTCGACCGCGGCTTGCGCGGAAGCCACGCTGGCAAGATTCTGCTGCACACCAAACTGCGCGTTACGGACCTCGATGCGGACCTGATTTTCGAGTTGCTGGATTCGCAGTTCCGCCTGGCGATATTCGAATTCGGAGCGAACCTGGGTTGCCTGAGCGGCGCGGTTACGGATGGGGATGGTGAGTTGCAAGCCCACGCCCTTATCGGGAGCCGTGGAATTGACGAGCTGATTCAGCGTGCCGGGATAGGAATAAGAAGGGAAGCTGGTCGGAGTCGGCCCGCAAAGCGAGGGATCGAAGTTGGGGCCAGGGGCGCAGACGTAGATTGGGTTCTGAGTTCCGCCCAATCCATTGCCGGAGTAGTATGCGAAAGCGTCGAGAGTGGGCAGGAGCGCGTTACGGACTGCCGCATTACTGATTTGCGTGTTGGTGAGGTTGATGCGAGCCTCGGCAAGATCGGGACGATGGCTGAGGGCATCATTGACGAGTTCCTCGGTGGGGACGACAGATTCCTGGGTTGGAACTTGCATGGTCGATGTGGGGATGACCTCGGCATCGGCGAGCCTGGGATCGACGAGGGTGCGGCTGAGCGCGTTCTTCATGAGCAATTGTTCGAGCTGAAGATCGGTCAAGGCGAGAGTCAGAGCCTGCTGATCGCTGGCGACTGTGCTTTGGGCGCGAACCACCTCGATGGGGGCCAAGGTGCCGATCTCAACCTGTTTCTTGGTGTCGGAGAGCGTCCTTTGTGCGAAGGCGAGATTTTCCTGCTGCACCTTCACATTCTCGTACGCGTAGACGAGGTTCCAATACATGTTCTCGATCTGGTCGACGGTGGTGATGGTTTGCAGGCGAAAGGCAACGTCGGAAAGTTCACGATCATTCTTGGCGATGCGAATGAAGCGGGTATTGGAAGCGAAGCCGAAGCCCTGGAGCAGGTGTTGCGTGACCTGTGCTTTAAAGCCGGAGGTGAGCTGAGGGCTGACAATGTTGAATGGGTTATTGGTAGTGATGCGATTGTTGTTAAAGCTTACCGATAAGTTCGAGCCCCATTGAAAGGCCTGGTTATAGGAAAAATTTGCCGTGGTTGTGTTTTGACTGTCTCCGCAGAATGGGGTGGTACAGATAATCTTGAGGCGGTCGAACTGTAGCGTGCCGGAAAGGATGGGATCGAAACTGGAGATGAGCGATCCGCTGCCGAGAGTGGACACGACCAAGCCGCCAGCTCCGGCACCGGCTCCGCCGGATCCCACCGAAGTGCCGCCCTGACCTGACCCGACCTGTCCACCGAGTCCGCCGACGCCGCCGCCGGGCGTATTTTGCACCACGCCGGTGTTAACGCCGAGTGTAGCCGCGCCAGCCTTGGCACGCCAAACGTCGGTGTCGGCAATATTGAGGTTGTAGCGGGCGATGGCGATATCGAGATTATTCTCAAGGGCGAGGGCGACCGCATCGTTCATGGAGACGTAAATTTTGCCGTCGCGCATCATTTGGTCAATGCGAGGAGTATTGGTCAGATTGGGCGGTTCTATCCTGCGAGGCATATAAGGCGCGATGACGTTGGGAAAAGCGGATCGTGGCTTGGCATACTCCCCCACATTGAATGGACGCGAGGTCGTGGCCCCGGCCTGTTGCCCCGGGTTGGAGGGGGCGGTGGGAAGAGACGAGGTATTCTGAGCCCAACCGGCCTGTATGATGAGGGCGGCCAACAACAAGACAACAGCACAGTGAATTGGAAGCAACAGGATAGAACGATGCATTCGTATCATCTCCATCGATCAGAGCTGAGAAGCATGGAAGAAGTAAGCCACATTTTTGGTTACGCAGAATGTCACGCGGGAGTTCCTTCGAAACAGCATGGGAACGCCCAACTTGCATGTTTGTTATTGAAAGTGACCGTAAGTGCACTAGTATAGCCGACGCGCAGATAGTCTTCGGCGAGAGCGGCGATCACATTTATGCAAACAATTGATAATGATTCGGCGGACAAGCTGCCGGAATCGACTGGGCCGTGCGCAATCTCAAATTGATTCTCGCCTATGACGGGTCGGAGTTTGCGGGCTGGCAGGTGCAGCCAGGCCGCGCAACCGTGCAGGGGACGCTGGCCTCGGCTATTGGACGGTTGAGCGGAGAAAATGTACTGCCCCAAGGGTCGGGTCGCACCGATGCGGGAGTGCACGCGTTGGCCCAGGTGGCAAGTTTCCAGACGGCGTCACCGATTCCGGTGGAAAAGTGGGTAATGGCCCTGAATGACATTCTGCCCGCCTCGGTTCGCGTGCTGGAGGCGAGCGAAGAGAGGGCAGATTTTCATGCCCGGAAATCGGCGCGGGGGAAGACGTATCGCTATCGCATGTATCGCGGAGCCATCTGTCCTCCTTTCCTGGCGAGATATGTGTGGCACTATCCTTATCCGCTGGATGAGGCAGAGATAGCGGCAGCCGGTTCGAGGGTGATTGGTGAACACGACTTCACTTCGTTTGCGGCAGTCGATCCGGAGCGCGTGGAACGGATGGGAATCAATTCTGAAGCCAGGGGGTGCGAAGAGATTTCGTGCGGGATGCCTCCGCCGGTGGCAGTGACAAATGTGCGCCGGATCTTTTCGTCTTCCTGGATGAGGGACGGGGACGAACTTGTTTATACGGTCAGGGGCAACGGTTTTCTTCATCACATGGTGCGAAATCTGGTGGGGACATTTGTGTCGGTGGGGAGGGGAAGCCTTACGGTGAAAGATTTTGAGCGCATTCTGGCGGCAAGAGATCGCTCGGCAGCAGGACCGACGGCGCCAGCCAGCGGGTTGTTTCTAGTGGGAGTTGAGTATGGTTAAGAAGTAAGAGGCCTGAGGTAAAAAGTCAGAGTTTTTCTCGGCCGGCGGGGTTTTTCTTGCCTCTAGCGCGCGTAACCAGCGGGCGCGTAGACTTCTTCAGAGATGTCGGCCGATCTGCAATTTGCCGTATCGCGCATCGCCTCAGTGAATCCCGCAACGGGCGAGGTGCTGGGCGAACTGGAAGCAGCCGGTCCCACCGAGGTTCGGCTCGCTGTGGCGCGAGGCCGGGCGGCGCAAGCGGAGTGGAGCGGGGTGGGGATCCGCGAGCGCATTCGCGTCTTGCGGCGATTTCAGGAAATTCTGCTGACCCGAAAAACAGATATCGCACAGCGCATCACGCAAGAGGCAGGCAAGCCGGTCGTGGAAGCGCTGCTGACCGAGGTTCTAGTCGTACTCGACGGGACGCGCTTTCTTATCGACAACGCGTTTGCGCTGCTTCGCGACGAATCCCTGCATCACGGAAGCCTGGCGGCGAAGAGCAAGTCTGGCCGCATCGTGCGTGAGCCATTTGGTGTCGTGGGAATTATCTCGCCGTGGAATTATCCATTTTCCATTCCGGCGACAGAAGTGATGGCGGCATTGGTGGCGGGCAATGCGGTTGTGCTGAAACCTTCCGAACTCACGCCGTTAATTGCACTGGAGCTTGAGAAGTTGCTGCATGAAGCGGGCGTGCCGGCCGCGGTTTTCCAGGTAATTCCGGGCGATGGAGCGACGGGTGCGGCTTTGGTGGAGAGCGGGATTGACAAGCTGGTTTTTACGGGGAGCGTTGCGACGGGACGGCGAATCGCACAGGTCGCCGCCGGGAGACTGCTCCCTGTTGTACTGGAACTTGGCGGGAAAGATCCCATGCTGGTGCTTGACGACGCCGATATCGAAGTGGCCTCGAGCGGTGCGATCTGGGGCGCCATGATGAACGCGGGACAGACCTGTCTTTCGGTGGAGCGCTGTTACGTCCATCGCAAGCTGTATTCAGGGTTCGTCGAGTCATGCGCGGAAAAGGCACGAAAGTTGCGCGTGGGGAATGGACTGGACGCGGCTAGCGAGGTGGGGCCGATGATTCACGAGCGGCAGGTTCGCATTGTCGAGTCGCATCTTGAGGATGCCAGGCAGCAGGGAGCGCGCGTGGTTGCTGGCGGCACACGATTACGCGACCTTGGGCCGACGTTCTTCGCTCCAACCGTGCTGGCTGACGTTAATCACGACATGCGGATCATGCGGGAAGAAACCTTCGGGCCAGTGCTGCCGATCGCTCGGTTCGAAAACGAGGCGGAGGGGCTGGCTTTGGCGAACGATTCTGAATACGGATTGGCGGCGAGCGTCTGGACGCGAAGCCGCGAGCGCGGGGAGCGTTTGGCGCGACAAATTCATGCCGGCACGGTGATGATCAACGATGCGGTTTCCTGTTTTGGGATCAGCGAGGCTCCGCATGGAGGTGTGAAGGCAAGCGGTGTGGGCCGTACACACGGAAGATGGGGAGTGGAAGAGATGGTGCGGGTGAAATACGTTGATTCGGACCTGATGCCGCGAACCAAAAAGGTCTGGTGGTTTGGCTATGGACGCGAGTTTACAGCTGAAATGGAAAGCTTGGTTGATTTGCTGTACGCGCGTCCATTTCGGCGGAAGATGAGGGCCGCCGTTGGCGCCGCCGGAGCACTGTGGAGAAAGAAACTTTAGAACTAGGTCTAGGTATGGGGCGTTAGGATACTCGGTGCTGGTTCGTGGTCTCCGATCCTCTGACAACCGAGAAGAAGGACTAACACCCAAGACCTAACACCAAAAACCTAAGACCCACGGCTAAGACCTAACACCAAACATCGAAAACCCGAGGCCTGATCCAATGTCTGAATCTCGTACGCTACTTCGTCATACGCTTGCCACTCTCGCTTATCGTGGAGGCAAAACAATTCGGGACGCACCGGCCAGCTTTGCAGACTATGGAGGGCCGGATTCGAAGCGCACGGCGGGGAGGATACTGGCCCATATGGGCGACCTGATGGATTGGGCGCTCTCGATGGCAGACGGCAGCCGTCAGTGGCACGATTCAGAGCCGCTTCCGTGGGAAGACGAGGGTAAGCGCTTCTTCGAGGCGCTAAAGAAGTTTGATGACTATCTCGCTTCCGACAAAGAGATGAAGGCTTCGATCGATAAGCTCTTTCAAGGGCCGGTGGCGGATGCGCTGACGCACGTGGGGCAACTGGCCATGCTGCGGCGAATGGCTGGTAGCCCGATCCGGGGAGAAAATTACTTCGTGGCGGAAATCACGACTGGGAGGGTCGGAGCCGAACAGGCGGCGCCACGGAAGGTCTTCTGAGTCGAGGCGATCTTACTTAGTTTCGATCTATTGGCTTAGTTTCGATCTATTGGCTTCGCTGGTCGCTCGTGCGCTCCGCGATCCACGTCCAAAGAAGGAAGGTCGGGACCCAATACGGAAAGATTCCATAGAGGGTATCGGAAACCGAGTGCGAGCGGCTATCGACAAAGAGAAAAATGTGCACGCAGAAGGCGAAGCCGGCGAGGCTTATAAGCCAGCCCGGCAGAGAAACTGGCCGAAAGATGAAACCGAGCGGTTTGAACCATGCCATTTTGAACCAGCGCATAGAAAGCTCCGTACGGGCAAATGATATCCGAGTTTCGTCGGTCTCCTTTATTAGAGTGCAGGGGTAAAAATCGGCATGGCTCAGGTCACTGTTAGCGCACTGCTAAAATGGATGAAGAAAGATCTGGCTTGATGGAGAGTTCGATGGCATCAGGTGAGTCGGTTAGTTCTTCTACAGCAGATGTTCCGCAGCTTCCCAATCACAAGGTAAAACTAAAAAAGGCCGGGCAGCGGGCCTGCAATGAGAAGAACGAGAAAGGTAAATTCTGCGGCGGACATTTGAAGCGCTGGTTTTACACCGATGACGTGCTGGAGCGCGAATGCGGCTGCGCAGAAAAAGCATGGGGAACCGACGCGGAGGTTTACCGCTGCGAGTTCTGCAAGACACTCTATTTGCCGAATCCTGAGGATGCCAGCGGCGTGAATGTGGGGGGAGTGGGGCAGCTATCAGTATTCGGTCTAACGGTGGAACCAAAGGAAGAGAAGAAAGCGTAACGACGATATCCTTCTGCCCATCTTGTAGCAGAGTAGGGTGCTGTTAGCACGTCGCGGGCGGGGCGCCCGCGCCACACCATGAACATCTCCGAGCTTATCTACGATTGGAACCAGCTTTATCCGAAGTCACTGCATCCTCCGGGGCCGGTGGAGTTGACCGACGAGACACTGCGAGACGGCTTGCAGTCGCCTTCAGTCCGCGATCCTTCCGTTGAACAAAAGATCGAAATTCTCCACCTGATGGAGTCGCTGGGCATCAGTTCCGTTGATCTGGGACTGCCGGGTGCGGGGCCGAGGGCGGTGGAACACGTGACGGCGCTGGCGCGTGAGATTGTCACGCACAAGATGAAAATTCGCCCGTATTGCGCGGCACGCACGCTGGAGAGCGATATTCGCCCGATCGCCGAAATCGTGCAGAAAACCGGACTGTCGATTGAAGTGGCAGCGTTTCTCGGGTCGAGCCCGATCCGGCGCTATACCGAGGGCTGGAGTCCTGATTTCCTTCTCGAAAACACGGAAAAGGCGATCAAGTACGCCGTTTCGCATGGCCTTGACGTCATGTACGTGACCGAGGACACGACGCGCTGCGATCCGGAGACGGTGAAGCGGCTGAACTCGACCGCGATTGGATTTGGCGCGCATGCGATCGTGCTCTGCGATACGGCGGGGCACGCAACGCCCATGGGAACTGTGGCTCTGGTCAAATTTGTTGTGGAAGAGGTGATCAAGCCTTCGGGAGAGAAGATTCGCCTTGATTGGCACGGTCATTGCGATCGCGGACTGGCCACGGCAAACGCCATGGCGGCGCTGATCTCGGGAGCGAATTGCGTGCACGCGACGGCGCTTGGTATTGGGGAGCGCGTGGGCAACACACAAATGGATCAGATGCTGGTCAATTTGAAGTTGATGGGGATCGCTCCGTGGGACCGGCAGGACCTGACCAAGCTGAAGCATTACTGCGAAGCGGTTTCACGGGCGACCGGAATCCCGATTGCGGCAAATTACCCGGTGGTCGGCGACGATGCCTTTCGTACGGCGACGGGAGTCCATGCCGCGGCGGTGATCAAGGCTTACCGAAAGAACAATATCGAGCTGGCCAATACCGTTTACTCGGGAGTACCGTCGCACGTTTTCGGGCTGGAGCAGATTATCGACATCGGTCCGATGAGCGGAAAATCGAATGTGCTTTTCTGGCTAGAGCGGCGTGGGTTTCCAGCCGATGAGGGAGTGGTCGAGCGGATCTATCGGCGGGCAAAGGCCAGCGATCATACGCTGAGCGAAGCGGAGATACTCGAGTGTGTGCAGGCGGGCGAATAGCATTGTGATTTTTGCGGTCTACGAGCTACCCTAGTAGTTACCTCACTGGATTACTCCGGTTTCTTTCTGATGTGCTCAGATCACCGAACCGAAGCGGGAAATGGCTGAAACTTGAAGCCATCATGCCAGCCTTTCCCCGCAAGTTTCGATGCGGCTCTGTGGCAAGCCTTTCCTGGCTTGTGCTCGGGCTTGTCATCCTTCAAGTCGTCGTTCCCGCAAGACCCTTGCAAGGTCAGACAGTGGAGCGGCTCTCATCGCGGAAAACCGTCCAAAAGACCATGCCGGCATATCCGGAAATAGCGAAGGAACTAAAACTGAGCGGGAAAGTCAGGATCATTGCCAAGGTGGCGCCGAGCGGCAAAGTAGTCGCCACGGAGATCGTAGGTGGGCATCCAGTTCTGGCGCGCGCGGCGGCAGACGCTATTCTTCAATGGCGCTATGAACCGGGGCCGCAGCAGACCGAAGAAACAGCCGTTGTTTCATTTGAACCTTGATTGATGCGGCGGTGGATCCGCAGAGCGCGGATAGTTCAGGCTGCCGCTGTCGGATCTTAATTCGGTTCCCGGGCGACTTCGGGGCTGGGCACGGTTTGGCCTTCTAATTCTTTGTGGCGCGCGGCGCGCTGCTCGTTGAGCATTTTTGTGGCGGCGACAAGTTCTTCGCGACCTTCTTTCTCACGTCCCATACGCATCAAGACCTGGCCGCGCAGGTAGCGCGCGGCGGCATTTCCGCCATCCAAGGCGATCACGCGATCGAGATCGTTCAGAGCGTCGGCATAATGCTGCTGGTGTTGTTCGATCTTAGCCAGGCCCATGGAGGAGTTAATGAGCTTCGGGTCAATCTTCAAGGCTGCACGATAGTTTTTGGCAGCTTCGTCTTCATTGCCAATGGTCGCTTCCAGGCCGCCGAGCTGCTCATAAGAATAAGGAAGGTCGGGAGCAACCGAGATATCCTTGTGAAACTGCTCGCGGGCGCGGTCATAATCCTGCTTGCGCAGATAGGCGAGTCCAAGATTGAAGTGGACAAAGGGCAGGCTGGGATCCATTCGCGCCGCAGTCTCGAGTTCGGTCAGCGCGGCGTCATCCTCGCCGCGGTTGAGATGCGCCTTACCCATGAGCAGATGAAATTCGGCAGAGCCTTCTCCGATTTCGACCAGCCGCCCGAGCGCTCTTTCCTCAAGTGCCGGAATCTTTGCCTTGTAGGCGGCGATGCCAAGTACGTAAAGATAGTTGAGCTGATCGGAGGCTTTGTCCCACAGCGGCTCAAGCGCGGAGATGGCATCACCCCAACGTTCGTTGAAAAAGTAGCAGAGGCCGAGAAGATAACGGGCCTGATAGGAATCGGGCGCCTGCTTGACCACCGACTCAAAGGGTTTGATGGCATGAACAAAATCGTTCTGGCGGAAATAAACCAGGCCGATATTCAGGCGGATTCCGGCCATCTGCGGCGCCAGTTTTTCTGCTTTTTCGAGTGCCGAGAGTGCCTGCGGCCATTGCTTGCGACGCATGTGGATCACGCCGAGATTGGCATAGGCGGCGGCTGACTGCGGATCGATCCTTAGAACTTGCTGAAAATTGCGTTCGGCCTGGTCAAGGCTTCCGGCGCGCAGGGCGGCTTCGCCGGCCTCGAATAATGCCTTTGGGTCTTGCCCCGGAGAAGGACTCTGCGGCTTCGATACGTTCCTGGAAGATGGCGTGCTCGGGTTTGGCAGCTGGGCAGCTGTGTTGCCGGCAAGAAGAGCCAGGCAAAGCGTGATTGATCCGATTGTTGTGCGCACGGGCATCCTTGACACTCGGATTCCTCGTGCTGTAGTGTCCGCCAGCAAGAGTGCGAAATACAAGGAGTCCATGGAATCCAAGGATTCGAAGTCGCCGCGCGGTGCGTCGGTTTCCAACCCAACGCCGAAAGGGAAGACCAGTCGCGCTCACCGGCGCTCCGATTCATCGGCTGTGACAATTCGCGATGTGGCGGAGCGCAGCGGATTTTCGTCGGCGACGGTGTCGATCGTTCTGAATAGCGCGCCGTTGGCACGCTATATTCCCGACGCAACCAAAGCGCGCATCCAGCGGGCGGCCGCACAACTCGGGTATCGTCCGAATCTTTTTGCCCGCTCCCTGCGCAGCCGCCGGAGCCATACGGTCGGCGTCATGGTGTTCGACATGACCGACCCGTATTGCACGCTGGTGCTGCGCGGAATCGAAAATACACTGTATCAGGCGTCGTTCCTTCCGATTCTGACCGACGTTCACAACGACCGCAGCCGGTTCGAGCGATACCTGGAAATGATGCTGGACCGGCGGATCGAGGGGTTGGTGGTTCTGGCCAACTGGCTTTTTGTCGACATCAATTTTCTGGCCGACCTGGAGAAAACCGCGAATATTCCTACGGCGGTAGTGGGGCGCGAACTGAAGACCGACACGGTAAGCTCGGTCATCGTCGACAATCAGTTGGGAGCGCGCGCCGCGCTGGATCACCTGTATTCACTGGGCCACCGCAAAATCGCTTTCATCCGCGGACCGCAGCAGCTTTACGATACTGAACCGCGATGGCGTGGCGTGCGCACGCTGGCGCGCGAACGCGATCTGCCAATTGACACAAGGCTGGTCATGGACCTGCCCGAGTCGCGGGATCCGTTCTCCAGTTTTGAGGACGGTTACAAATTAACCGAGGAATTGCTGCGCCGGCGGCGTCCATTTACGGCGCTGATGGCTTTCGACGACATGACCGCGTTCGGCGCGATTCGCGCGCTGGCAAAGGCAGGCTTGCGGGTACCGGAGCACTGTTCGGTATTGGGCTTTGATGATGTGTCTCCCTCGGCGATTTATTCTCCGGCGCTGACGACGGTTCGGCAACCGATGGAGATGATGGGCTCGACGGCAGCGACAATTGTTCTAGAAGCCATCAATGCGGGGCTGGAAAAGAAACAGGTTCACAATATCCACCGGCGGATCGTTCCCGAATTGATCGTGCGCGAATCGACCCGAAGCGTAAAGTAGCCGACCATTTACCCGCCATTCATTTTCGCTTGACAGCCAATCGGTCCTGAAGCAGTATTGATACGTTTTAATAAAGGGAATTTCTCTCTTTTTGGATTCGTGCGCGGAAAGGGCTTTGCTCATGTCGCGCGATATTGTAGTTCTGACGAGCCCCGAGATTCCCGAGTAAGCGGGCGTCCGGCTCGATCCTGCTCCAACTGCCTAGGAGTCAGTATGAGAACTCGTTTCCTGTGGGCGATTGCAATTATGCTTGGCGCGTGCGCGGGGCATGTCTACGCGCA
>DATJNC010000069.1:0-37015 GCA_035508395.1 Terriglobales bacterium | reverse complement strand
GTCGCACCACCGCCTGGCGCCCCGCCTGTAGCTGGCGCCCAACCTTCCGCAAAGCCGCCCGCCGCGGTTCCCGACGGCAAAATTTCCATCGACGATTTCACCAAAGTCGAACTTCGCGTCGCCCAAGTCAAAGTCGCTGAGCGCGTCAAAGGAGCTGACAAGCTCCTCCGCCTCGAAGTCGATCTCGGTACCGAAGTTCGCCAGATCCTCGCCGGTATCGCGGAAGCTTATGCTCCCGAGACGCTCGTCGGGCGCAAGATTGTTATCGTTGCCAATCTCGCTCCGCGCAAGCTACGAGGACTGGAATCGAATGGCATGCTGCTCGCCGCGTCGATAGACGGCGGCAAGCCGGTCCTGGCCAGCTTTCTCGAAGACATCCCCATCGGCGCAAGACTGAAGTAGGCCTGAGTGTGGGCATTGCGCTCGCGACCGGCAACAGACACGATTTCAATTACAAATTACCCGATTACCCAATTACAAATTGTTCACCGACTCTCACGCCCACCTTGAAGGCAAGCGCTATGACGCCGACCGCGACGACGTACTCACGCGCGCCAAAACGGCCGGCGTCGTCACTTACCTCGCCATCGGCAACGGAGACGGGCCCGACACCGCCAACTGCGGAATCCAACTCGCCGAAAAATACAACGGTCAGCCCGGCTATCCTGAAATCTGGGCCAGCGTCGGCATTCATCCTCACGAAGCCAGCCTTGCCGACGACGCGGCCTACGCGAAGCTCGCCGAATGGGCCAAGCACCCGCGCGTCATCGCCTGGGGAGAAATCGGCCTTGACTACTTCTACGACCACTCACCGCGCGAGACGCAAAAAGCCGTATTCCTCCGTCAGATGGAACCCGCCCAAGCCGCGAAACTCCCGATCATCATTCACTGCCGTCCCTCCGACAACAGCACCAATGCATGGGACGACTGCCTCTCGCTGATCAAAGAACATTGGGCGCCCACCGGCCTCGGAGGCATCCTGCACTGCTTCACGGGCAATACAGACCATGCCCGCCGCGGCCTCGATCTCGGCTTCCTGATCTCCTTCGCTGGCAACATCACGTTCCCGAAAGCCCAAAACATTCGCGATGCCGCGCAACTCGTCCCCCTCGATCGCATGCTGATCGAGACCGACTCGCCCTATCTCGCCCCCATCCCACATCGCGGCCAGCGCAACGAACCCGCCTACGTAGTCGACACCGCCCGTCAGATCGCCGATCTCCGTGGCGTAACGGCGGAAGCCATCGGCCAGCAAACTTCGTCCAATTTCCAAGAGTTCTTCAAACTCGCCAACCGCAAAACGTAACTTCGACTATGTTCGACGAAGAGCCCTCCTGCCCGTAATCAGCTCACTCCCTATTTGTAGCTCGCATTCGCTTTCGCCATGTAATCGCGGTGCGCCGAAAGATCCACCATGGAATTGAACGCCACGCCGCCCAATGGATCCGACTTGATGGCATCCCGGATGGCTGCGTTAATCTTGTCGATGGCTTGTGCATTCGCGGCGAGAGAGAAGATCCAAAAGCGGCCTGGCGCATCGGTATGCACCGCTTCGGTATCGATCTCGTATTCAACCAGCGTACCGTCGGCAAGCAGCTTCTCCAGAACCGGCGCAACCAGATTCTTGCTCAACACATCGACCGCGTTATCCGGAGCGTTCGCACTCAGTCTGTAGAAACCCGCGTATGTGTAAAGGCCGTGCCACGATCCCGACCGCCAGTTGTAATATTTGCCCACGAGTATTTCGTCCCAATGCTTCGTGGCGCTTTGCAAAACCGGAGCGGTCGTCGTGCTCGAATTCTGCAGCTGCTCCAGTACCGTGAGCAGCCCGGCTATTGACATCGACGACCACCAATCAGCGTGGGTGTCGCCGTCGGACGCGTGCACGACGTTCGTGTCGTTCCCATATCCGATAATCGTGCCGTCGGCGAGCGCCTTATCAAGAATCGGTTTGTCGGCCGCATCCACTTTCGCCATCTCCGGCCACTGCGCGCGTGGAATCGTCCAAAAACTCGCATAGGAATACATTGGCGGTTTTTCTTTGATCTCCGGCGTTTGCGCCAATGCAGACACTCCCCACAAGGTCGCCGTCAAAAGTATCGAAAGTTCCCAAAGCCTGCCCGCTTTGACATTCATTTTTTTATCCTCTGTTTCCGCGCTACTGCGCTTAATAGTAGTTGCTTGGATTAGCCAGACTGATTGTCGGACCTATGGTCGGGGCATTATGCCATATCGCCTCGATGCCCTGGGCCGCCTCCGAGATAAACGAAATGCTGTCCGTAAAACGACTTGCTGCCTTCCCCATAACTCTTCTGTTACTCTCAATTGAACGGGCTCGGGCGCACGAACGCTGCGCATCGCAGAAAAAATGGTTCGCCTCCCGCCGCCTGACAATCCAAGATACTGAATGTTTTATTGAGCCCCGATGCCTGATAACAGCTTTGATATCGTCAGTAAAATCGACCTGCAGGAAGTTACGAATGCCATTCAGCAGGCCATGAAAGAAATCACCACCCGCTTCGATCTGAAAGACTCAAAGTCACAGATCGCCCTCGAAGGCAAGGAAGCCATCATCCTTCACTCTGCCGACGAGTTCAAACTCAAATCTATCAACGACATTTTTCAGCAAAAACTCGTCAAGCGCGGCGTGCCCCTGAAAGGCCTCACTTACGGCCCTGTGGAGCCGGCCGCCGGAAGCACTGCCAAACAAAAAATCACCATGCAACAGGGCATCCCGATCGAAAAAGCCCGCGAGATCGTCAAGCTGGTCAAGGAATCGAAAAAGAAAGTGCAGGCCTCGATCCAGGGAGACCTTGTTCGCGTCAGCGGCAAAGATCGCGACACGCTTCAGGAGGTCATCGCCGCCCTGCGCCAAAAAGATTTCGGCATCGACATGCAGTTCACAAATTATCGAAGCAATTGAGTGGTCCGAAGCATGAGCGGTAGCATAGCTAAGTCAGAAGTGCGAAGCCAGATTGAAGAAGTAAAAACATTCTAGGCAAAGGTGCAGACATCAGGGTTTCACTTCTGCATTCTGACTTCTGCCTTCTGACTTTCTCGGCGCCTCGGCGGTGAAATTAACGAAACGTGAGCACAACCAGCACCATTAACGGCAAAGAGATCTTCGATCTGCTCCGCGACGACATTGTCGCCATTGAAGAGCAGTTCGGGCACGACACTGTCTCGAATGTCGCTGCCATCACCGAGATCGGAGAATATCTCCGCGCCGGCGGAGGCAAGCGCATCCGCCCCGCTCTGTTGCTTCTCGCCGCCAAGCTGTTTGGCTACAAAGGAACTGGTGCAGTCAAGCTTGCATCCGTCGTCGAAATCATCCACACCGCCACCCTCGTTCACGACGACATCATTGACGAAGCCCAAATCCGCCGCGGCCGTCCCGCCGCCAACACACGGTGGGGCAATTCAAAGTGTGTCCTTGCGGGCGACTGGCTCTACATGCAGGCTTTCAAAATCGCCACCCAGGAGCGCAATTTCCGCATTCTCGACCTGCTCATCGAACTCACGCAGCAGATGGTCGAAGGCGAGCTGCTCCAGATGGAAAAGCTCGGCAAGCTGATTTCTCTCAACGAGTATCTCGACCTCATCTACCGCAAGACCGCTTGCCTTTTTTCTGTCTCCATGCGGGTCGGGGGAGTGCTCGGCGGTGCTCAACCCGATCAGGAGGTTCGCCTCGGCCAGTATGGACGCGATCTCGGAATGGCCTTCCAGATCGTCGACGACGTGCTTGATCTGACCGCCTCCGAAAGCGTCCTGGGTAAGCCCGTCGCCAGCGATCTGCGAGAAGGCAAGGCCACCATGGCCATCATCCATGCGCTCGAACGCTGCACCCCCCCCGAGCGCCATCAGATCGAAACCGTCATGCGCGATCGCGCCTTCAACGGCGTCACCCACGCCGACATTCTCGCCATCCTCAACCGCTACGGCTCGCTCGAATACGCCTCCGCCGAAGCCGCGCGCTTCGCCGAGTCAGCCCGCAATGCTATCTGCATCTTTCCGGACTCCGAAATCAAACGCGCTCTCCTTTGGGCCCCCGAATTCGTCGTCGCAAGAGAAAAGTAGGCTTGCGCCCTCAAGTGGTCTAATCCGCCAAAATTATCCCTTCACCGCCACTCCCAGCATCTCGAAGCGTCCGTTTAGCAGCAGTCGCCCCGATCCCAAAAACGCACGCGCTGGAAGGTCCTTCGAGAACCTCTTCACGTAGGCCGCGTTGAATTGTTCCCATAGCGAAACGTCGGGCGCATAAACCTGCACCCAAACCAAATCATCCCAACTCATCTGCGCCTGTCGCAGCACGGCTTCAAATCCATCGAAAAGTAGCTCCAGTTCCGTCGCAACGCTCTGCGGCGCGACTCCCGTCCTTGGGTCGATCCCAATCCTCCCCGAGATGTAAAGCGTGTTCCTGACCACGACGCCATCACTGAACGGCAAGTTCGCTGGACGATTAGGCAGATTGATATATCTCCGATTCTCCGATGCCACGTGTTTTCCTCCGGCGCGACTCAATCTATCAGGCGTCGCCCGCTTGCGTCTTTTGCCGCCATACCAGCATCTGACCACAGGGCGCCAAACTGATTCACCCGGCCCGAATGCCGGCTATCGCAGTTGCTATACTACGCAAACGCTTCGCAATGGATGATTTACTCACTCTGATTTCAAGGCATGGCTATTTGCTGCTCGCAGCGATGTGTTTCGCCGAAGCCATCGGCCTTCCCGTCCCAGCTTCTCTTGCCCTCCTCACTGCGGGCGCGGCCGCCGCTGCCTACGGACATCTTCATCTTCAGCTTCTCTTCATCATCAGCCTGAGCGCGATGCTCCTTGGCGACATCATTCTCTATTTCACCGGCAAGTTCAGCGGCTGGGCGCTCCTCGGCCTGCTCTGCCGCCTTTCCGCAAGTCCCGAAACCTGCATTCTCCGCTCCGCCGAATACTTTTATCACCGCGGCAAGCAAACTCTCCTCTTTGCCAAATTCATTCCCGGCATCAACACCATGTCGCCCCCGCTCGCCGGCAGCATGCGCATGCGCTTCTCGCAATTCCTTGCCTTCGACACCGCCGGAGCCGCTATCTACGTCGGTTCCTACACGCTTGTCGGCTTTATCTTCAGCGATGCTCTGCGCGCCATCACTCGCGGATTGCGCTCCGCCGGCTTTGCCGCCGAAGTCGTCTTCGGCATCGGACTCGCAGCTTACATCGTCTATCGCGTCTGGCTCTATCACAAGTTTCGCCTGCTCGACTCCGCTCCGCGCGTCCCCGTTTCCGAGGTCGCCAACCGCCTCGCCACGGCCCAGCCCGGCAGCGTCCTGATCGCCGACGTCCGCAGCCACGGCTATTACGACGCCAACTCCGAGCGCATCGCCGGTTCCATCCGCCTCGAGCCGAACCACCTCGAAGAAGAAGTCAAGAGTCTTTCCAAGGAGCGCGAGATCTATCTCTACTGTACTTGAGCGCGCGAAGCCACTAGCGCCCGTGTGGCGCAGATACTCCAAAAAGAAGGTTTCAAAGTCTTCGTCATCAGCGGAGGCCTCCGCGCCTGGCGTAAAGCCGGCCAGGCCCTTGAACCCGTTCCCCACGAAGACGTCATCAAACTGCCCATGTTCAATTAGGCATGTTCAATTAGGCATATTCAACTAGACGTCTTCAGCTAGGCACGTTAACTAGACGCCTGCTTTCAGCCCAACAATGTCGATAGTCGTTTGTCGATAGTTGTTCGAACGGTCGCCTTGCGCAAGATCCCCGAACGACCAACGACCATCGACGCCTAGCCACGGCGATCAACCAGCAGCAAGCAATGTGACCCCCATCCTTGGCAGGGCTACCGGCCAATGCTATCTTCGCTTCATGGGACGAGCCTTGAGCCGATGCGGCGTCATCCTGGCGGCTGGCGAGTCCTCGCGCATGGGCCGCGATAAAGCTTTGCTCCCATGGCCGCCACTGGCAGGCGGAGGCCTCGCCACCGGCTGCTTTCTCTCCGCTGCCATCAACCTTTTCAACCCCTACGTCGATGTCGTTCTCGTCGTTGCTGGCAAAAACGAGCCCAATCTCACTCCCATCGTTTATGCCAACGGCGCGTCCCTGGTCGTCAACCCCGAGCCCGAGCGCGGCCAATTCAGTTCATTACAAACTGGGTTGCAGGAGGTCCTCAATCGTGGCCGCGACGCCGCCCTCATCACCCTCGTCGACCGTCCGCCCGTGAAGCCCGCTACCGTCGAAGCTCTCGATGAGGCCTTCGAGCGCGCGATCCGTCAGTGGAAATGGTGCGTTGTGCCTGAATACCACGGCGTGCATGGCCACCCGTTTCTCGCCGCGCGCGAAATGATCGAAGCCTTTCTGAAAGCACCGTCTTCATCCAGCGCCCGCGACGTTCAGCAAACCCACCAGGACAAGATCGTCTACGTTCCCATCGACGATCCACTCCTCACCGCAAACATCGACACCCCCGAACAATATGCGGCCTTACCCGAGCCCGCGCTACACTGAAGCCTTAAGAGAACTTGACATCCCGATCATCCCAATCATTGATGCCCACTCTGAACACCGAACAAACCAGATTCATCTCCGCCGTTCTCGAACTCCAGCCAAAAATCGCAACTTTCGATTGCGATGGCACACTCTGGTCCGGCGACGCCGGCGAGGGATTCTTTTCCTGGGAACTCGATAACGGCCTCGTCTCCGATGAAATCGTCCGCTGGGCGCGTCCCCGCTACGCCGATTACCGCGCTGGCAAGGTCGCCGAAGAAATCATGTGCGGCGAAATGGTCACCATGCATCACGGCCTGCGCGAAGAGGTCGTGCAGCAAGCCTGCGATACTTACTTTGCGCTAGGCGTTGAAGCCAACATTTTCCCCGAAATGCGCGAACTCATCCTGCAACTCCAGCAACGCGGATGTGAAGTCTGGGCCATCTCATCTTCGAATGTTTGGATCATCCGCTCCGCCATGCGAAGCTTTGGCATTCCGCAAAATCGCATCCTCGCGGCAGAAGCCGTCGTGGAAAATGGGATTGTCACGCAAAAGCTGGTAAGAGTTCCCAGCGGTCCAGGAAAAGTGGAGGCAATCGAGTCGGCCATAAAGAGCGCTCCCGATTGCGCCTTCGGCAATGCCATCTGGGATCGCGAGATGCTCGCCCTCTCGCGCCATGCGTTCGCCCTTAACCCCAATCCGAACCTGAAAGAAATCGCCCTTTCCAATCACTGGACGATTTATCAACCAAGCCTGAATCACCAGTAGACCAGCGACAGCCATTACTAGCCGCGAAGCGGCGAAAGCATGCAACCCACGGCGTGAGCCGAGGGTAAGAGTGCAATTCTGATCCAGCCCGGAGGGGCGAAAGAATACCGACAACACGAGTCTCGCAACTCGATCGGTTGCTAAAGCTTCGTCAGTAGCGCCCGCAGCGCATCCATCGCCAGATGACTTGCATGGTTCGACGCCTCGGGCACACCCCCGACCGCGCCAAGTAACTCTTCCCTGCTTATCTGCTTCGCTGCCTCCACGTCCTTGCCTTTTACCAGCTCCGTAATTGCGGAGCCGCAGGCCATCGCAGGCACGCAGCCCTTGGCACGAAACCCGATCTCAAGAATCTTGCCCGCTTCCACCTTCGCGCTAAGCTCCAGAATATCGCCACACACCGGATTCTCCAGTCGCACCATTGCATCCGCCTTCTCAACTACACCTGCATTGCGAGGATTTTCGAAGTAGTCCAGCAGCTCCCTTGAGTACACATTGGCATTTTAATGCGCTGACTCCCTGTTTCTTGTTTACGCACTCCATGTCCACCCATCTCATACAATGTGTCAATGTCCCCGTCGCACGCGCCCCGCCGCATCGCCTGCCTCCAGCCGAGTGCCTCCGTAATCCTCGCGGCACTGGGCCAACTCGATCGCGTCGTCGCCTGCACAAAATACTGCGCGGACGTGGTGCCCGAGGTTAAAAATGGTCAGCGTCTCATCATCTCCGATTCCTGGACCGCGAAGGCCGCGGAAATTCTCACCGCCAATCCCGATCTGATCATCGCGTCCGTCCCCTACCAACTCGAGTCGCTTGCCGAAATCCTCAAAGCCGGCCGTCCTTTCCTTGCCCTCGCTCCCCACACGTTGAATGACATCTACACTGACATCGCCATGATTGCCGGCTGCGTCGGCGCAAGCAACCGAGGCGAAAAGACAATCTCCGGCATGCAGGCCGAGATCGAGAAAGTACGGCTCGCAACCTCCAGCCTGCCCCGCAAGCGCGTCTTCTGCGAGGAATGGGGCAAGCCGATCATCGCCTCGCAGCCATGGGTCCAGGAACTGGTCGAAGCGGCTGGCGGAAACTTCCTGGGCAGGCCGGCCTTGCAGGCCTCTGCCGAAGACATCGCGCAACTGGATCCAGAGGTCATAATTGCCGCCTGGTGCGGCGCCGGCGACCGCGTTCCCCTCGAGAAAATCATCCGCGACCGCGGCTGGGCAGATACCAGCGCCGCAAGGAATGCGCAGGTCTACTGCATCTCCGACGAACTGCTTAACACCCCTGCCCCCACTCTCATCTCCGGCCTCTATGCCTTGGCGGCAGCAATCCATCCCACAATATTTCCCCTTTCACAAGGCGCTTTGGTCCCCCGTCGCAATCAAAGGGAACCCCGGCGTATAACAGAAGTTTCCTCCTCACCGCTGATCCGCTGAGAATTGGTTTAGGATTAACCATCATGCCCACGCCCAAACCCGCGAAGAAGCTCGATGACGTGCACCAGGCGGCCGATCAATTGAACGAACAGGCGCGCTCGGCGGATGCCTTGATGCAGGCCATTGCCATGCTCCTGAATGAGCGCATGCTGAAATACAACTGGGTGGGCTTCTACATGCTCGAGCCCGGTGCCCAGCCCCCTGTACTCGTGCTGGGACACTATCAGGGTGCGATGACTCCCCACACCCGCATTCCCTTGAATCAGGGCATCTGTGGCGCCGCCGCATCCTCGGGTAAGACCGTCGTCGTCGACGACGTCTCCAAAGACCCCCGCTATCTCGCGTGTTCTCTCGAAACCAAATCTGAGATCGTCGTGCCCGTCTTCATCCACGGGAGAGTCGCGGGCGAACTCGATATCGACAGCCACTTTCCCGCTGCCTTCATGCCTGAAGATCGCGAGCTGATCGAATATTGCGCGCAACTCGTCGGCCAGCGCCTGGAGCGCGAACAATCCTCGCGTGCCTCGGGCATACATAAACCGATTTCTTAACGCCAAATTCGGAATAACCACTCATGAAGCGGGTCGTTGCCGCCATTATCCTGAACGAAGATCGCATTCTGGTTTGCCAGCGTACGCGTCACCAGCCCATGCCGCTCAAATGGGAGTTCCCAGGCGGCAAGATCGAGGAAGGCGAGCAGCCGCGCGATGCGCTTCGTCGCGAACTCGAGGAAGAACTCGGCATCGAAGCCACCATTGGCAACGAACTTCGGCGCATCCATCACCAATATCCTGGCGGCGGCTCAGTCGAACTGCGGTTCTTTGAAGTGCGTACCTATCTCGGCGAGATCGAAAACCGGATCTTTCGCGAAATCCGTTGGGCCGACCGCAAGGAACTTCCTGCCTTCGATTTCCTTGAGGCTGACCTTCCGCTTGTCACCGACCTGGCGGCCGGCAAAGTGATTTAGCACGCCCCAGAACTCTATCCGCTCCCCCGCAGTTGTCCCCACATTAGCGCTGCCGTCAGGCCAATCATAATGATGGTCGTGGCCCATGCCACCAAGTTAAAGGCGACCTTATTCGTGTACTCACCCATCAGATCTTTCTTGTTGATTAATAACAGCATGAAGATCAGCACGAACGGCAACACCGCGCCATTCACCACTTGCGACAACACCGCAATCTTGATAAGCGGAAGCCCCGGGATCATCACTACCGCGCCTCCAGCAACGATCAGCACCGTGTACAGCCAATAGAATGCCGGAGCTTCGGAAAACTTCCGTTCCACACCAGACTCAAATCCCAGCCCTTCGCAGACGGTGAATGCAGTGGAAAGCGGCAGAATCGACGCCGCAAACAATGACGCGTTAAAGAGTCCCAGGGCAAACAGAATGTACGCCCAGTCGCCCGCCAGCGGCCGCAGCGACTGTGCCGCATCGGCGGCGTCGCGAATATCGTGCACCCCATGCATGTAAAGCGTCGCCGCACAGGCCACGATAATGAACCACGCAACAACGTCGGTAAAGATGCAGCCTACGATCACGTCCAGCTGCGAAGCCTTATACTGCCGTTTCGTGACGCCCTTCTCCACGATCGATGACTGCAGATAAAACTGCATCCACGGAGCGATCGTGGTGCCAACCACGCCGATAACCATGTAGACGTACGGCCCTTGCCATCCCCCCATCGGCGGCGGTTTGAAGGTCGCGCCTACCGACTCCATCCATGCCGGTTTCGCCAGGACTCCTGCAAATATGTAGGTGACGTAGAAAAATGATGCGGCCAGAAAAACCTTCTCCACGCTCTTGTACTGTCCTTTGACCGCAATAAACCACACGATTACGGCGCAGATCGGCACCGAGACATACTTCGGCACCCCGAACAGTCCCATGCTGCCTGCGATTCCTACAAATTCGCCGACCACGTTTCCGAAATTGGTGATCAGAATCCCGAGCATCATGAAGAACGTGATCCGCAGCCCGTATTCCTCGCGAATCAGGTCGCTCAATCCTTTGCCTGTCACCGCGCCCATGCGCGCGCACATCTCCTGCACCACGATCAGCGCAATTGTCGTGGGAATCATCGTCCACAGGAGCATGTACCCGAACTGCGCTCCTGCCTGCGAATACGTCAGGATGCCATTGGCATCGTTGTCGACGTTGGCCGTGATGAATCCCGGTCCTACCACAGAAAGAATCAGCAGGATCTGGATCTTCCAGCGCCTCAGGAGTCTCATGCGAGCAATTCACGGTTCAGATTGGCAAACGGACGGTTCAGGATAAACGAGACCCGCAATTTCTGAATAGATGAAACTGGTATTGGGAACCAGAAAAGATCAGAGCTTGCCGCGCAGCATGTTAATCACGTCGTCAGGCGTGATGACGCCCTGCAATTGGCTGCGCTCGTCGATCACCGGTAGGGTAAGCAGATTGTACTTGTCGAATAGCTCTGCAAATTCTTTCTCTTTTGCATCCTCGTGGCATGAAATCAGCGGCTCTTGCGTTAGAGAAAGCAGCGGGGTGCCGGCCGGGGCAAGCACAATTTTGGCCAGCGGCACCGCCCCCGCCAGCGTGCCATGCGAATCCACCAGGAAAATCGTGCTCATGCTTTCCATGCGGCCTTCGAATTTTCGCAGGGCTTCGATCGCATCGTTGTTGGTTGCAGTCACCGAGAGCGCGATGTACTCCGTAGTCATGCGTCCGGCTGCCGTGTTCTCGTGGAATTCCAGCAGATCGGCGACTTCCTGCCGCTCCTCGGGCTGCATCTGCACCAGAATTTCGGCTGTGCGCTCTTCTGGCAGGTCGGCAAGCAAATCGGCCGCCGCGTCCGGCTCCATCTCTTCCACGATGTCCGCTGCTCGCTCCGAATCCAGCGATTCAACCACCGCCTTCTGCACCTTGGGCTCCAATTCTTCCAGAGCCTCGGCGGCCACGCCCTCGTCCAGGGTCTCGAACACCGCCTCCCGCTCGTCCGGAGCCAGGTCTTCAACAATGTCCGCGATATCGGCCGGATGCAGTTTCGCCAGCCGTTCATGCGAAATCTTGAGCCGCACCCGGCGCGCAGGATCGGTTTCGATCAGGTCGACAAAATCCCATGGGATCTCTCGCTGCGGCACGCGTAAAAGCAAAGCCCGCAGCGCTTGCGATGGAACCACTCCCTTTAACAGCCGCCGAAGCGCTCCTCGCGCCCCTACGTCGACGCCCTCAACCTTCAGCAGTGGACGCCCCAGGACCGTTTCCTGATAAAAATCGATGTCGTTGACCCGCACCACCTTCCGCCCATGCACGTCGATCACCTGCTGGTCCAGCAGATCGCGGCTCAGCAAAAGCAATCCTTCGGCGCCGTCGGCATTCTTCCACTCAGCCACAGCTGTCAAAGCCCGTACCCCGCCATTGATCGTCGCAACCGCGCTCAGCGGCAGCAACCGGTTCCCACTTGTCGTTTTTACGATGAGCGTGGCGATCTTCGACCGATCTTCCTGCGGAGCCAGCGCGACCTCTCGCACCCGTCCACTTGCCGCGCCCGTGGCGTCATACACGGCCGAACCCAACAACTCGCTAAGCGCCAGCGTGCTCATCGTCCAAGAGAATACAAAACTGATTCTCCGGAATCCAGAAGATTAGCGGCTCACGCCATCCTGCTTGCGCGCAAAAAAACAAACCCGGCGGTTTCCCGCCGGGTCTGAGGGTCGGAGGACTGATTAAAAGTCTTTGTCTTCCGGTGTGCAGGTGATGGTGCCCTGGCCGGAGCCGAGCAGACCTGCGTAGTAGCACAGGTTGTCCAGCGTCTGGGTTTCCCAGGAGCTCAGGTTCGAGTCAGCAACCGCGGTTTCGGTCGTGGCATAGGCGCCAGACGTCGCCGTCGCGCGCTGAATGTGCGTCGCGAATCCACGCAGGCCGGAAGTCGGCACTACGTTGGTCGGATCCCAGCTCGAGGACGAGATGGTCTTGATCACGCCACGGGTCGGGACGCGACCAGTGATGGGGTTATTGGTCAGTTCGGTCTTTACATCTTCCGACAACAGACCATCAGGCGTAATTTCGCAAGCACCGCAAGCCTGCAGTTCCTGGCTGTCATCGAACACATAGATAGCCGCATACAGTGGCCAGCCTGTGTCGCCGTCGTTGATGAAACGCAGTGTGGCATCCGGCGCGCCGGACACGTTGTTGGCGTAATAGGTGACGAAATACGTGCTCCAGTCACCCTGGGCGAACGCGCTGCCCGAGACCATCAGAGCGATGGCCGCAACGGCAAGCATGAACATAACTTTCTTCATTTGGTGGATCCTCCCTAGTTTGGTTGGCCGCGGCTGGGGGGAGGGGCCAGCTGATGGCGCAGTCGTACTTTATCGTTTCGCCAGTTAGTTACAATTACCCACCTGGTCTAACCACCTGCGGCTAAGGTTCTTGATTTAACCCAAATGGATTAGTTGAAAGGATTAGCATCACCTTCTGGTGCCCGACACACCTTTACCGGTCATTAACTTCCGGTCAAGCCCCGTTTCTCAAGCAGGATGTCGGCTTTGAGGCGCATCGCGATCCGCCGTTGGCCCACTCCCACTCGCCCAGCTCTCAGCAAAAAAGAAACCCGGCGGTTGCCCGCCGGGTTGAGTTGCATTTGTTCTCCCGACTTTGTTTAGAAGTCGTGATCTTCCGGTGTGCAGGTGATCGTGCCCTGACCCGAGCCGAGCAGTCCGGCGTAGTAGCACAGGTTCGCCAACGCCCACTCTTCGGTGCTCGTCAGGTTCGCATCGGCAACTGCGGTTTCGGTCGTCGCGTACGCGCCTGAAGTCGGCGTTGCGCGCTGAATGTGCGTCGCAAATCCGCGCAGGCCGGCAACTGGCCAGGGGTTCGTCGGATCCCAGCTCGAGGACGACAGTACCTTGATCACGCCACGAGTAGGAACACGGCCGGTCAGCGGGTTGTTGGTGAGTTCGGTCTTCACGTCTTCCGACAGAACGCCATCTGGCGTGATCACGCACGCCCCACAGGCCTGCAGTTCCTGGCTGTCATCGAACACATAAATGGCTGCGTACAGGTTCGCACCTGTGTCGCCGTCATTGATGAAGCGCACGGTTCCATCCGGTGCTCCGGATGCGTTGTTGGAGTAATAGGTGACGAAATACACGCTGTTGTCACCTTGGGCCAATGCATTACCCGAGAACGTCAGGGCAATCGCCATGACCGCAAGCAAGAACATAAGCTTCTTCATTGATAGTCCTCCCTAGTTTGGTTGGGCCAGGTGGGCTGGGGGGAGAATCAGCTAAATGGCGCACACGTACTTTAGTCCCTTGTCAATTCTTTGCAATTACCCACGTGGTCTAGTCTGATCCACTAATAACCAAAACTTACTCCTTATGGGTTAGTTCATTGTTAGCCCCAAGATTACGCCAAAATGCCTAACTAATTTGGGGGATTGCCAACGAATGGACTATGTACAAAATCTAACGAGCGCGCGTTAGGTCGCCACTCGTCTTCCCTCTCGACCGAACTTGCGCAATTTACCGTGCGGGTAGTCCTTCCGATGCCGCGAAGCGCTGCTCGTAGTGATCTGCTCCTCGCTTGACTTCCCCCTGAAGCAGATAAATCCAGGAAGAGAGAGGTGTTACCGTGAGCGACTTTTCAGGCGAGTTCCTTTCCACTTGTGTGCAAAATCTGCCAAACCGTCGTCGGACACTGCGGTGCGCAATCTGTGCCTGCTGGCTGGCGCTTTTTGTTGTCTTCGCTATGTCGGGAGCCAAGGCTCAGACTTACCCGCCCCCGTCCCCATTGACGCCCGCCGACGTCCAGTTCTATACCAATATCCTCAACGGTCAAACCCCGGCCACCATTCCGCAGGATCTCGCTCTCCCAGATGGCATTGGTTTGGTCAGTAGCCACCAGAGCACGGGTAGCATGGGTACCCCCGGTAACCCTTTCTTCCAGTCTCTCGGCTCCAACGGTCGCACCTGCATCACCTGCCACCAGCCTGAAAACTCGTGGGGCCTTAGCCCAAGCACTGTCCTCTCCACCTACACAAATACCAAGGGTCAGGACGCCTTATTCGCACCCGTCGACGGTGCTGACTGCCCCGACCGCGGCGCCGCCGCCACTCAACCCGGTCGCCAGTTCCTCTTGGCCCGCACCCAACTTTTCAACCGCGCTAACATCCGTATCTCTATCGCGGAACCCTCTGTCCACGATTGGTATTCGGTCACAGTAACTGCCGATCCAACCGGCTGTGAGTTGAGCCCCATCTACGGTCTTTTGGCAACCCCCTCCCCCATGGCTTCGTTCTATCGTCGCCCTCTCCCCTCCGCCAACACGGCTTTCATCAGTCCCTCTGGTGCCTGCAATGCGAGAACGGGCGTCTGCAAGCAGAACATCATGTGGGACGTGCGCGAAGCCAGCCTTGAGAACCAGTTTTTTGATGCGACTATGACTCACGCCCAAGCCACGTCCTCCCAGCTCTCAGCTTTGCAATCGCAAATCAACACCATGGGACCCGCCTTCCCGGGTGTCAGCTTCCAGAATGGAAACTTTTCGGCTGAGTCTTGGGACCAGTTCGGATGGGATCTCACGGGCAGTGACGGAAGCGGTGCCAAGGGCGGCGCCAATGCTCTCATGGCTCTGAACCCGGCTGGTACCTTCCGTCCGGCTTCCGTTCTTGGTGGCGAAGCGTTCGACCTGTTTGACTCTTTTGCCGCTGAGCTACCCTGGACCGCGAGTATGCGTGCCTCGATTGTCCGCGGGCAAAATATCTTTAACAACTTTCCTCTCAACATCACCGGCGTCCGCGGTATGAACGACCTTCTCGGCCAGAAAACCATCGCCGGCACATGCCGCTTCTGTCATAACAACCTGGATATTGGCAACGACTTCGCTGCTGATGCGAAAGATATTGGTGTCATGGACAGCACCAGCAACGTAATGCCGCCATCCCCGGATCTCCCCGTCTTCACCTTCGTCTGTCCGCAGGGCTCGCTATCCTCGAATGGGGTCACGCCTTACAGTAACCCCGTCGCCTGTAGTGCTGGCACCTGCGATCAATATCAGACCACCGATCCTGGTGTGGCGTGGATTTCCGGCCGGTGCGCCGATCTCGGCAAGATGAAGGTCCCGTCGCTCCGCGGAGCCGGTTCCCGTCCCCCGTTCTTCCACGGCGGCAATGCCAATACCATGCTCGACGTTGTGAACTTCTACAACAAACGCTTCAACATGGGCCTCAGCGAACAGCAAATTCTGGACTTGGTCAATTTCCTGAATGCCCTGTAGTACCTGTGCAAGAAAATCCCAGATTGGCGTGCACACTCTGCCCTCCAATCTGGGATTGTTGTCTGATCTCAAGTCACAGCGTTTTCCCCAGCCGCCTCTTTTATACTCAGCGATTCAAAACCTGATCAGTAGATTCCGTCGCCATGTCCAGCTTTTCCATTCCATCGCTCTCCGAAAAGAGCGCAATCTTCGCGCTATTCGTTCCCATCCCTCCCACGCGTTGACTTTTCTGGAAGCTACAGGCACACTTCTTCATTCGCCCGCATCCCAGGCCTCAGCCGCGTTATTATGGCTGCGGTCCCAAACTCATTGCTGAGGCAGATGACGATCGAGGAACCATTTGCGCTATGACTGCCGACCGCGTCTCTTTTACCATGGATTCGACGCTCGACACCGTCAATAGCGCCGAGGAAACGGCTGGCCGCATGGCCACCGAGGCCGGCTTCGACGACGAGGAGATCATGAAGATCTCCATGGCCGTCCGCGAAGCGGCCGTCAATGCTGTTTTGCACGGAAATGCTTACGACCCGAACAAAAAGGTCATGCTGGCCTTTGAACGCACCCCCAGTGATCTCGTCATCACCATTCGTGATCAAGGCAAGGGGCTCGACGCCGGCAAGATTCCGGATCCCTTAGCCCCGGAAAATCTCTTGAAGACCTCGGGACGAGGTATTTTCCTGATCCGCTCGTTCATGGATGTGGTGGAGATTCATCCCTCCAGCTCGGGCACCGAACTTAAAATGATTAAGCACGTCCGCGGCAACGCGGTATCCTAAGGAGGCTCCTCTGTGACAATGAAGTCCAGTACTCGTCAGGTGGATGGCGTCACGATTGTCGACCTCAGTGGCCGGATTACTCTCGGCGAAGGCAGCGTCGTTCTGCGCGACACCGTCCGCGACCTGCTTTCCAAGGGCCAGAAGAAAATCCTGCTCAACCTTGGTGACGTCAACTACATCGATAGCTCCGGCATCGGTGAACTCGTCAGCGCTTTCACTACTGCCAAAAACCAGGGCGGCGAACTCAAGCTGCTGAATCTCACCAAGAAGGTTCACGACCTTCTACAGATCACCAAGCTCTACACCGTCTTTGACGTGAAAGACGACGAGGCGGCCGCGGTCAAGGCCTTTAAGTAGCCATCCGGGGCGTGCGTTTCTGCTGGAGCCGGGGACATCTTCGGCTCTCGTTCTCCCTTTTCGGGAAGCACTCGTCGATAATTTCTTGCCTTGATCGCTCTGACGTTTCGACCCTCTCCTACAATCAAAGCTGAGACTGCAATCAACACCGTCTCAGCTTTATGGGTTTGTCCGTCCGATTTCTTGTTGCCCAAATCCTGATCGCATCCGCCGCCTTGGCCTTCCCCGGCAGTCATCCGCCGAAAAACTCTTGGACAAACTCCGCCAAAGCTAATTCCTCCACTGCCAACGAAACACCCGAAAACTGCCTCTCCATCGCCGACGCCCAGAAACACATCGGCAAAAGCAATTGCATTACCGGAACTGTCGTGCAGGTCGAACAAGCAACCAATGGCGTGACCTATCTCGACTTCTGCCCCGACTATCACTCCTGCCCCTTCACGGTCGTTGTTTTTCGCTCCGATCTGCGTTCCGTCGGCGACGTGCGCCAACTTCAGGGCCGCACCATCAGCATCAAGGGCAGGATTGAAGAATATGACGACCGGGCGGAGATCATCTTGCGCCATCCGCAACAATTGGGAGAGAACGGCAAACTAATCGCTGTGCCGAAAGACTACGACATCGAACGCCAAGGCCATTACAGCGTCGGAACCTTTCGGGCTGCGAAATCAAAAAAGACCAGGCGCAAGAGCGAAGGAGCACCTATTTCGATCGAAGATCCGGAAGAGCCATAGCTTGGACCCGCACCTCTTCCGCCCTATAACAATTGCGTATCGAGCGCGCCGATGAACTGGATCCCAGGAATGATTTTGTTTGCCAGCCTCTTGTCGCTGGTCAAAAACAAGTCGGTTCCAGCCTGGGCGGCCGTAGCCAGATGAATCGCATCCGCCGAAGAAACCCCTGGCATCGCCCTGATTCGCCCGTAGTAATCAGACGTCTCATTCGTAAACGGCAATATCTCCGCCACGATCCTCTCCAGCCACCTCTGCGATGCCTCCGCCAGCTCCGGCTTCCCCTGGCGATAACATCCCGCCAACACTTCCGCGACCGCGAACGATGCTGTAATCAATCGGTCGTTCCGCTGTTTCATTCGTGAATGAACTTCTTCTATGCGGCGCGCAAACTTGGCATTATCCTCCAGCCAATAAATGAAAAGCATCGTGTCCCAGTAAATGCGGCTCACTTGCGCTTGTCTCCATAGAAGTTCTCTCGCTCGGCACGCAGGTATGCTTCGCCTCCCCCATAGGTCGCAAAAACCTCTTTCAGAGCGCCTCTCATACTGTTCCATGTGTCTTGGGAAGACGAGTCGGTCGACGGCCTCGAAGTAGGACCGTCAATGAACTCGTATGTGTAGGTCACAGTCGTGCTCTGTCCAGATTCAGGACCGCTCCGGCTCACAAGCAGTAAGTCGTTTTCTTTAAGAAATTCGCGCGTCTTCAGGGCACTGCAGACCGCCGGCGCATAGCCGTTGATCTTCAAGTCGCGTACAACATCGCCAGCGCGGATCGAAAATCGCTTTTGTTTCCTGTTGCGCGCGGGTACCGCATATCTTTCCTTCCCATGTGCTCGAATCTTGTCTGCAAGAGTCACTCGCTGCTTCCTCCTGGCTTGAAGCCATAGCATGGAGTAGAAAGCATGAAATAGCGTATTCTTGCTAGACAATCCCCTTCCTCAACTCCGCCAGCGGATACTTCGTCCCTCTCCATACAATCCCATCATTCGCGAGCGTGTGCGCCATCGACCGGACCAGCGTGTACATGAAAAGCGTGGTGCTCACCGGATGCAGAAAGAAGTAATACGGCGCCACATCCGATCGCCGCGACATCCCGCAATAAATTGCAAACAACGACACCACCGCAATCCCATACGGCACCCGCGCCCACCCGTGCGCCAACCAAACTCCAAGAAACGGTCCCAGATTCAGAAATCCCAGCGCAAACACCGAGGCTACTGTCCGCGGCCACTGAAACGACAAAATCGCGAAAAAATTCTTCGTCAGATTGTTCACAATCCCAAACGCGCCTTTTCCCCAGTGCAGCGAGATCAGGTCTTCCCCAAACACATTGCGCTGCGCATATCCCGCGTTCTTCACCACCTTGCCCAGCTTCATGTCGTCCAGCACTTCCATCCGCAGAGCCTGGTACGTTCCCACCGCTTCATAAACCAATTGCCGCACCATGTTGAACGCACCCACTCCCATGTGATCATCTGCCTCAGGGTCGGCCACCTTCCACGGTCGATGCCCAAAAACGAAAAGCGCCTGGAAGAACGCGATCATCATGCGTTCTCCCGCCTTCTTCATGATCATCCGCGGAAACAGCACCACGTGATCCGCTTTTTCCGCCTCCGCATAGGCGACGACCCGTCGCACCGAATCCGGCTTGAACAAAACGTCAGCATCGGTAAAAAGCAACCAGTCACCCGTTGCTTCTTTCGCCGCGGTCCACATCGCATGCGTCTTCCCCATCCAGCCGGCAGGAAGTTCCCCAATCTGCAGCACGCGCAAACGTCCTTGTGCCTCGGTCCTCGCCGCAATCTCCTCCATCCGTTCTCCGGTGGCATCCGTCGAACGGTCATTCACCGCGATAATTTCGTAATTGGAATAATCGAGCGCGAGCAAACTCTCAAGCGTCGCGCGTATGTCCTGCTCTTCGTTGCGCGCCGGAACGATAATGCTGATGCGAGGCTCGCCTTCAGGCGTCGGCGGCTTGCGGTCCCACTCCGGCAGCGCGACATCGGCAACTCGCGGCATCCCGATCGCCGCATCGATAATCCGCGAAAACCATGCCAGGGCGAGAATCCCGGCTGCGGTCCATTCAAGAACTTCGAGAATCATTGCTCTATAAAGATGCTCCGATCGGTGGATTGACTTAGGCGCTCGATGCTTTCCGCTCCGCGCCGCCCAACGCCGGCGCGAATCGCATGCCGTAGGAAAGAATCGCGACTGATAGCGCGATAGCAACAATGGTTGCAAATAATCCCGCACCCAACGACTGATGATCTGACAGATAACCGATCACCCACGGCGATGACGCGTCACCCAGCAAGTGGATGACAAATATATTGACGGCAATCGCCGTCGCGCGCACGTGTGCCCCCACTGAGTTAATAAGCGCCGCATTGAGCGGCGAAGTATTGACCAGGAGCAGGAACTCCGCCGCTACCACCCCGGCGAGCATCCGGTGGCCGTTAGCATAAAGCGCAATCCACATGGCCGGAATCCCCATCGCCAGGCTCACCGCCGAAACAAGGTAATAGGCCTTGCGGGTGTAGCGCAGCAGATAATCTCCCAACCATCCGCCCGCCAGCGCGGCCAGAATTCCTGTGCCGGCCGTGCTGAGTCCAAAAATCAGGTTTGCATCTTTCAAACTGTAGCCATGGTCGCGGTGCAGGAAGGTCGGCATCCACACCTGCAGACCGCCGAGCGCAAAAGTCATCATGGCCATGCCCAAGGTCGCCGTCCAGAACGCCGGATTTCGCGCCAGCCCAACGATCGTCCCTCTTTCAGGCGTTTCTACGATGCTGTCGAAGCGCCCCCGCTCCGGCTCCGGCAAGAATACGAGAATCAGAGCCAACAGGATTCCCGGCACGGCACCGATATAAAATGGCGCACGCCAGCTGTTGTAATGCGCGCTCAATGTCCCGCCCAGGATGTAACCCAGCGCCGTGCCCAGTGGCAGCGTCAGGTAAAAAAAGCCCAGCACGCGGCCGCGCATTCGCTCGGGAAAAAGATCGGCAATTACGGTCGGTGAGATCGTGCAGAAACTTGCTTCCCCGATCCCCACGATCACATGCCGAAAAAATAGCGTCCTGAAATTATAGGTAATCGCCGTAAGCAGTGTGGCGATGCTCCAGACAACAGCACCCGCAATGATTATCTTCTTTCGGGAATAACGGTCCGCCAAAGGCCCCATGAATGGAGCCGTGCACATATAGACAATAAAGAATGCGCTCGAGAGCAGGCCAAAATCGCTATCCCGCCGGTGGAATTCCGCCTGCACCATCGGCTGCACCGCGAATAACACGGAGCGGTCGATGTAATTCACCAGATTCAGAGCCGTCAGGACGACAAGCGTGGTCCGCGGATAGAGCTTGGTGTCAGCCACAGGTCGAGCGAATATAGCACGGGAAGATTGCAGAACTTAGAAGTCAGATTGGAGAATTCAAAACCTGATTCACCCTTGATCAAAAGCTCCAAAGTGGCGTCGACGAGATTTTCACTTCTTCAATCTGACTTCCCACTTCTGACTTGCCTTTCTCTCGGCCACTTAGCCACTACCACCGTCGACAACCCTCCCCGCGGACGGAAATCACCCCTCACCTCTGCCCACACCGGCTTCGCCCACCGCACCACATCTTCCAGCACGCGGTTCACAATGTTTTCCTGAAAAATTCCGAGATTGCGATACGCCTGCAGATACTCCTTCAACGACTTCAACTCCAGGCAATTCCTGTCCGGCATGTAACGGATCACGATAGTCCCAAAATCCGGCAAACCCGTCTTTGGGCACACGGATGTGAATTCCGGATCGTCCACCACAATCTCGTATCCCGGAAATTGGTTGGGCCACGTTTCAATCTCGGGAAACTCGTGATCAAGTCCCGCGCTCGCGTGTTCGTCTGTGTATCTTCGCGTCTTCGGCATGAAAATCCTCGGCTTGCCGCTCATTGTATCGGTCACTTACCATCAACGGCAAAGCCACAGCCAATCGCAAAATCGTCAACGCGATTCGCATATTTCTGATGCAAATCCCGCTACCCCGGCATCAAATCCAACAGCTACAGTACATACTTTGCGCTGCCTCCCGCTGTGGCATGAGTGATACATTGAAACTTACGCTTTTGCTTCCATGCCCTTGAATGGAAATCATTCCGAGCGCCAGAAACGGCGCTGGTGGGTGACCGCGCTTCCCATTGTGGCGGCCGTCGCCGTGCTCGGCGCCATCTTCTCCAAGCACGATGATCCGCTTCAAGTCCGCGTCGCCGAGGTCGAACTAGGAAAAATTCGCAGCGTGATCTCCACCAACGGCAAGATCGAACCGGTAAATAATTTCGAAGCGCACTCTCCCCTCGCCACCAGCGTAAAGCGCGTGTTTGTGAAAGAGGGCAGCGCCGTGAAGAAAGGTCAGTTGCTCCTGTCGCTCGATGATGCCGAGATCCGCACCGAAGCCGCACGCACGCTAGCCCAACTAAAATCCGCCCAAGCCGATCTCGCGGCCTCCCAACGCGGAGGCACTCAGGAGGAGGTCCTCAGCCTCGAGCCTCAACTGGTGAAGGCCCACACTGATCGCGATACTGCGCAACGCAACCTCGAGGCGCTCAAACGACTCGAGTCCCAGGGCGCCGCATCTGCCGGAGAAGTCCAGGAAGCCCAAAACGCTCTCGCTCGCGCCAACGCCCAACTTGACTTTCTTGAGCAGAAAAAATCCAAGCGCTATTCGAGCGTTGAACTTGCCCGGGTCGAGGCGCAACGCGATCAGGCTCAGACCGCTTACGATGCCGCCCAGGACTCGCTCGCCAAGGCCAATGTTCGTGCGCCCTTCGACGGCATCGTCTATTCGCTTCCGGTCCAGCAAGGAGGTTTTGTCTCCGCCGGTGAACTCTTGTTGCAAGTCGCCGACCTGCGAAAAGTTCAGGTTCGTTCCTTTGTCGACGAACCCGATGTCGCCCGCCTCGCCCTGGGCGATCCCATCGAAATTACCTGGGACGCCGTTCCCGGCCGGGTTTGGCATGCCGCCGTTACCTCCATCCCATCGACCGTTCGGCCACGCGGCGCTCGTAACGTTGGGGAAACAACCAGCATCGTAGATAATAATGACTTCAAGTTGCTGCCGAACGTCAACGTCGGCGTAACCATCGTGGCGGCCGAGCACGACAACGTGCTCATTGTCCCGCGCGAGGCCATTCGCACCGACGATTCGAAACCTTATGTGCTTCAGGTCGTCGATCATCAACTGAAGCACCGGGACGTGGAGACCTCGATCTCTAATCTCACGCAGGTCGAAATTACGCGCGGCCTGGCCGCCAAAGATCTGATCGCTACCGGCTCTGTCAGCGGAAAGCCGCTCGGGGATGGCATGCAGGTTAAGTACTAACCTGGTTTAGATACAGATAAGGTAATGAGACGCATTTTCACATTTACGGCCGTTTTCGCATTGTTGTTGCTGACCGCAACTGCCAGTCTCGCCGACTCCGCCCGTGAAATGTTGGAGTCTGGACGCGTCGATGACGCCATCTCCACGCTTAACGGACGCCTCTCTTCGGCTCCTTCCGATGCCGAATCCGCCAATCTCCTTTGCCGTGCTTACTTCACCCTCGAAGAATGGGATCGCGCCGAAACCGCGTGCAAACGGGCCATCGCCCTCGCGCCAGGGAACGGCGCTTATCATCGCTGGCTCGCCCATGTCTATGGAGAGAAAGCTGACCGCGCCAGTTTTCTGACTGCTGTCGGTCTTGCCCGCAAAACCCGTGAAGAATTCGAACGCGCCGTGCAACTCAATCCCAACGATACCGATGCCCGCGTCGATCTGGCCGAGTTTTACATCGAGGCTCCCGGAATCGTCGGCGGCGGCTTGGATAAGGCTCGCGCTCAGGCCAGGGAGATCGGCCTCCGCGATCCCGCCCGCGAACACTGGGTCTATGCTCGCATCGCCGAGAAGAACCACGATCTCGCCACCGCTGAGAAGGAATATCACCGCATGATCGAAGTCAGCAAAGGCGATTCCGAAGCATGGCTCAACCTCGCTCTCTTCTTCCGCCACAACAAGCGCTACGACGACATGGAGCGCGCTCTCGTCGCCACCAGCCAGGCTCCCATCTCCAAGCCCGACGTGCTCATGGACGTCGCACAAAATCTCTATCGCACCGGCCGCAACTTCACTCTCGCTATCAAGGTCATCAAGCGATATTTCGCCCTCGGCCCCGTCGAAGAAGCTCCTGCCTTCAAAGCCCACTACCTGCTCGGCATGCTGCTTGAAAAGCAGGGTGACAAGGCCGGCGCTGCGCGGGAATATCAGGCTTCCCTCGCATTGACCCGTCAATTTGAACTGGCCCAGCAGGCGCTGCTCCGGGTCGGCGAGTAGACCTCACCGAATGGCGAGTCTTCTGCGCCTTTCCGGTGCTATCCGAACAAACTTCGAAACTTCTGCCGGCTCCTTTTCCCGCACTACAATCTGTTCGTTACGACAAGAGTCCCGTCTGATCCAATGATCGTCAGATGAATGATCCGTCAAATGAGCGACCCGTCAGGTGAACGATTCATCACCTACACGATCGATCAGGTACACATCTGCAAGAACTAAAGGTGCAACGATGAAACGTAAACTGCTGCGCTTAACCAATCTTGTCGCACTGCTCGTGTCCCTGTTGCTCCTTGGGACCGCAGCATCCGCTGAGCCGCTTACCCTCGAGCGAGCTATCCAGCTTGCCCTCTCTCACAGCACCACCTCGGCAATATCTCATGCGGATGTTCAAAGAGCCGTCGCGTCCTATCACGAACTGCGCAACAATCGCATCCCTCAACTCGTCGTCGGATCCGGCCTCGGATGGACCTATGGATACCCGCTCACCATCTCAGGTTCAGAACCGGCACTGTTCACTGCCGCCGCGCAAAGCTCTGTCTACAGTTTTGCCCAGGCTCCATATCTCGACGCCTCAAAAGCCGAGGTTCGAATCGCCGATCTCCACGATAAAGATCAGCGTATCGCGCTCATTCAGGATGTAACCCTCACCTACGCCGAACTTGCCAAGTGGGAAAATCGCCTCAGCCGGCTTCACGAAGATGACATCGACTCGCAACAGGTAGTTCAAGCCGTTTCCGAACGCGTCAAAGCTGGAGTCGACAGTCCCATCGATCTCAACAAGGCTCAGCTCGTCGCGGCTCAGGTTCGGCTTCATCGCGCCGAGGCCCACGGATCCTCCGACGTCCTCCGCAAGCATCTCTCCGATCTCACCGGCGTGGCCGTCTCCGCCATCGAACTCGATCCCGATAGCATTCCCGCCCTTCCTCCAGTCTCTTCCGACGACGATTCGCAGCAGAAAGCCCTGACCTCCAGCCCCGTCATCAAGATCGCTGATGAACACGCCTTGGCTGAGTCGATGCGCGCGGTCGCTGAACACCGCTTAGCCCTCCCATCGTTCGATTTCTCCGCCCAGTATGCTCGCTTCTCTACGTTCAACAACTACACTATCTACTTTCCAGCGGGCACCTTTCAACGCGACAATGCCACCATCGGCATCGGCATCCGCATTCCGCTTTTCAATCTCAGCCAGCGCGAGCATGCACGCGCCGCCGACTTTGGCGCGCTTGCAGCGAAGAAGCAGGCCGAGGCAACTCGCGACAAGGTTTCCGAAGAGACTCTTCGGCTCGAACGAGCCGTCGAGCAACTCGAAGCTGCCCGCGACGTCGCGCAACTCGAATATCAGCTCGCCCAATCCAGCCTCGATGCTGCCCGTACCCGCATTCAGGCCAAGACCGGAACCTTCCACGAGTTCGCCGACGCTCAGGCACAAGCCAACGAGCACTATCTCGCCTACCAGGATGCCGACTTCGAATATCAGCGCGCCCGCGTGAATCTCCTCCGCGCCACCGGCGAACTGGAACACTGGGCATTACCTGCTAAATAACCCCTCGCCCAGCCGTCCGCCCGCTGCCCGATTCCCGCGCCTCAATGCCCGAAATCGTCGTTTGGCCCCGTCGCTTTGCCAATCCCTCCCCCGCTAAGGCATGATAAGTCAGAGATTTGGGAGCCCTCTCGAACGCCCGCCATGTACCTGGTTGGTAGCTAACCCTCAGCCCGGCGGCGACATCCGAATGTTAAAATGGAATACTCGTCCCTATGCCATTAAAGACACTGTTTCTAAATCCTCCCTCTTTCGAGAATTTCGATGGCGGCGCCGGGTCGCGTTGGCCCGCTACCCGCGAGATTGAGTCCTATTGGTATCCCGTCTGGCTCGCCTATCCGGCCGGCATGCTTGAAGGCTCGCGCTTGCTCGACGCGCCCCCGCATCATATTTCCGCCGAAGAAACCATCCGCATCAGCAAGGACTTCGAACTTTTAGTTCTCTTCACCAGCACCCCCGGCTTCCAGGGTGATCTGCGCATCGCCGAGGCCATCAAAGACAGCAATCCCAATATCAAAATCGCCTTCGTCGGTCCCCACGTCAGCGTTCTGCCCGAAAAAGCGCTGAAAGAAGCCAAAGTAATCGACGTCATCTGCCGCAAGGAGTTCGACTACTCCATAGTGGAGTACGCGCAGGGCAAGCCGCTCGAAGAGATCCTCGGAATCTCCTATCGCAGGAATGGCGGCGTGGTCCACAATCCCGATCGTCCGACCATTGAGAACCTCGACGCCCTGCCCCACGTCACCGACGTCTACCGCCGTGATCTCGATGTCCGCCGCTACAACGTTCCGTTCCTGCTCCATCCTTTCGTCTCGCTTTACACCACTCGCGGATGCCCAGCCCAGTGCACTTTCTGCCTCTGGCCGCAAACCCTGAGCGGCCATCCCTGGCGCAAGCGTTCCACTGACGACGTCGCCCGCGAAATGGCGAAAGCAAAGGATTACTGGCCCTACGTAAAGGAATTTTTCTTCGACGACGACACTTTCAACATTCAGAAGGCCCGCACCGTCGAACTCTGCGGCAAACTGAAGCCTCTCGGCCTCACATGGTCCTGCACTTCCCGCGTCACCACCGATTACGAAACTCTCAAGGCAATGAAAGAAGCGGGCTGTCGGCTCCTCATCGTGGGCTACGAATCTGGCGATCAACAGATCCTCAAGAACATCAAGAAAGGCGCCACCGTTGAGCGCGCCCGCCAGTTCACTAAGGATTGTCACAAGCTCGGTCTCGTCGTTCACGGAGATTTCATTCTTGGCCTGCCCGGCGAAACCCGCGAGACCATCAAGAACACGATCAATTTTGCGAAGGAACTGGATGTCGAAACCATCCAGGTTTCCGTCGCCCACGCCTACCCCGGCACCGAGCTGCACGAGTACGCGTTGAAAAACGGCTTCATGACCGCCGAGACCAAGATGGTCGATGACATGGGACACCAAATGGTCCAAATCGAGTATCCCGGTCTGCCCGCGGCGGAAGTTCTGGAATCAGTCCACCGCTTCTACGACGAATATTATTTCCGGCCCAAAGCTGCTTTCCGCATTCTGAAGAAGGCCGCTTTCGACAGCTCCGAGCGCAAGCGCCTGTACAAAGAAGCGCGCACGTTCCTGAAGCTCCGTTCCCAGCGTAATAAGTGGGCTCAGGAAAACCGCAAAGAAAAAGAGCAGCCGCCAGCGCCCGAACCGGCCAAGGCATAGCAGCTCGGCGAGCTTCACGGCCATAGCCGCGAAGCGGCGAAAGACTATAGCCCACGGCGCAAGCCGTGGGTAAAGGGTGCAAATTGCTCCAGCCCCGGAGGGGCGAAGAAAGCTAAGATCCCGATTCGTTCCGCTTGTTCTACTGGACAAATTCCGGTCATGCAGAAGCTAGAATCCAGATTCCACAAATCCAAACCGTCTCGTTCGTCACTTCTCCATTTTGACTTCTTATTCCTGACTTCTGTTCCTCTCCCGTGACCTTCCGCAAATATCTCGTCCTCGCCGGTGTCACCCTCTTCAGCACTCTCGGCGATTCCCTGCTGGCTCGCGGCATGAAGCAACTCGGCGGCGTCTCACTGCACAACTTCTCCGGCCTGCTCTTCGCCATCCTCAATCCTTGGGTCGCAATCGGAATCCTGCTCCTGCTGGCCTTTTTTGCGTCCTATATGTCGGCGCTCTCTTGGGCCGATCTCACTTATGTTTTGCCCGCCACATCGCTCGGATACGTTCTCGTCGCCCTCATTGCGCGCATCTTTTTCCACGAAGAAATTTCGCTCACCCGCTGGCTCGGTATCGCTTGCATCGCCGCCGGAGTCGGCATTGTCGCCGCCGGCCCATCCCTCACCGCGGCTCGTCATCATGACCACGCTCAACCTGTCTCACAGGAGGCCAAGCCATGAACGAACTTTACGCTTGGGCTGCCATCGCCATAATCACTCTGGCCGCTACCACCGGCGACGTTCTTCTTGCCTACTCCATGCGCCGCGTCGGCGATGTCGGAGAACTCTTCAAAACCAGCGGCCTTTTTAGCGTCATTGCGCGTGTTCTCACCACCCCAACGTTTTTCCTTGGCGTGCTGGCCATGGCAGTTGCCTTTTATAGCCTGCTCTTCGGACTCTCCTGGGGCAACCTCAGCCTCGTCGTTCCAGCCTCAGCCTCGTTGACCTTCGTCGCCAACGCCGTCGCCGCGCGCATTTTCCTCCACGAGCGTGTCGGTCGCCGCCGCTGGCTCGCCGCACTCCTCGTCGGAGCCGGCGTCGTTCTGATGGCTGTCTAGTCGGGCTTAGAAGGCGCAATTTCCCCCGTAAAAAGCAAAATGGCTCGGATAACCGGAGCCATTTCGAAACGTGGAATACAACACTCTGTCCAAATTCAGTATTCGGTAGCGGAAACACGAAAGTTAAATTACGCTGTCCCGGTCCTACCCAAACAGATCGATCTGAATCAAGCCGTGCCTGAGCTGCGCAATTCTGCTCTCCGCCTCATCCTCGCTGGATGAAGCCCGTCCTTCAATGTTCCCGCTCTCTTCCCCCGTCGCCGATCCCTCATCCTTCCCTACCGCCATAATCCGAAATCTCCCCGCATCGAGCAGCTTTCCTGCCATCCCTTCCTCCATCTGTCCCGATCGAAGTTTCCGCGTCAGCATCTGTAGCTTCGCCAGATGATCGATCAACTCCTCCAGAACGCTCTTCGCTCCCTGGCTGATTTGGACAAACTCCAGACACGTCCTCGTGAACCCTCTCTGTTCCCTGACCAAAGCCGCCGCTCGAAAACACGCCGCATCTACGCACAACAACATTTCCGTCCGGTCCCCGAGTTCAAGCTGACCCCCGACGTCCAGGCAAACTCCACCCATGCTAAGGTTGCGCACTACCGCAGGAATTGCCTTGCCTTCAAGCGGTAAACGATGAATCGTCCCCCACCCTCCTACGCTGAAGCGAGGACTCCGACGCCGCTCCTCATCTTTTTTCGGGCGAGACTCTCCCACGAATGAATCATCGTCGTTTTGCATGGAATTCTTTAGTCGGCGTGTTTCCGAAGGGCGAACGACGAAGGACTAAGGACGTATTTCACTACCCGCTCACCAGCGGCACAAACCGGCACCCCTCGAGCAAAGTTATCTCGGGCTGTTCCCCACTCTTCCGAATCAGCCTCAACTCCTGGCTCACCGCCGGGCCCACCGGCACAATCATCCGCCCGCCCTCCACTAGCTGATCAAACAACGCCCGCGGCACCTCGGCCGCCGCTGCCGACACCAGAATCGCATCAAATGGAGCGTGCTCGCTCCATCCCAAGCTCCCATCGCCCACACGCACCCTCACATTCGAGTATCCCAGCCGCCGCAGTCTCTCCTCCGCCGAAACCGCCAGCGCCGCATGCCGTTCGATTGAAAAAACCTCCGCGCACAAAACCGACAGCAATGCCGTCGCATATCCCGATCCCGTCCCCACTTCCAGCGCCCGATCCGTCGCCCTCAACCCAAGATGCTCAAGCATCGCCGCCACGATATACGGCTGCGAAATCGTCTGCCCCTCCCCAATCGGCAAAGGACAATCGTCATAAGCCCGGTCGCGAAACTCTTCCAGCACAAACTCATGCCTCGGCACCAGACGCATCGCTTCCAGCACGCGCGAATCCTCGATCCCGCGTTCTGCGAGTTGCGTCCGCACCATCCATTCACGCTGCGTTTGAAATGAAGGTTGGGAAAAGATCATGTCTCAGGACTCAGCTCTTGGAGATCAAGAGTAAATCGGATGATCGGGTCATCGGGCGATCTGAACCCAAAGCTATTTCAAAAAGGATTTTGAATTTCGGATGGTCCGATCACCCGATGACCCGATTCAGTACGGCCCAATAATCCCGCCAATATTACGCGCGCCCGGCATCCGGCGCTGTGATTTCCGCTCCTCCGCCTCCAGCACATCGAGATACTTGTAGGCCGAGCCCGTGTTGAACAGCACAACGGTGTCTTCCGCGCTCAAGAACCCGTTCGCCCGCAGCTTCTGATACGCCACCAGCGACGCCGCTCCCTCCGGAGCCGCGAACACTCCCTCCATGCTCGCCCACTGCCGCGTCGCCCCGAATATCTCTTCGTCCGTCGCGCTCACCGCCATCCCACCGCTCTTTTTGAGGATGTCCAGAATCAGATAATCTCCATAGGCCTTCGGCACTCTCAGCCCCGCCGCGAAGGTCTCCGCCCCTGTCCACATCTCCGAACTCGCCTTCCCCCCCTCCCACGCCTTCACAATCGGAGCGCATCCCGCCGCCTGCACCGTAATCATCCTTGGTCGAAAACCAGGCCTTTTCGCGCCCGCTCCGGCGCCGCCGATCCACCCCAACTCCTCCATTTCCTCGAACGCCTTCCACATCCCGATCATCCCTACCCCGCCGCCTGTCGGATAAATGATCGCGTCCGGGAGCTTCCAATCGAGCTGCTCCGCGACTTCATATCCCATTGTCTTCTTGCCCTCGACGCGATACGGCTCTTTCAGAGTTGAAACATCAAACCATCCTTCTTTTTCTTTTCTCTCCGCCACCATTCGCGCGCAATCGCTGATCAGGCCGTTCACCAGCGTCACATGCGCATCCGCATATTCGGCCTCCATGCGATTCGCCCGCGGCACATCCTCCGGCATAAAGATATACGCCTCGATCCCCGCCGCCGCTGCATACATGGCCAGCGCACCTCCGGCGTTTCCCGCCGACGGCACCGCCAGCTTCTTTAAACCATAGTGCCGCGCCATCGTGACTGCTGCCGACATCCCTCGCGCCTTGAACGATCCCGTCGGGTTCAACCCCTCGTCCTTGATCCACACATTCGCGTGCTCCCGGCTCCGCAGTATGGGAGTGAACCCCTCGCCCAACGTCACGGGCTCTTCGTGGTCGGATAATTCCGGCAACACCTCCCCATACCTCCACATCGACGCCACACGCCCACGAAGATCCTCCCGCCGAAATTTTCCCTTCAACGCGGCCAAATCGTAACGCGCAAACAGTACCCCACCATCTTTCGGACAGACATTTCGCGGGACATCAGCAGATAGGCGTTCTCCGCAGCGCGTGCATTCCAGGTAGGAAACTTTCATCGAGGGAAGGATAGCACTCACTAATTCCTGTCATCCTGAGCGTAGTGAGGCGAAGGCCGAACGAAGTCGAAGGACCTCGTGTTTCCGGCCATCTGCACCGGCTTAGCAAGCAGTTCTCTAAACTGAGTCGTTCCGCAAGTCGGAATGCACCCAATGACTCAATCTTCTCATCACCCGATGCCCTGGCCCTACCCCGCCACTCTCTTCAGCAACTCATTCGCCCGCCGGAACCACGGACGCTCTCTCCGCTTCAAATACCCTGGCATCGACGCTTTCTTATCCAGCACCTTTTTCGCCCACTCCCGCGCCTCAGCCTTCTTGCCCTCCGACGCGAGCAAATCCGCAAAATTCAGATACGTCTCCGACAAGGTCGAAATCACCGTCACCTTGCGAAACAATTCTTCCGCCTTTTCGTTTTGCCCGGTCTCTGCATACGCATGCGCCAGCAACCCCGCCGCCCGATGAAAATCATAATCCGGCTCTTTGTTCACCACGCGTTCCAGATCGGGCAAAGCCGCCGCCGCATCGCCTAACTGCAGCGCGCAAACTCCTCGCCGATAAAACGGATCGAGCGTGTCCGCGCGCGCCGCAATCGCCTTATCAAAGGCAGCTCGAGCCTGCGCCAGCTTGCCATCATCCATGTAGAGATCGCCCAGCTCTTCGTAATTGCCGGCCGACGGATTATCGTGGATCGCCACTTCCAGCTCGCGAATGCGCTTGCGTCGTGGAAATACTTTGAAGGACTGGCCGAGCAGGCCAAGATCTGGCAGGGCCTCAACGGCCAGATAAATGATAGCTCCCAGCGGCCCCAGAAACAAAATCACAAACAGCCAGTAGAAATCTGGCCGTCGCCGTATGAAATGTACAATCGCCACTACCTGTAGCAGAAAAATCCAGGGATGGAAAAAGAAGCTAAAAAGACCCATAAAGTGCGCATCGAAGAGATTCGGACTCCATTTCTTCGATCCTCTGTGTACCTCCGTGACCTCTGTGGTTCATGCTTTTTCCACGATTCTTCGTATACCCTCGGGTCCCGAGTTTTGTCTGAATCCCATGGTTCGAGATTACACACTCGCAACGCGCGCGCCTAGTAACCGAGGCGTGCACTGAGAGTTGCTTTGAGGAGGAGAGAAAAGCAGGATGTCACCTAGCGATGAGCAACAGATCGAAGCCCTCTACCACGCCGGCGACGCCGCTCTCATGCGGGCCGATGTCGATGCGCTCTCCGAAATCCTGGCCGACGACTACATCCAATACAACGCCTCCGGCCAGCCCTTCACCAAACAGCAAACTCTCGCAAACTTTCAGAGCGGAGCCATCCGCTATCCCTCCGTCGTATCGACCGGCCGCGTCATTCGCCTCTTCGGAGACACCGCCGTTGTCCACGGCTCCGAAGATGACGAGGTCGAAACCGCCGGCACGCATTCCCACATCCGTTATCTATATCTGGATGTCCTGCTCAAGCGCGAAGGCAAGTGGCAGCTCGTCGCCTCTCAACTCGCCCGCCTCTCACAATAAACAGATGTCATCCTGAGCGGAGCGAGGCACCTGCCGAGCGGAGTCGAAGGATCCCTACTCGCAAAAATGACTTCTCGCCGCAGGTGTGCCACACCTTAAAATCGCGTCTCTTCCGATTTAGGCTGGGGATTCTCGATCACCCGATCACGCAATCACCCGATCAGCTAAGCTCCAACCGCTATTCCTCATTAACCCTCAACCTTCCCTGCCAGTGCGTCCACACAAACCAAATCAACCCCGTAACCAGCACCACCCCAATCACCGCATCCATCTGATGAAAATATTTCCCCAGCGTCCGCCAATTCTCGCCCAGCTTCATCCCTGCATACGCCAGCGCAAAACACCATGGCCACGATCCCGCAAACGTATAAAGATGAAATTTTCCCCGCGGCATCCGCGCCACGCCCGCGGGCAGCGCAATAAATGTCCGGATCACCGGCAACAGACGCGCAATAAATACCGCCGCCTCGCCCCACCGTTCAAAAAACCGGTCCGCCCAATCCAGCTCTCGCCGCCCCATCAGAATCCATCGCCCGTACCGTTCCACCAGCGGCCGCCCGCCATAACACCCAATTTCGTACGCCACGAGCGACCCCAGATTGCATCCGATCGCGCCCGCCGTCGCCACCCACACCAGCTTCAGCGAACCCTGAAAAACCAGAAAGCCGGCAAATGGCATGATCAATTCCGACGGCAGCGGAATGCACGCCGACTCGATCGCCATCAGCATCGCAATCCCCGCGTATCCCGTGGTTCCCACCAGATGCGAGATAAATATGAACAGGAAGCCGAGTATCTTTTCAGTCATTAGATTGGATCAACGGCGGATAAGCCACTGAAAATCGGGTCATCGGCTGGTTTAGTCATTAAATCATTTAGTCATTGAAACCAAACCTAGCTGGAGCTCTGCATCTGTCAAGGGGCTGAATCTTCTGGTGTTCAATGACTAAATGTCTAAGTGATTTAATGGCTAAATCGTCAAAACGCCCCTTCTTGCGTGAAGCTGAACCCCGGCAGCGCCACCCCATCCGCCGACTTCGCCACTTTCACTTTCACTGTCGGCGCATCCGGAGCGGTCACCTCGGCTGGCCGCAGCACCGCATACTGCGTGAACACTTCGCTATACACCTTGGTGACAAGAAAATCCTGTCCGCTCGCGTCCTGCCGCCACACCTGCCCGAGTTTGATGCTCTTCACGGCCACAGTTTTTCACCTTCGATTTCCAGACTACTAACCGCGCCAACCCTCGTCAATTACACAGAGGTTACGGTCGATCCATTTGACGGCCCGATCACTCCTGGTTCAATCACCCGATCGTCCGATGGTCAGATCAACCGATTTTGTAGGCCTTTGCTAACATAAACTTCTCTACTCGAAGGAGCCTCCATGCCTCGCGGAAACATGCCCCGCCAACCCAGCCGCAGCGGACGCCATGAAGGTCTGCGCCACCCAGCGCCCGTATCCGCCAAAACCCTCAAGCCGAAACCAGCTTCCCGCGCCGCGTCTCGGCCGACCCGGAAAACCGCCCAGCCCTTCCCCGCCCACTCCGTTTCCAAATATGACCCCCTCGCCCCCGACCGCATCCGCGCCATCATCGCCGGCCTCGACGAAATGTATCCCGGCGTGACCTGCGCTCTCACCCATCACAGTGCCTGGGAACTTCTCGTCGCAACCATTCTCTCCGCCCAATCCACCGACGTCCGCGTCAACATGGTTACGCCCGAACTGTTCAAGAAATACCCAACCGTCCGTGACTTCGCCGCCCTCGAGCCTGAACAACTCCAACCTGAGATACGCTCCACTGGATTTTTCCGCAACAAAGCGAAGTCCGTCGTCGGCGCTGCCAAAAAGATTGTCTCCGATTTCGGAGGCGAAGTGCCTCACACCATCGCCGAATTGATCACCATTCCCGGCGTCGGCCGCAAAACCGCCAATGTTGTCCTCGGAACCTGGTTCAAACAAAATGACGGCGTCGTCGTCGACACTCACGTCTTCCGCATCTCGCGCCGCCTCGAGCTGACGAAGCATGACGATGCCGAAAAAATCGAACAGGATTTAATGCAGATCATCCCGCAACCCCGCTGGACCGACTTCTCTCACGAGGTCATCTGGCACGGAAGGAAACTTTGCGTGGCCCGCAGTCCCAAATGCGCCGACTGCAAGATCGAAACTCTCTGCCACGCCGCTGACAAAACCTGGTCCACGGTCAAAATCCACAAAACCGCCCAGCCCTGACGATAGACCGAGCACTAACACGCGATTCACGCATCAATGAGTGATGTCATCCGGAGCGCAGTCTCTTGAATCGCGCAGCGATTCGAGAGGCAAAGTCGAAGGACCCCGTATTTCTCGATACCTCCACTGACTCAGCAGGGAGTTCCCGGCAACACCATCGCTTTCCTTACTCGCTTCGAACCACGTTTGCAGTTGAACCCAGATCCGTTCTGCAAATTCTTCACGCTCCCGATCACCCGATAGATTTTACGTTCCCGTATACGCCAGCTCCACTACCGTGCAATCGTCATTCAGCGGAGTTCCACCACAGAAATCCGCCACCGCGGTAAAAATATCCTCCATTGACTTGCTCTTCCCCGCGACACGTTCCAGCCTTTCGCTGTCGAACATGTCGCCCCTCGCGTTCTCCGCTTCCGTCACTCCGTCGGTCACCAGAATCAGCCGATCCCCCGCCTTCATCTGGCACCGGTCGCTGGCATAGGTCGCATCCGCAATCAGACCGACCGGAAGATTCCCATGTCCCGGCCGCAGCACCTCATTGCCGCAGATCCACACCGGCGGCACGTGCCCGCAGTTCACGTACTCCAGTTCGCCATCATTCTTCAACAGCGCCAGGATCATCGTCGCGTACTTTTCCCCGATATGCTTGTAAGTAAAGAATCGATTCACCGCCGCCACAATCTCCGTCAGCGGCATGCCCGAAATCAGCTGTGAATACACCATCCCTTGCAAAATCGAGGCCAGCAGCGCTGCTGACACTCCCTTTCCGCTCACATCGGCCAGCACCACCGCCAGGCCCTGCTCGGTGTTCACGGCCTCAAAAAAGTCGCCGCCAATTTCTTTACAAGACATGTTGCGCCCGCTCACCCGCGCAAATGCCACTTCCGGAATCGTCACCGCCAGCAATCTCTGCTGGATCGAAGCCGCAATCGACAACTCCTGCTGATACCGCCGTCCGGCCTCCTCCGCCTGCACCAGCCGCGCATTCTCGATCAGCTGCGCCGCTTCCGTCGCGATCGCCCGCAAAATGTCGTGGCTTACGCTGGTGATGTCGCGGGACGCAAAGCGCGAATCCACATACAGCGCGCCCATCACCTCCGCGCCCGCCGGCTGCCCATCCCGCGAGGTCTGCACGATTGGCTTGCGCAACGGCATGCAGATCACGGTGCGCAGGTCATACGCCACGATGCTTTGCCGCTCCTTCACGTCCAGCATCTGGCTCGTGTCCGTCACCAGGAACTCCGAATTCGCCGTCAGCGCCCCATCCAGCACCGACCGCGAAATCGTCTTGTCATCCAGCAGCGGCTCGCCCTTCGAGTTGCGCCCCGCGGCCAGCGTCAGCGTCCCCCCGCTATCCCGCAAAAAGATGTATCCCCGCTCCGCCCGCGTCAGCTTCAGCGTCGCATCCAGCAGCGTCACCAGAATCTCGTCCAGCACGCCGATCGTATTCAGCTTGCGCGCCGCCTCCATGAACAGCGTCAGCTTTTCCAGATCCGTCGCCTCCGGAGCAATCTGGATCCCCGAAATCTGGCTCAGGAACTCGCGCGCGGTGTTCGAGGTCGAGTGCAGCGGATGAAAAATTACGTAGGCGATATCGCGCGCCCCGAATTCCAGCCGGTCGTTGCGTTGCAGCTTGTGCCGGTCGACCCGCTCTCCGTTGACGAACGTTCCGTGCTTGCTCCCCTGGTCAACGACAAAAAACTCGCCATTCTCAGCCACGATCGACGCGTGCTCGCGCGATACCCGAGGATCGGCGATCACCAGGTCGCGGTCCACCTTCCGCCCCACCGTGTAGGGAGTGTGATTCAGCGACAAGGTCTGCTGCTCATTCCCCTGAACGAAAATCGCAACCGGAAATGCGGTGGATACTCCCGAATGTGACGATGCCGGCATGAACCCTGGTCTCTCCCCCACTCGCCTGCGTGCCTCAGCTTCGCGGCCTGCCTTTTGCCGCCAGCCTGGGTTAAACCCCACAGCATTCTACGACGTACTCGCCTCCCGCGAACGGCCAAATGTCT
>DATJNC010000068.1:0-20417 GCA_035508395.1 Terriglobales bacterium | reverse complement strand
TCAAGGACTAATGTATGCGCCGATTCGCTGGAACATTTTTTTGCCTAATTCTGCTGGTCGCCACATTCTGCCCCACCGTCTCCCATTCGCAATCGCTCGCCGACGCTGCCCGCCAAAACCGGCAGCAGAAGACACAGGATGGCAGCATCACCTCAAAAGTTATCGATAGCGATGAACTCTCTGCGCCTTCCGACGATCCCATCGTCCGCTTGACTCCCGGCGCGACTTCAAGCGGAGGTGGGACGTTGATCGCACCCGGATTAGGCAAGCATAGTTATCTTTCCACCAGCCTCGACACGACGCAATTTCCCAATGGCGGTGTGTTGCACATTGCCATCACACTTGGAGAGGGGCCGTCGGAAGCTTCCTTTGACCTGTTCCCGCAGGGCGCCCATTTGCCTGACAAAGGCATACCAAATCCACTCGCCAATGCCCACGGGGTCAAGACTGGAACGACCGCAAAGATCGATTATCGCTTCGACCATGGAGCCATCTTCCGGCTGGCCGCGGAGGGAAGCTGGAGCGCTAAAGCCGGAGATACCAATAGCTATAGCTTCGTGGCATGGGTAGGTAATCGGTAATAAACAAATAAGGCTGGAAGGTCGAGCGCGGAAGGCAACGAAGAAGGTAAGTGATGAGAAGATAAACGTGATCGAACCTTTCCGCTTCCTTCAGCTTCTTCGGTACGAGTCGGTTGTAATGGTCGGCGCCCGCCGCTTTCAAATCTGCAATCTACAATCTTCAATCTGCAATGCAGATCGCCCGATGGCCCGATCTTCCGACTGCCCAATCAGGGTCTCGTCATCTTCTCCGGCTTTACCAGCTCGTCGAACTCCTCGCCCGTCAGATGTCCCAGCTTAATCGCAGCCTCCCGCAACGAAGAATGCTCCACATGCGCGGTATGAGCAATCTTCGCCGCATTGTCATATCCCACCTTCGGAGCCAGTGCCGTCACCAGCATCAGCGAATTCTTCACATACCAATCCACCTTTGCCTTATCCACTTCAATGCCCTTGATCATGTACTCGACATATCCATGGCACGCGTCGGTGATCAGCGTGACCGAATGCAGGAAGTTGTAAATGATCACCGGCTTGTAAACGTTCAGCTCAAAGTTTCCCTGCGAGCCAGCCATCCCCACTGCCGCCGTCGCCCCGTGCACCTGCACACACACCATCGTCATCGCTTCGCACTGCGTCGGATTCACCTTGCCCGGCATGATCGACGATCCCGGCTCATTCTCCGGAATCGTCAGCTCGCCCAGCCCGCACCGCGGACCCGACGCCAGCCAACGAATGTCATTCGAAATCTTCATGAACGACGCCGCCAGCGTCTCCATCGCGCCCTGCGCAAACACGATTTCATCGTGCGCCGAAAGCGCCGCAAACTTGTTGCCATGCGAGCGGAAGGGAAGTCCCGTCAGTTCAGCAATCTTCTTCGCCGCCCGCTCGGCGAACTCCGGATGCGTATTCAACCCCGTCCCCACCGCCGTCCCGCCGATTGCCAGGTCATACAAGCCTTCTAGCGCCTGCTCCAGCCGATGAATGTCCCGCTCGAGCAAACTGGCCCACCCGCTAAATTCCTGCCCCACTGTCAGCGGCACGGCGTCCTGCAAGTGCGTGCGCCCGATCTTCACAATCGAATCAAACTCTTTCGCCTTCGCATGGATGGCATCGTGCACTGACTTCACCGCCGGAATCAGCGCATTCTTCACCCGCTCCGCCGCCGCAATATGCATCGCCGCGGGAAACGTGTCATTCGACGACTGAGACATATTCACGTCGTCATTCGGATGAATCGGCTTCTTACTCCCCAGCACTCCGCCGGCAATCTCGATCGCCCGATTCGAGATCACCTCGTTCACATTCATATTGGTCTGCGTGCCCGAGCCGGTCTGCCAAATACGAAGAGGGAACTGATCGTTCAGCTTCCCCGAAATCACCTCATCCGCGGCCTGCGCGATGAGTTTCGCCTTATCCGCCGGGAGCTTCCCGAGATCCTGATTCACCAGCGCACACGCTTTCTTCAAAATGCCAAATGCCTTAATCAACTCCGGAGGCATGGTGTCGCGCCCAATATCAAAATGCAGCAGCGACCGCTGCGTCTGCGCCCCCCAATAAACATTGGACGGAACCTCAATCTTCCCCATGGAATCGGATTCGGTGCGCGTTTTCACTTGAGTCGAAGCTTGAGAAGCAGGATGTTCGGTAAGAGTAGCCATGATGACCTTTCCCGGCGCCCGGAGAGGGGCGCCGCCACAGAGGTTCCGCCGGATATTCACGAACCAAACATTATACGGCGCGCATTTCGGCCAATCTCAGCCTCCATTAGGCGATGCACTGGAGCTGGCTTTGGCTCAAAGTGAGAAATCCTCCAGCGATTCGCCTCCACCCCGGCAAGCTGAATGGCGAACGGATATTGGCCTTTTCATTCTCGTCTTTTAACATTTCCTTAACATTGCAATAACACTCCATCCGTAGAATCGCCGCTTTCCCCGGACCCCTCCATTGTCAGCGCCGAAAACGTCGCATCTGGCCAACTACGTTCCCCTGCGCCTTCGTCGCCTGCGCGAGTGGCGCCGCCCCATCTCGTTTCCGGGACGTAAGCGGCCCGCCAACCTTATCTATGACGTCGATGACGTCCCGCCCGTCTCGGTGCAGATCGGCGCTGCCTTCCAGCACCTGTTCGTCATCTCGGTCGGGTGGATCTACGTTCTCCTCGTGGTAAACGCGATCGGCGGCACATCGGCCGAAGCGCAAAGCCTGATCCGCATGTCGATGATCGCCTCCGGGATTGCAACTATCGTTCAGGCGCGGCCCGGCCTCGGCAACGGATACCTGTGTCCCCTCACCGGCAGCCTTACCTTCCTCCCTCCCGTGGTTCTCGCGGGCATTCTCGGCGGATATCCGCTGATATTCGGAATGCTGTGCGTCGCCGGCCTCTGCGGCATGGTTGTTTCACGCGTCGTGCACCGCCTGCGCATTCTCTTCCCGCCCGAGGTCACCGGCCTCATGGTCGCCATGGCAGGATTGCAGTTGGTCGCTCTTGGCTGCCCGCGCTTTCTCGGCTATTCCAGAACCACGACCGAGATTGAGCCTCGCGCCCCCATCATCGGCCTCGTCACTCTCATGGCCATGATCGTTCCCACCATCTGGACCAAGAGCAAGCTTCATCTCTTTCCCATGCTGGTCGGCGTCGCCGCCGGATATAGCGCCGCATGGGCGGTCGGTCTTTTCCACTGGAATCAGCTGGTGGCGCAAATGCCGGCGGGTTTTCTCGCTTTACCTCATCGCGCCCCAGGTGGTTTCGCCTTCCGTCTCTCGTTGCTTCTGCCTTTTCTTATCGCGACTCTCACCGCGAGCCTGAAAACCGTCGGCGACACAACGCTTTGTCAAAAAGCGAACGACACCAACTGGAAGCGCACGGACATGAAATCCGTCAGCGGAGGCGTTTTCACGAACGGCTTTGCCAGCGCGATCTCGGGAGTACTCGGCGGCATCGGCCAAAATACCTCCTCCAGCAGCATTGGTATCTCGCTCGCCGCCGGCACCACCAGCCGCGTCATCGCCGTTCCTCTTGGTTTACTCGTAATCGCTCTTGCCTTCTTTCCGAAAGCTGCGACGATCGTCGCTGCACTACCCGGCCCCGCTGTGGGCGCCATGCTCGTCTATTCCGCGTGCTTCATCATCCTCGGCGGATTCCAACTCATCACCGCCCGCATGCTCGATTCGCGCCGCATCTTCGCGCTCGGCATCGCCCTCATCTTTGGCCTCAGTGTCGAAATCGTCCCCGACCTTTACCGGTCGTTCCCGGCGGAACTGAAGCCCATTTTCAGCTCTTCCACTTCTCTTGCGACCGTTCTCGTCGTTGTTCTGAGCCTCTGTTTCCGCATTGGCTTGAAGAAGCACCGCACCCTCGAACTTCGCACCGGCCACGATCACCTCGACGAAATCACTCAATTTATGGAAGAGCAAGGCGCCGCCTGGGGCATGCGCAGCGAGGTCGTCACCCGCGCCACCGATGCTTCCTACGAGGTCGTGAACAACCTTAGTCTTCTGCCATTGCGCTCCGAAGTCATTCTCATGCGCACATCGTTTGACGAACTTCGGCTCGATGTCCAACTCGAGTATGACGGCCCTCCCATCGAAATCGCTGACACCATGCCAACCCTGGAAGAGATGGGAACAACGGCAGGCAGCATGCGATTGGCTGGATTCCTGATCCGCCAATATGCCGATCGTGTGCGCATCCGCGAAAAGAACGGCACGTGCCAGGTGAAACTGCACTTCGAGCACTGAGCGAGCTTCTTCCGAATTAGTGCCTTCCCTTACACTCTTTCTACGGAGCAATCACAAATGAACCGTCCTAATCAGGAATCCGCGGGCCTTGGCACGCGTGCCGTCTGGGCAGGAGAGAAAATCGACCGCTGGGCCAACGCTACGCAAATCCCTGTCGCGTTTAGCGTCTCGTTTGGCTATCCAACTGTTGAGGAGTGGCTCGAAGTCGCGCTCGGCAAGAAGCCAGGCCACATCTATGGACGCAACACCAATCCCACCGTCGCCGTGTTCGAAGACAAAGTCCGTGATCTCGAAGGCGCCGAAGCCGCCACCAGCTTCGCCAGCGGCATGGCGGCCATCAGTAATACCCTTTTCACACTGCTGTCGCCTGGCGACCGGATCGTGTCGATCAAAGACACGTACGGCGGCACCAACAAGATCTTCATCGAATTTTTCCCGCGCTTTCAGATCGACGTCGCGCTCTGCGACACCACCGACCACGAAGCCATTGAGGCCGAAATTAACCGCGGCTGCAAGATTCTCTATCTCGAAAGTCCCACCAACCCGACCATCAAAGTTGTCGATATCGCCCGCCTCGCCGCCGCCGCGCACCGTCGGGGAGCGCTCGTTGTCGTCGATAACACCTTTGCCACGCCCATCAACCAGCGCCCGCTCGAACTCGGCGCCGATCTTGTCATCCACAGCGCGACCAAATTTCTGGGCGGTCATGCCGACGCGCTGGGCGGAGTCGCCTGCGGCCCCAAAGATCTGATCAGCCGCATCTACCATTTCCGCGAAATCAATGGCGCCTGCCTGGAGCCCATGTCGGCTTATCTCCTTCTGCGCGGAATGAAGACGCTTCATCTGCGCATCCGCGAGCAGAACGAAAGTGCGCTCCAGATTGCCCGCTTCTTAGAAAAGCATCCGCGAGTTGCCAAAGTCTTCTACGCGGGCCTTGAATCCGACGCAGGCCACGCCATCGCGCGCCGCCAGATGTCAGGCTTTGGGGGCGTTCTGAGCTTCGCTCTTCGAGGCGATTTCGAGGCAGTCAAATCCTTCCTTCCGCGCCTGCGCTATGCCAACCTGGCCGCGAATCTCGGCGCCGTCGAAACCGTTGCCGGGCCGCCCGCCACCACCAGCCACGTCGAGTCCACTCCAGCGGAGCGCGCTGCCAGCGGCATTCCCGAGGCTTTGATTCGCTATTCGGTGGGAATTGAGGATGTGAACGATTTGGTCGCCGACTTACAGCAGGCCCTGGATCGATTCTGAGGCCAGTCGCGACGACTTTCCGATTTCATGTTCGATGGGTTTTGCCAAGAGCTAGGAAGCTAATAGCTGAGAGCTGTTTTCTTAAATTGATTTCACCGGAATCGCCATGACATCGTCGACGAGCCCGACTTCTTTCTGCACAAACGGCTCGGCATAGGTCACGCCACCCAGCATCCCATAAAATCGCGCCATCGCCTCGACTCGCGCGCGGATTTCCGCCTGCGCGGGAAAGATCTCGCTGCCAGCCTTCTGATCTGAGAACTGCGATTTGTAGGCCATCAACGATGCCAGTCGCGCCTCAAACTGTTCGCTGATATCGACCACGAACGTTGGCCGGACATCGCGATAAAGACTGGCGTAAATGATTTTGAACGGCCGATGCGCAGGCAGGTTTTTGTTGACGGCTGATGGCTGATCACTGAGGTCTAGTTTGGTTAAGCCTGCCAAAAACGCCGCTTCATACCCAAGCACCGAAGCCGTGTAATGATCCGGATGTCTTCCTTCCCAGTACGGCAGGATCAGCACCCGCGGCCGCAGTTGCCGCAGAACCCTTACCACCTTCAGTCGATTGTCCCACGTGTTCTCGACGCGCCCATCGGGAATGTCGAGCGCCTCGCGCCAAGAAACCTTCAGAATCCTCGCCGCTTCCTTGGCTTCGCGCTCGCGGTCCTCGGACGTTCCACGCGTCCCCATCTCACCCTGCGTCAGATCGAGGATGCCCGTCCGATGGCCGCGCTCTGCCATCTTGAGCAGCGTGCCTCCGCAAGTTTGCTCTACATCGTCACGATGCGCCGCAAGCGCCAGGATGTCGAGAGAAGCATCGTTCGTCATTCGTCCTTGGTCGTTTGCCATGATTTTGTGGTTACAGGTTACAAGATGAGAATTCGTGCTGCGTTCGGATAGGAATCAACCCACTAACGACCGACAGTCAACGACTAACGACGGCTTGACGATTAACGATTATTGACCAACGGCTTTACGCTGCCGGCTTCGTCGTCCTTCGATTGGCAAGCACGAACGCCAGCCCAAACATGAATAGCGCAAACAGAATCAGGGTCAGGATCGAAGATGTCAATGAAAAGGCGCTGGGGGCTTCCGGATACATCAGGGTTCGAAGCGCCTCAACCCCATAGGTCAGCGGATTCGCATACATGATGACGCGAATCCATCCCGACGCGCCGGAAAGAGGGAAGAGCGCGCCCGATAACAGCCACAGCGGGATCAGAAACAGATTAATGATCGCGTGAAAGGCTTGCGTGGAATCGAGCGGCCAGGCAATGGCGAACCCCAATGCGGTCAGCGCGAATGAGACGAGAAACACGGTAATTGCAATCAGAAGAAACGAAGCGGCAGTCATATGCACTCCCGCCAGCGGCGCAAAGACAAGAAAGATCAATCCTTGGGCGGCCGCCAGCGTCGTTCCTCCCAGCACCTTTCCCAGCACGATCGCTGCGCGCGGAACCGGCGCCACCAGCACGGAAAGCAAAAAACCTTCATTGCGATCTTCAATCACCGACATCATGGTGAAGATCGCCGTGAACAGAACGATCATCACCAAAGCGCCCGGATAAAAGTAGTCGAGGTAATGCTGCTGACCCGTCGCTTGTCCCGAACGAAACGAGGTTCCAAATCCCGAACCGATCACGATCCAGAACAACAAGGGCGACAGAATTACGCCTACGACACGCGCCCGTTGGCGATAGAAGCGCACGATCTCGCGCCACCAAAGGGTGAAAGCGGGAAGCGCCACCCCCGCCGATGCGGGCGCCGAAGGAAAAGTTGCTGTTTGCGTCGCCATAGAAATTTATGATTTGCAATTTGTAACTGGTAATTGGCGTCTTGAAAAAAAAGTCAATTACACATTGCCAGTTACAAATTTTCAGTGTTTCTTCTTTCCCCTTTTTGTGTCATCCGATTCCGCACCCTCGTTCCAGAATCGATGTCCGGTGCGATGAATGAACACATCTTCCAGCGTCGGCTTGCTCACGCTCAGCGATTGAATCTCTCCCGGAAATGCTTCCACAACCTCGGGCACAAAACGGTGTCCATTCTCAATCTCAAGGCGCACACGATTGTCGAGTACCACGGCATCGACATGGAAATGATCTCGAATCTGCGTCGCAAGCACCTGCGGGTCGCGCGCCTCCAGCAGAATCACATCTCCGCCGATCTCGCGCGTCAGCGCCTCCGGCGTGCCGAGTGCCACCAGATTGCCTTCATTCAGAATCGCCAGTCGGTCGCAACGCTCCGCTTCTTCCATCAAGTGCGTTGTCACAATGATCGAAACATGCTCCTGGTCACGCAGCATCGCAAGGTACTGCCAGAGGTCGCGCCGCGCGCCCGGGTCAAGCCCAGTTGTCGGCTCATCCAGCAGCAGCACTTCCGGATGATGCAGCAGCCCCTTGGCCAGCTCAATCCGCCGCTGCATGCCGCCCGAGAAAGTTTCGACCCGATCGTTCGCCCGATCTAGCAATCCGACCCGGCTCAGGATCTCATTGATACGGGTTCTCAGTTGCGTACCGCGCAACCCATACAGGTGTCCCTGGTGCCACAGATTTTCCCGCGCCGTCAGCTTCGGATCGACGCTCTGCGCCTGAAATACCACCCCGATTTTTCGCCGCAACGCCCCCGGATCGCGAACCGCATCAATCCCGGCGATCGTCGCCGTTCCCGCGCTGGGCACCATCAGCGTCGACAGAATCCGGAACAAGGTGGTTTTTCCGCTGCCGTTCGGCCCAAGCAACCCGAACAACTCGGCCGCCTGCACCTCGAAGGAAATTGAATTGAGTGCTGTCCGGTTTTCGTAGCGATGCAACAAATCGCGAACGGCGATAATCGGAGATGTGCACTGCTGCTGGGGTTTTTCCGCGCTTGCCAGGTCGATGGCGGTCGAATTTATGGCCACACCCTGATTTTACGACACGGATGTGACGGAATGGCAGCGGGATGCACGATTTACGCAGCTACCGGGTTGTGCTCATGCCCGGGCACACGCTCCGCGAACGACACCGGCACATGGCGCCATACCTGAATCGCCAAAATCACAGTTGTGGCCAGCAGCAACGCTCCCACCGCGACATGAACCACCGTCGCTAGCACCATGGGCCACTCGGGCTGCGCCGCATCCTTTCCCCACATGACGCGCGTCACGAAGGCAAAGAAGCCCAGGCAGAGCTGAGCGATCATCAGTCCCAGCATCATAACCGCAGGACGCTTGACCTCTGGCACATGCGAATACACCGAGAGCGCGCGAATTGCCGTCCATGAGATCACAATCGCAACCACCACTGCGTGCACCACGTGAGGCCACCAACTCAGGCCGTGATGGCGGAACATCGCGCCCAGCAGAAGTTGCACGTATAGAACAAAGATCGAAAGCAGCGTCAGTGTGAACAGCGACGGACGTCGCGTGTCAAGCTCCACGCGCGCATGCTCCTCGAGCCATCTCCGCCCGGTGAATACCGCGATCGCGCAGGCGATGCAGAAGAATGTCTGCGCCACGGCGGCATGCGCGCTCGACACCGGCGGCGGCAGCAGAAACTTGACCGTGATGCCCCCAAGAATTCCCTGAAGGATCACCATCCCGAGAGCAATCACACCCAGAAGCCGCATCCAGTAGCGCTTCTCGACTCGCCACGTCCACACGGCAAGAATAATGGTCAGCAGGCCAACGAACTCGGCCACCATGCGATGCCCGTGCTCATATTTCACGCCGCCCACCATGTGCGGCATTTTGTAAAACGAGCCGAACGTCGTCGGCCAATCGGGAACGGAAAGGCCGGCGTCGTTACTCGTCACCAGCGCTCCAGCCACGATCAGAATGAGCGTGCAGCAGGCAGTAAAAATTGCATAGCGGTGTAAAGCCTGGTTGTATGGAAGTTCAATACCCTTCAGGATGGGCCCCCAAATGGAAAGTATTCGAGCCTCCCGTAAAACAGGGCTCGCTGCTTCCAACCGCGAATTTTAGCAGATATTGCGGGGTGTTCATCGGGCAAAGCTGACGTCCACCGTCTTCTGCTCTTTTGCCCCCACGGTAATGCTGTGCCTCTGCGTCCCCAGCGTCTCATGAACAAATACCAGGTCATACTCTCCCGGCGGTACGCCCTTCAGCTCAAAGTGCCCCTCACGGTCTGTCACTGCGACAAACGGAGAGTCTGAAACGTTGATATACATCTTCATCCACGGGTGCTGATTACATTTGACCGGAATCATGGTTTCGGCATGGCGAAATGACCGCCTCATGGGCGGAGCTTGCCCGGGCTGTGATAGATTCCACGATTCATTCTCATGAGGCGCGCCGAAAACATTGTGGTTGGTCGCGTCAAGATTCCGAAATTCAACCGGCTGCGTGACCGCGACTGCAACCACATGAGGAACATATCGACAGCCCTGCTGCTCCACAATCACCGGCTGCGGGGAAGGCGAGAACGTAAAACCGCCTTCCAGATAGACGAACACGTTCTGCAGCCTTCCGTCGTTCACCTCCAGCGATTCCGGGTAGTTCGTTCCCTGGCAGCTGGGATCTGCGCTCATGTTGATCGGCACAAGCCTTGGAGGACTACCGCTGAAGTAGACCGTCCCGCCGACCATGCCATTTGTCGCCGGATCGGCAAGAGAGGAAGCTGCCACATTCGGGTGTCCGCGCGAAGCAGATTCGCGATTCTCCTCCCGTGGAGGGCGCTGGCAGGCAAGAAAATTCAGGACCAGGTATAACGCCAACAGCCGGGCCCCAGATTTCATTTTTCACACCGTCGGCATCGGCTCGGGGTTCACGGGAGCCTCCATGGCAGCGATGATCGCATCGGCAAATTCAGACGTTCCCGCGCTTCCGCCAACATCGCGCGTCAGCTTGCTGCGATCGCGATAGACCTGATCGATGGCATTGCGAATCTTCCATGCCGCTTCCGGTTCACCCAGATGACGCAGCATCAGCAGCGCCGACCGCAAAACGGCAGTCGGATTCGCAATATTTTTCCCCGCGATATCTGGCGCTGATCCATGGACGGCTTCGAAGATGGCGCATTCATGCCCAAAATTCGCGCCAGGCACCAGTCCCAACCCTCCGACCAGACCCGCGCAAAGATCGGAAACGATATCGCCGTAAAGATTTTCGAGCAGCAGAATGTCGTACTGATACGGGTTCATCACCAGCTGCATGCAGGTGTTGTCGACGATGTGCTCGCCGTAAGTGATCTCAGGATATTCCTTCGAAATCGCCCGCGAACATTTGAGAAATAACCCGTCCGACATCTTCATGATGTTGGCTTTGTGAATGCAATGAATCTTCTTGCGCTTATTCTTCCGAGCATATTCAAAGGCAAAACGTGAAACGCGCAAGCAGGCCTTTTCCGTGATGATCTTCAGGCTTTCCACCACGCCCGGAACCACTTCATGTTCGATGCCTGAGTAGAGCCCCTCGGTATTCTCGCGCACGATAATCAGATCTACGTCGGGATATCGCGTCGGAATATGCGGCAGGTTGCGAATCGGCCGGAAATTCGCAAACAGCTCGAAACGTTTGCGGAGTTCCACGTTGATGCTTGAAAACCCCCCGCCAATCGGCGTTGTGACCGGGCCTTTCAGCCCAACTCGCGTGCGTTCAATCGATTCTGTGAGCTCTTTGGGAATATATTCCTTGTATTTTTCGAAAGCCTCGCTGCCGGCCGCGAAGCTCTCCCACTCAAATTTCACGCCGGTCGCTTCCAGAATGCGCACGGTGGCCTGAATCACTTCAGGTCCAATACCGTCGCCGGGAATAAGGGTTACTTTGTGGGCCATGTCGAAAAATGTTTAGCTCTTCGCCGGAGCCTTCCCGCGCGGTTCAACAGCGTCCTTCGTCCTTAGCAGATCCTTCAGCTCGGCCATAAACTCCTGCACATCTTTGAAATCAAGATAGACCGACGCGAATCTCACATACGCAACCTTGTCGTGCCGGCGCAGCCGGTTCATGATCAACTCGCCGATCTCGCTGGTCTTCCGCTCCCGCTCCGGCGACTCGATCACAAAGCTCTCCGCCTCATTCACAATCTGCTCCAGCTTGCTGATTGGCACCGGTCGCTTTTCGCAGGCGCGCATCAGCCCGTTGAGCACCTTCTGCCGATCGAAGCGCTCCCGGCGCCCGTCCTTCTTCACCACCATGTATGGGATTTCGTCGATCCGCTCGTAAGTCGTGAAGCGCTTCTCGCACTTCAGGCATTCACGACGCCGCCGAATGGAATCGGCTTCCTTGCTTTCGCGTGAATCGACCACCTTGTCATTCTCAAAGCCGCAAAAAGGGCATTTCATGGCGCTTATTTTTTAGGAGTACCCTCGATTCTAACAGGCGATCGCAACGTGGGTGGGTACCAGCAGGGTTTTCGACGAACAACCGCTCAGGACAGAATCAGTCGGAACACCGCCAACCATTCACTGCCCCTCTTTCGAAATATGAACATGTCTTGTCCCTTATCGGTGTTCTTTTGTCCGTGTTGCTCGTACGTCATCGACCAGTCATAAGTAGCAGCTGCAACCTCGCCCCAAACATCCACCGCATGAGCGGATTCGGCGTATTCAACCACCTTCGACTTTCCCATGAACTCCACGTAGCTCCGAACGAACGCTTTTCGCCCCCTCACCAGTTCTTTCAGTCCCGGCCCTCTCATCACGATGTTCGCGTCGAGCAGCGCTTCCATCGCCGCGAAATTCTCCTGCCTCCAGGCCTGATTAATAGCATCGAGTTTTTGCCGCACTTCGTCCATTCAGGTTCTTTCTGCTACCGAAGCTGCTTCCTCCGCTTCCGCGCTCTCCGTCGACAGCTTGCGCAACGATAACCGTTCATGATGTGCAAGTAACAATCCGGCCGGCACCACCGCGACAAACGTAACCAGCCACAGCATGATTCCGCAGCTCACCGCAACCTCCTGCGAGATATGAAAGACGTGATCCATGGCGCTGATCGTCGCCAGCTGTGATCCTCCGCCTACGCCCGGCAACTGCACCATCGACCCAATCATGCTCGATCCCATCAGCAGCAGTACTTTCGTTGTGCTCATTCCGTGCATCGGTGCGCCATAAGCTGCGGTCACTTCCTTGTACGAAAGCGCAATCAGCCACCACATCAACACCGAGACAATCGAAAGTTCCAAAAACGCGAGCGGCCCGTGAATGGTGTTCAGCCCGGACGTAAACTCGCGAATCTTGTGCGCGATGCGATTACCCAAATTCTGCGCGAGATGAGAAAAGCGCTCCTCGACCAACCCGGCGATTCGGGCGCCACGATAGGCGATCAGCAAAGCCACAACCAGCAGCCCGAAGACCAGCGCAATCAGTGCGTAGCCGGTCAGATAAATCCAACGTTTCACCTCGGGCGGCGCAGTCTCGGCGAAGGCGTGCAGCTTGGAAGGTAGAAAGATGCCGCCGACCATCAGAACGGTAAATCCGCCGACATCAAAAATGCGCTCCACCGTCCAGACCGCGATCTGCGACGCCACGCTCAGGTTTTCACGGCGCGCGATCAGATACGGTCGAATCAGTTCTCCCGGACGTCCGAGCAACGCCAGCCCCGTAAACCCAACCAGCGTCGGGGAAATGAGGCCAAGAATCGAAGCGTCCTTCCGCACCGGCCTAAGAAAAATCTTCCAGCGCACCGCGCGCAGAAAATACGCCAGATAAATGAAAACGACGCCGTGGAAGACGTGCCACCACTTTAGATGGAACTGGAAAAGCCGTGCCCAATCAAAGTTCTGCCAGGTGCGAAATTGAAGATAAACCAGCGCCGCCAGGATGACGATGACAACGGCATAAATTGCGTATTGCTTGTTTTTCATCCGATAGGGAACAGAGCACACGCCGCAAGCGCCGTCACGCCGCCCCAGTTGAAGTTAAATGAGTTAAAAGGCGTGGTCAACGCAGAAGGGTTAACCACATTAGATCAACGTGGAAGCGTCGCGCCGGAAGAATTGCTCGAGGCAGGGGATGAGGCCGTCTGCGCATGCGCCGAAGCAACCGAAGATTTTGCCCCCACCTGCCGCGCTGTACCCGAAGTAGCTTTCGCTTTCTTCGCCGCAGCCAAAGCCTGCGCCTTCTCTGCCCGCTCCTGCGCAATCTTCTTCTGGTTGTACTCGTGAATGATGTGCGCCACATACGCTCGGGTCTCTCGAAATGGAGGCACGCCGTTGTATTTCTCCACCCGCTCCGGCCCTGCGTTATAAGCAGCCAACGCCTTCACAAGGTCAAAATTGTAGTGTTCCAGCAGTTCGCGCAGATATGCGCTGCCGCCGCCAACATTTTGCTTTGGATCAAACGCGTTGCTCACGCCCAAATTGCTTGCCGTCTGCGGCATCAACTGCATTAATCCCTGCGCGCCCTTTGGAGAAACGGCATGCGCATTGAATCCACTCTCCGCGTGAATCACGCTGTTCACCAGATCAGGATCGAGGCGATATGTCTCGCTCGCTGAATTCACCACCGTATTCAATTCGGCAGCGGTGGGAAGAGGGGCTGACCGAGCAGACGACCGTGTTGATGAAAGCGCCGCGGGCAATGTCATGCGCGACTGAGCGGCAGCCGCAGCGGCCCCCGGCAGCGCTTTCACCGGTGCCGGCGGGTCTGGTGCTGGAGGCGGCGAGAGATCCTTCTCATAGCTGCTGATTTCCGCCGTCGGCACGTCGGTAAAACTCGATCCATCCGGCGAAAGGAATAGCCGCGTCGTCGCGCCCATCACAAGGTGGTGGTCATGTCGAATCGAAAAGCCATTGCTCAGGATTGCGAGGTCTGCCGCAAACGCAGGCTGCAAAAAGAAGACGGCAGAGAAGGCACAGATCATGCCTTTCCACATGTGATCCGGGTTAAGCCCGAAGCCCTTCATCCCAGCACGACGCCCCACATCTTACTTCCTTGCCCCAACCGTCTCCACCGATTTGACCTCCAGCGACTTGCCATCAAGTATCAGCTCAATCGCTGCGGCCACCCCACTCTCCGCATTCGACCGGGTCAGCACCCAGCCCCGCCCCAATAATTCCTCAGACGCATTCCCCATGATAAAGGGTCGGCCTGCGAAAGTAAGCATCTCGATATCGTTGTAGTTATCACCAACGGCCATGACCTGTTCGCGTGCTATACCCCTGTAGTCTGCCCAGCGCTTGAGCGCATGCCCCTTCGAACAGCCCGCGTTCAACACATCCACAATCGATAAATCCCGCCCCGGATATTCCGTCCGCAGCACCGTAATCGGCAGCCGGCACGCGCCAAGCACCGCCTGAGCCTGCTGCATCAGCGCCACCGGCCCGCAAAACATGGCCTGCACCGGGTCGGTCATGAGCGCATCTTCGATCGGGATCACGAACTGGATGTACTCCATATTCTTCTCCAGCCAGCGCTTGATGCTCGCTTCCAGTTCGCGCAAATGCTCAATCACAATCGTTCCCGCGCCGTCGGTGTCAAAAGTTAGCACGGTCTGCCCTCGGAACTCCCGCATAACGCCGACCAACTCCCGACATGTAGCTTGAGGAAGCAGATCCCGGTGAAACGTCTCTCCGGCCAGCGACCGCGTAATCGCACCATTTGAACTGATCAGCCACAGATCGAAGCCGAGCTGCTGCGCAATCGGTAACGCGAACGCGTGTCGCCGACCGGTGACAAGAATCACTTCGATGCCCTCGCGGTTGGCTCGCCGCAGCGCAGTCAGATCCGCATCGGAAATCTGGAATTGGGGGTTCAGCAGGGTTCCGTCAATATCAACGGCAATCAGGCGGAGCAAATCGGCGGCCACAACCGATTTTAGCATTCGATGACGTTGGCACCACCGTGGAAGAGTGGCGCTTTAGGGCCGCGTAAAGCGTTCAATCGACTCGGGGCCTTAGCCCCTGGGGTCTCTAATCAAAACTATTTCAGATCTGTTGTGCGACAATCATGGCACTCGGAGAACACCCATGAAATTTCGCCTGCTGCTTCTGATTGCAACTCTCATTCCCGCAACTCTCGCGCCTGCCCAAACCGCCGTCGATAACTCCGGCAAGCCCTTCGTCGTCGAGTATTACTACAAAGCAAAATGGGGATACGCCGACGAATTCCTGCAGCTGTTCAAGAAGAATCACTATCCGTTGTTAAAAAAAGAAGTCGAGATGGGTCGCATGCTCAAGGTCTGGATGGATCAGCCACGCTATCACGCCACCGAAGATGGGCGCTGGGATTTTCGCGTGACCATCGTCTTCAAGAATTCAACCATCGCCAATGAGCCTGTCGACGGCGAGGACGCAATCAAGAAGCAACTCTGGCCCGATCAGTCCACTTATCTGAAAGAAGAGTCGCGCCGCTTCGCCATCCTCGACGGCCATTGGGATGTGCCGATCAAAACAGTCGATCTTGACGCTAAGTAAGGCGCAATGCCTGTTAACAGGTTATCTAACTAGGTTGTCATTTCGCGCCGACCGGATTCGTAGCGCAGCCGAGACGAGGACGGGGGAGGAATCTGTTTTTTCTGCCGATGTCTTCTCGTCCACAAAAGATATTAAGAAATCGTAAACATCTCGCGTGAATTCCTTGATCGCACCGATCACAATTTGGAATTCGACTTCCGCGATATTTCTTCCTAAGCTTGAGCATGACTTTACAGACTGCAATCGAAGAATCCCACGTTGACTTTCTGCACGAAATTGGTTTTTCTCTCGCCTCTGCCGATGATTTTCATCAGGTTTTATCTCGCGTCGTCGACTTTGCTTCCGCCCTCGTAAAATGCGATTCCTGTCTCATTTATGTTCTGGAAGGCGAAGAACTCGTTCTCCGCGCTTCCCGCAATCCTCATCCCGAAGTGGTCGATCGCCTCAAGCTTCGCGTTGGTGAAGGCATTACCGGCTGGGTCGCCGAACATCACGAGCCCGTCGCAGTTTCCGAGAAGGCCGCCCTCGATCCACGCTTTCGCATCTTTCACGAATTGCCCGAGGACAGCTACGAGGCCTTTCTCTCTGTTCCCGTCATGTGCCGCGGACGCGTCGTCGGCGTCATCAATCTTCAGCACCGTCTCCCGCACGTCTACAAGCGCCGCGAGATGCGCTTAATTTCGGCGATCGGTTTTCTCGTCGGGGCCGAGATTGAACTCGCCCGCCTCGAGGAAGTGAATTCCCACCTCTTCGGTCAACTGCAAACCCGCAAACTGGTCGAGCGCGCCAAGGGGATCCTGCAACGCGATCTTGGCTTGAGCGAAGAGCAGGCTTACCTGACCCTGCAGCGTCAAAGCCGCCAGCGCCGCAAGCCAATGAAGGAAATTGCCGAAGCGATCATCCTGAGCGATGACGTAAAAGGCGTCACCGGCTCGCCCGTGCCTCAAACTATCCTCCCCCAAAGCCAGCTATACACCGCGAAGTAACCAGTAAGGCAAGATGATCCACAATAGAGAAGAGAGCAGAATGTGGTCTGCTCTCTTTTCGTTTCGATTTCGTTTGCGGAGGAGGTCGAATCGCAAACGAAATCCGCTCCTTGTGGGGAGAACTAATGGCCCGCCGACATGCTTGTGACCGTGTTAGTGGCGGCGCCGAGATCACGCTTCCCGGATGATGTGGGCACATTGAATCGCAGCCGCATGCCGAAGTCAGGCAGCTCCAGCGCGCTGACAAAAGATTCTCCATTTCTTGAAACCAGCACCAGCCGGTCCACTCCTTGTGTTTTTGACGTTTCCACATCGTTCACAATGGTGAGGACCCCGGCCTCCAGCGGATCGCGGCTGAGATTGCGCAATCTCAGCAGCTTCGAAAATCCCACCGATTCCACAGAGAAGGCGTACTCTCCCGCGGGTAGCACCAGGTTTTGCAGATGTGTTTCATGCGCCAGGGTAAAGTGGCCGCCCCCATCCTCAGCGGCGGCCAAACTCGGTTGCAGGCTGAATACCCCCAGTACCAGTAAGGTTGCATAGGCGAATCTGCGAATAGATCTCATTTTGGTCTCCTTGTCGGTCTGAAGAGGACACGAGCAGCGTCATCGGCCGCGGCGTGGACTCAGATTGAGTGGAGAGCAACGAGGTCAGAAAACTTGCCCGGCAGCAGACAAAGCGGCCCGGCAAAAACAAACTTCAATGACCGCTGCGGAGCGGTTCGGAAAGTAACTCTAATATGCGGAAACCTTACGTCCATGTCCAATAGAAAGAAGTAATGGCAGCCATCGGTGGCACGCGACTGGAAGCCGTGATCGATGACCCCACGAATTGCCACGTAGGTCCGGAAAACTCTGTGATCCCTGTGTCCTCTGCGGTTGGCGGTTCTTTCGAGAAACCCAGTCAGATTTCAACTGACACTCCTCCGATCGTCATTTCAATGCGCCAGCTCGCGCTTAAACGGTTTTTCTCGCCGTTCAGCTGCCTGCGTTTGCAATTTCTCCCTCCATGGGCGAAGATTCTACTGGTGACGATAGGTGGCACATAACCGTCACCGAAAGGATTCATACATGTATCAGAAACGCCCCGGGATTTTTATGGCTGACTGGTGGGACGCCAATGGCCGCCGCCACCGCAAGCAATTCTCGACTGCTCAGGAAGCTCGGCAGCATGAACATCGTGAAACCGCCCTGGCCCATGGAAAAAGAGCCAGCAGGGAATTGAAGCTTGCCCGCTCCAGCAGCGCGCACTCGAAAACGGAAGAGAACGAGAACGCCACCATCGCCCCCGCCAAGGGCAAGCTCGGAGTAATGATCCCCGGCATGGGCGCCGTCGCCACCACCTTCGTCGCCGGAGTCGAAGCCGTCCGCAAGGGTCTCGCTGCGCCCATCGGTTCGCTCACGCAGATGGGTACCATCCGCCTGGGCAAGCGTACGGAAGGCCGCTCGCCCAAAATCAAAGAGTTCGTTCCTCTGGCGGGCCTCAACGATCTGGTCTTCACCGGCTGGGACATCTTCGAAGACGACATGTACGCTGCCGCTCGCAACGCCGGCGTTCTGGAACGCGACTTGCTCGACAACGTCAAATCGCGCCTCAGTTCCATCAAGCCGATGAAGGCCGTCTTCGATCACAACTACGTAAAAAAAATCGACGGGCCCAACGTCAAGAAAGGGAAGAACAAGCTCGATCTTGCTGAACAACTCAGGCAAGACATTCGCGACTTCCGCAAATCGAGTGGCGCCGACCGCCTCATCACCATCTGGTGCGCGTCAACCGAGTCGTTCATCGAGCCCACCGCCGCCCATCAAAGTATCAAGTCGCTCGAGAAGGCAATGAAGGAAAATGACGAGTCGATCGCGCCGTCGATGATTTATGCCTATGCCTCGCTGATGGAAGGCGTGCCCTTCGCCAACGGTGCGCCCAATCTCACTCTCGATATTCCAGCCATGATCGAACTCGCCAACGAACGCGAGATTCCGATTTGCGGCAAAGACTTCAAAACGGGCCAGACATTAATGAAGACCGTCCTCGCGCCCGCCTTCAAAGCGCGTCTCCTCGGACTCAGCGGCTGGTATTCGACGAACATCCTCGGCAATCGCGACGGCGAGGTTCTCGATGACCCGGGGTCTTTCAAAACCAAGGAGGAATCCAAGCTCGGCGCGCTCGAACACATCCTTCAACCCGGCCTCTATCCCGAACTTTACGGCAATATCTTTCACAAGGTTCGCATCAACTATTACCCGCCGCGTGGTGACAACAAAGAAGGTTGGGACAACATCGATATCTTCGGATGGCTCGGCTATCCGATGCAGATCAAGGTCGACTTCCTCTGCCGCGACTCCATCCTCGCCGCGCCCATCGTCCTCGATCTCGTCCTATTTCTCGATCTCGCGCAGCGCACGCCCGAACTGCGCCGCCTCGGCATCCAGGAATGGCTCAGCTTTTACTTCAAGTCTCCCATGACCGCGCCCGGCCTCTACCCCGAGCACGATCTCTTCATCCAGCTCATGAAGCTGAAAAACACACTCCGCCACCTGAAGGGCGAAGAGTTAATCACGCACCTGGGATTGGAGTATTACGACTGAGAACTGTTCATGTGGGGCGGACACTCCTGTCCGCCCTGTCTTTCCTTATTACAGGTCCAGGGCCATCTTTAGTGCAGCATTGAGTTCCGAGATTCTCGACTTGGAAAGCGACCCAACATACTGCGTGAGATCCGCCTTGCGCACGCTGACTAGGTTGTCGCAGAAAACCCAACTCGAATGCTTCAGTCCTTCTGCCGGTCCGACGGCCACCTGAGTCGAGAGTTCGCCGCCGGCAGTGAAGACCGGCGCGCACACAACCGCCGAGAAGCGCGACTCAATCAACACATCGCGGCTAACGACAACAAAAGCTCGGTGAGACTTCGGATCGCCATGCGGCTTGTGTACCCTATACAGCTCGCCTCGTTTCATCGCCTCTCCCGCTAGTCCTCGCCTGCTTGATACTCCAGCACATCTGCGACTTCGGCATTTAATTTTTCGCTGAGTTCATTGAGTCGCGTAAGATCGCGAGCGTGGGTTTGCGCGCGCTGACGTTGACGAAGATAACTCTGCAGGACTCGTTCAATGAAGGCCGATCGAGAGTATTTCTTACCCGCCAGGCGATCGATTGCGGCCAAGGTGGAGGGGGAAAGGGTGACAGAGGTCTTCTCTCTCATACTACTGTTATACTACCATCGTAAGGGAATAATACTACTTGTATATGACTGAAGGTACTCTTCATACACGGCAACCGGGAGCGTAAATCTACTCATCCTCCTCCCACGCCTTCTTCATCCACTTCTTTAGCTCATCATCAATATCCGCCTTCGTCTTCACTTCAATCCGTCGCGTGATCCGGTCCTTCTTCTCATGCCCTCCCGTATCAATCAGCCGCTTCGGAGTCTTCATATTCCCCAGCGCCAGCCCCACATCCACCCTTGAATTCGTCGACGGCTTCAAATTGGCGAATACGTGATTCCGATACAGTGACACCGCCGTTTTCCCCGG
>DATJNC010000067.1:0-15308 GCA_035508395.1 Terriglobales bacterium | reverse complement strand
CGCTGACGAAGAAAGCAGGCTTACTGGGTTTCCGCTTTCACGACCTTCGCCACTGCGCTATCACGCAGCTTGCGGAGAACGGTGCCTCCGACTCAACCATTATGGCGATTGCCGGGCATGTGAGCCGTCGCATGCTCGAGCGGTACAGTCATGTGAGGATGGAAGCAAAGCGAACCGCAATGGAAGCGCTTGCTGTGAGCACCAAAGCAGCGGGTTATGACACAAACCATGACACAAAACCAGCCGCCGCGCCTGAGTACCACGCCTAAGTTGTTGAGGGAAATGGTAGGCCCGAATGGATTCGAACCATCGACCTCTTCCGTGTCAAGGAAGCGCTCTAGACCAACTGAGCTACGGGCCTGCACGCCAGCGACTGGGTTCAATTCTAACGGGCGGCCGTGATTCCGGCAACGTTTCGCACGCTTTGTAGTGGTGCAGTTTGAACCGAGCAACTACCACGCGCTTGCTCGTGATCGGCCGGCACGGCGGTGGTCAGGGAAGCGCAGGAGAGATTGCATTCGAAAAATTGCATTCCCTTGTGCGGCGCGGGGCCAGACTTGCCGCTCCAGGCAAGCAAACTGGCACAGAATTGTGCAAATCGGTGACAAGGCAATGACAATTCCAAGGCGCGCTCTCTCCTAGGATTCACCTGCCAGCGGGTCCAGGGGATGTTTCGAAGATCATCCGACTCCGCCCATCTACCCACTGCCCCGCAACATTCAAAAGGAGGAATTCGTATGCACACTCGCAGGTCTGGAATTGCGCTCGCACTGGCGTTGCTGTTCGTATGCGGCGTCGCCTCGGCCCAGTATCAACTGAAGAATCTCGTTTCCAACCAGGTGCACGCTGCCATTCACGATGACCCGCTCATGGTAAACGGGTGGGGACTCGTCTATGGAACTGGCAGCCCATTCTGGGTCAGCGATCAGGGTTCGGGATGGTCCACGCTGTACACCGGAGCGGGAGTGGAAAAGAGCTTGAAGGTGTTGATCCCATCGGCCACGGGCGCCGGACCAGGGCAACCGACGGGAATCGTGGTCAATCCGTCGAAAACAGATTTTCAGATCCAGGGTTCGCCGGCGGTATTCATTTTTGCCACGCTGGATGGGACGATCAGCGGATGGGCTCCCCAATCAAACCCGAACGATGCGATTATTGCGGTGCCGGCAACAGGCGGGGCGAGCTATACCGGACTGGCGGTCAGCGCCAAGGCTTCAGGAAACTACCTGTACGCGACCGATATCGCGAACAACAAGGTTGACGTGTACGATTCGACCTTCACGCTGGTCACATCGTTTACCGATTCCACGCTGCCCGCAGGCAACGCGCCTTTTGGCGTGCAGGATATCAATGGACTGGTCTATGTTGCGTTTGCTCCGGTGGATGAATCGCCAACCGGATACGTTGACATCTTCCGGGAAGATGGAACATTCGTGAAGCAACTGATCGCGGGCAGGCCGCTAGCGCAACCGTGGGGTTTCGCCGTGGCGCCCAAGAATTTCGGGCCGCTGAGCAATACCCTGCTGGTTTCGAACAATACCAACTCCGGCACCATTAATGGATTCAATCTGGAAACCGGCCAGTTTGTGGGGGCGGTAAAAGACACGAATGGCAAACCGATCGTCATCGATCAGTTGTGGGGAATTGAATTTGGCGGAGGAACGGCGAACAACGGGCGCACCAATCAACTGTTCTTCACTGCGGGGCCGTCGAACAATCTTGCGGGAACGTTTGGCGTGATCTCGCTGGCGCCGTAGGAATCCTGTTGGCGCCGTAAAGGAAGTTTGCTGAGAGAACAGGCCGCCCGGCAAACGGCGGCCTTTCTTTTTGCCGGCGGCAAGCTCCTGTGAAAAATGAACGAGAATACGTTACCCCTTCCGGGCTAATACGAAATCGTCCCGATTCCATGAGCGAAGGATTGCGCTCATTAATGATGCTGCAAGAGTGACTTTTCAGGGCCCCAAGCGGGACGCCAATCCCAAGAACGACAGAAAGCCAAAGTCGGCGTCGAGAGCAAGTGCAGGGACGCGTCTGCGTCCAGCGGCGAAGCGGATTCCGGTCAGCAGAACGAGCAGGCATCGAGCTAGCTTCGCGGGAAAGCAAGGGACAGGATGGGGCTGCAATTTCCGACGCGAATTTTCTTGCTGCTCATGTTTTTGGCCGGTGGGACCGTTCCAGTCGTTGCGCAGAACAACCTGGGCAGCTTTTCGATGACCGATGCCGCGTACCTGGAACCAACCGTGACCACCATCGAAGAGTGGGTACGAGAAGTGAGCCTGGTGCTGAGCGTGACGGACCAAAAAGGGCGGTTCGTGGGCAACCTTCAGCCGTCGGATTTCAACATTCTGGATAACGACAGAAGGCAGGAGGCGCTGACATTTTTCGAGAGTGAAACCAATTTGCCTCTGCATGTGGCTCTGCTGCTGGACGTGAGTTCGTCCGTGGCCTATAAATTTCCGCTGGAGCAAGGCACGATCGGGCAATTTTTCAGGGAAGTGGCTCGCCCTCCGGATAAGGTGGGGGTATTCGCCTTTAATCAGGATGTGCGCCTGGTTGCGCCGATCACGAACAACTGGAGGCAGGTTTCCCGTCGAATCCGGAAGTTAAAAGCGGACGGGGAAACGGCGCTCTATGACGCGATTTCGCAAGCCGGGCTGTGGCTGGGGCAAGACCGGGAGCCTTCCCGTCACATCATGATCCTGATCACCGACGGGCAGGATAATTCGAGCAAGAGCAGTCTGGAGGAAACGATCTCGCGGGTTCTGATGGCGGAAGCGTCGATATATGCGGTGAATGTGAACGAGGATTTTCCCGTCGACCTGGCGGAAGAGGGCGAGGCAAACCTCAAGAAGCTGGCCGATGCGACGGGAGGGATTTACCTGCACGCGGATTCGGACGGCGCAGTAGGCAGGGCATTTGGCAAGATCAGACGGGAGTTGCGAAGCCAGTATGCGGTCGCTTACCGTCCTTCGGATCTGGCCGAGCAACCATTCCATCGCCTGCAGGTGATCGTGCCCAATCATCTTCGGGCGCGTTGCCGGACCGGCTACTACATAAAATAAGAGGCGATGGATGGGCGTGGAGCGCGGACGCTTTCCTGAAGGAAGAGGGCAAGGGAGTCAATCCGGTTCAGAGTTGACCGGAAAAGCGATGGGGCCTACCATAACGGCGACGCTAGCGAGGCCCTCGCAATGATCGGCCAAACCGTCCACCACTATCGAATTATCGGCAAACTGGGTGGTGGTGGCATGGGCGTGGTTTACGAAGCGGAAGACACCCGGCTGGCGCGCCGGGTAGCCCTGAAGTTCATCCCGGCAGAAATGGCGAAGGACCGTAAGTCACTGGACCGGTTCGTTCGCGAAGCGCGCGCCGCCTCTCAACTGAACCACCCTGGAATCTGCACCATCCACGACATAGAAGACATCGACGCCCATCCGTTCATCGTGATGGAGAAGCTGGAGGGCACCAGTCTGAAGGACCTGATACGGACTCGGCGCATGGAAATTGACGAGATCCTGGATATCGGGATTCAGGTGGCGGATGCGCTGGCGGCCTCGCACGCCAAGGGCGTGATCCATCGCGATATCAAGCCGGCCAATATCTTCGTGGCGCAGAACGGACAGGCGAAGATTCTCGATTTCGGGCTAGCCAAGATGGTGCACGACCCCAACTCGAGCGAGGCGGCGCTGGAAGACTCGCTAACGGCCATGGGGGTGATTCCGGGGACGGCGGTTTACATGTCGCCGGAGCAGGCACGGGGTGAGGAGCTGGATGCGCGGAGCGACCTGTTTTCGCTGGGCGTGGTGCTCTATGAGATGTCGACGGGCAAAAAGCCGTTCGCGACGGGCAATGTGATCACCACGCTGGATGCTGTCCTGAATCAGAAGCCGGTGGCTCCGCGGCAACTGAACCCGAAGATCCCGCAGGATCTCGAAGGCATCATCGGCCGGGCGATGGAGAAGGAACGCGGGCACCGCTATCCCACTGCGCTGGCGATGAAGGGCGACCTGCAGTCGCTGAGAAAAGAAAATGAGTCGGGTGGAAGCAAGACCACTCGGCGTCCGGCGCTGCCGTATCGCATTGCGACAACGACATTCCAGGCGACGACGCGGTGGTCGACATACATCCTGTTGGGAATAAGCGCGGTGCTCCTGATGATGCTGGTGACGCTTGGGGCATGGTGGTTCAAGCATCGGGGGACGTCGGCGGTCGACGCGCAGAAGAATACGATTGCCGTGCTGCCGCTACAGAACATGAACGGGGATATCAGCGTTGAGTTCCTGCGCTTTGCCCTGGCGGACGAAATTGCCAATACGCTTACGTACACACGAAGTCTGGATGTGCGGCCGTCGGCGATCACGAGGAAATTTGCGGGCAATGATGTGGATCCGCAAAAAGCTGGGGAGGAAGTTCGCGTCGCCAATGTGATCGCAGGGCATTTCTTGAAACAAGGAGACCAGCTACGGATCACCATCGAGGCGATCCAGGTGGAGAGCGACCGGCTTTTGTGGCAAACCAGCCTGACGGCGCCGGCCGATGACCTGATTGCCATGCAGAACCAGATCGCGGCGCAGGTGCGTCAGGGGTTGCTGCCCGCGCTCGGTGCGGCGGGCGGATATCTGGACACAGGCACGCGACCGAAGAGCCCCGAGGCCTACGATCTCTACCTGCATAGCCTGGCCCTGCCGCATGATCCGGGACCTAATAAGGATGCGATCGCAGTACTGCAACATGTGGTCGCAGTGGATCCCAGCTATGCCCCAGCGTGGGAACAGCTGGCGATACGATGCTATTTCGACGCCGACTATTCCGATGGCGGGGAGGAGATGTTCCAGCAGTCGATCAAGGCGAGCGAGCGGGCTATTTCGCTGGATCCGAACCGCATCGATGCGGCGCGGCAGTTGATTACAAATCACGTGGAACGAGGAGAATTGGGCGAAGCCTACCGCGCGGCCCAGGCATTGGTGAAACGGCGTCCGGACAGCGCACAGGCACACTTCGCGATGAGTTATGTCTACCGGTACGCGGGCATGCTGGAGCAGGCCACCAGTGAATGCGATACTGCGATCGCGCTGGATCCGGGAAATTACGTTTTTCGTTCTTGCGCATGGGCGTTCGCGGAATTAGGCAAGACCGAGCGCGCGAAAGAGTTCGTGCGCCTCGATGCCGGTTCAGAATGGGCGGCATATGCAATGCCATCGATTCTTTTGCGTGAGGGCAAGATTCAGGAAGCGCGCGAAGCGGTGAAACACATGCCAACCACACCGCGCTATCATCGCGACCTGCTGGAAGCGTGCCTGCTGCCCGGGCGGGAGGCCGATCTCGATCGTATCGCGCATGAGGATGAGACCAATGTGCCAAGCGATCCTGACCCAGAACTATGGTATTCGCAAGGAGCGATCCTGGCGTTTTGCGGGAAAAAGCAGGCTGCGCTGCACATGTTGCAAAGCGCGGTGGAACAGAATTACTGCTCCTACTCGAATCTGCTCTCTGATCCGCTGCTGGCCAAGCTCCGAACAGATACAGAGTTTGACAAAGTGTTAACCGCGGCGAGCGCATGCCAGGAGGCCGTGCGCAAGGCGGCCAACCCGGCTCCGCAGTGATAAAAGCAGCAGGTTAGTTTGTAACCAGTAACCGACAAGCTGTTACAATCCGGCTGTCCAAATGTTCTTCAGGTTGCTCCCTCTGTTCAAACTTCTTCGTCCAAACAGGAGCCTTCATGATATCGATCAGGAGTTTCTTCGCATGCGCGCTCATCGCCTGCGTAGTGATCACGTGCGCCAGCGCGCTCTCCGCTCAAGAAAAACAGGAAGGGAGGCTGCTGCTCTTTCCTGATATTTACAAAGACAAGGTTGCATTTGTGTACGGCGGCGATCTGTGGCTGGTGGCGAGCACAGGAGGCACGGCGCGGCGCATCACTTCGAGCCCGGGGCGCGAACAGTTCCCGAAATTCTCACCCGACGGGAAGTGGCTGGCGTTCACCGGGCAGTACGACGGAAACTTCAACGTATATGTCATGCCATCGGAGGGCGGGCAGCCGAAGCAATTAACTTTCTACCAGGGACAGGCGCAACCGCTCAGCGATCGCATGGGCGTTCTGAACGAGGTGGTGGGCTGGACTCCTGACAGCAAGAACGTGATCTTTCTTTCGCGGCGCGATGCCTCGAATGGATGGGCGAAGCGTCCCTCGATGGTAGCGGTAAGTGGCGGACTGCCGCAGCCCTTTGCCATGGATGAAGGCGGGCTTCTCTCATATTCGCCCGACGGCGGCAAGATCGCATACAACCGTATCTTCCGGAATTTCCGCCAGTGGAAGCGCTATACCGGCGGGATGGCGCAAGACATCACGATTTACGACCTGAAGAACAACACGATCGAGGGGGTGGTGCCACATACGGAATACACAGATACGTTTCCCATGTGGCACGGCAACACGATTTTCTTCAGTTCCGATCGGGGCGCCGATCATCGGCTCAATCTCTACAGCTTCGATACGGGAAGCAAACAGATTCAACAACTGACGAACTTCGACCAGTTCGACGTCATGTGGCCGAGCCTGGGGCCGGATGCAATCGTCTTTGAGAATGGCGGGTATCTTTACACCTTCGATCTGGAAAGTCATCAAGCGAAGAAGTTGACGGTATATCTCGACACCGACCGCGATCAGGCCATGAAACATTGGGTGGACGCAAGCCGCCACATCACGGATTTCGACATTGCGCCAGATGGGAAGCGCGCGGTATTCGGCGCGCGCGGCGAAGTTTTCACGGTTCCCGCCAAAGAAGGCAGCGTTCGCAATCTGACAAATTCTCCAGGGGCACGGGAGCAGAAAGTTGCCTGGTCGCCGGACGGCAAATGGATCGCCTATGTTTCGGATCGCACGGGTGAAGACGAAATTTATATTTCGCCGCAAGACGGACTCGGCCCAGAAGAAGCAGTCACCAGCGGACACAAGGGATTCATGTATCAGCCGGTATGGTCCCCGGATAGCACGAAGATCGCGTGGTCTGACCAGGAAGTAAGGCTCTGGTACGTCGATATAAAGGCCAAGAAGCCGGTCCAGGTGGATCGCGGAAAATTCGCCGAAATTCTAAACTACAACTGGTCTCCTGACAGCCAATGGCTGGCCTATGACAAGGCTGAGGAGTCGGGTTTCGCAGTTGTGTATCTGTACTCACTGGCGAACAGTAAGATCACGCCGGTGACGTCTGCTCTGGAAAACAGCTACGCGGCTGTCTTCGATCCGGATAAGCGCTATCTTTATTTCCTCTCGGATCGAGACTTCAACGAAGTTATCGGCAACATCGATTTTGAATTCGCCAATCCCAAGACGACGCGGGTCTATGTCATCACGTTGACGGCCGATGAGCCGTCGCCGTTTCCGGCATTGAGTGACGAAGTGAAGGTGAAGGCTCCCGAGCCGGCAGTTACGACCCCGGTTCCGGAACAAAAACCGGAAACGAAGAAGAACAAGCAACCGCCAGCGAATCCGCCATCAGAAAAAGAACAAGCCAGCGGCGAGAAGACGGTGGAAACGGAAGCCAAGCAACCGCCGAGGGTTTTCAAAATCGATCTCGATGGAATCGAGAATCGGGTGGTCGCGCTGGCGGTTCCGCCGGCTGTCATTGTCCGGCTCGACGCTTCGAAAGATGCGGTTTATTACGGCACCACTCCGATCCAGGGACTTTCCGGACCGCTTCCGGGAGAAGAACCTGCGATCCACGCCTATGACCTTAAAGACCGGAAAGACAAGGTCCTGATCGAGGGCGGCGACCGTTTTGCGCTTTCGGCCGATGGCTCCAAGCTGCTTTATCGCACGGCTGGAGAAGGGCCCGCGAAATACGGCATCATCGACGCGAAACCGACTGATTCGCCGCACAAGGCCGGGGATGGGGTGCTGAACACAAGCGCCATGCGAGCGGAGGTCGATCCTCCACTGGAATGGAAGGAAATCTATAACGAGGTGTATCGACAGGAGCGCGACTTCTTCTTCGAAGCCTCGATGAACGGCAATGACTGGGCAAAGATCCGCGACCAGTATGCCCAGCTGCTTCCTTATGTCGCCGATCGCTACTCGCTCACCTATATCATGGCTCAGCTCATCGCCGAACTATCGAACTCTCATACCTATGTCGGCGGCGGGGAGTTTCCGGAGCTGCACCCGGTGAATGTTGGGTTGCTGGGAGCGGATTATGAACTCGATGCCGCGAGCGGCATGTATCGCTTCAAGAAAATTTATGCCGGCGAAAACTGGGACGCGCAGGTTCGTTCTCCGTTGACCGAGCCCGGGGTCAACGTAAAAGAAGGTGACTACCTGGTAGCGATCAATGGGCACACGCTGCATGCCCCACAAACTCCCGACGAGCTGCTGGTCAATACCGCCAATCAAGTGGTGACGCTGACGGTCAACTCCAAGGGCTCAGCTGATGGGGCGCACAAGCTGGTGGTAAAGCCAATTGCCGACGAATTCCGGCTGCGCGAACTGAACATGATCGAAAGCAACCGCAATAAAGTGGATGCGGCCAGTGGCGGCAAAATCGGGTATGTGTATTTGCCGGACATGGGTGATGCTGGGCTGAATGAATTTGTGCGGCAGTATTTTCCGCAGATTCGCAAGCAAGGGATCATCATCGACGTGCGCTATAACGGAGGCGGCTTTGTCGATCAACTGATCTTTGCACGGCTGCGACGCATTCTGGCCGCGATGGACAATGCGCGCAACTTCGAACCGAGCACGGTGCCACAAAACGTGTTCCACGGGTACATGGCATGCATCACCAACCACATGGCGGCCTCCGATGGCGACCTGTTCAGCTACTTCTTCAAGGTGTATAAGCTGGGGCCGCTTATTGGCGAACGGACGTGGGGAGGCGTGCGGGGAATCCGGGGGATGATGCCTTTGATGGATGGCGGCTACATCACGCGGCCGGAGTTTGCGCTTTATGGGCTCGATAGCAAGTGGCTGATCGAAAACAAGGGAGTTGAGCCTGACGTGGTGGTCGATAACCGGCCGGACCTGGTTGTCAAAGGCCAGGATCCTCAGCTTGAAAAAGCGATTGATCTGGTCATGCAGCAGATCAAAGCGAATCCCAAGAAACTGCCGTCGACGCCGCCCGATTTGCCGGCGTACCCGGAGGGCCCGGGGCTGTAAGTACAGGTCCGGGCATTTATGGCAACGGGCTTCGACTTGACGGCGATGACCTTTGTCGTCGGCCTGTCGAAGCCTTACTTATTGGCGCATTGAACCTCCGTCGTTTTCTGCCTGGCGTCCAGCCAGGCATTTCCCAAGCGTTCCGCCCTTCCCTTCCGCGAGTGTCCCAAAAGTACGTATGCCGAAGACGAGATACCTCTTCGGTGACGTAACTGCTTCAACCGCTCCGTTGTCTCGGATTCGCATAAGAGCGTTCTCATGCGGCTGCTGTCGGTCGCTTTTGCGAACTCGAAATAACAAAGACAGACGAACTAAGACCTTTTGGGGTTCAAGTGGAACCCGCGATCGTTCGATTGAACTGGTAATGTTATGGCTGATTCCGACGACATTGTGAAAGAGTTTCTGGCCGAAAGCCAGGAGAACCTCGACCGTTTGGACCGGGATCTGGTCGAACTGGAGAAGCATCCTTCCGACCGGGAGATTCTGGCCAGTATCTTTCGCACCATCCACACCATCAAGGGCACGTGCGGGTTTCTCGGGTTTAACAAACTGGAGGCGGTCGCTCACGTGGGCGAGAACCTGCTTGCCCGCTTGCGCGACGGGCATCTGATCCTGAACCCGGTACGAACCTCGGCGTTATTGGCCATGGTGGACGCGGTGCGGGAGATGCTGGGCAGCATCGAGAGCACGGGTAACGAAGGCGAACGCGACGACCAGAAGCTGCTGGCTACGCTGACCGAACTGCTCGAGCCGGACGCAGCCAGTGCCGGCGCAGCGAGTTCCGGGGCTGCGACGGGCGGCGTATCGGACGTGGCGCTTCCCCAGAAAGCGAAAGCAGAAGCGAAGCCGGAAAAGAAAGAAGAGACAGGAAAAGAAGAGATAAAAGAAGAGCTAAAAGAAGAGAAAGAAGAGACGCAAGAAAAGATCGCGCTCGCTGCCGTACCGGCGATCGAAGCTCAGGCCGCGGAGGCGGAAGCGGAAAAACCCGAGGCGCAGAATGCTGCCGCGTCGAGCGCGGCGACGGCGGAACACGCCGGGGAAAAATCAGCGGAGCCCGAGTCGAACCGGGCGCCGGAGGGGCAGCACAAGCAGGAAGTCAGCCAGAACACGATTCGCGTCAGCGTGAGCCTGCTCGACCAGTTGATGAACCTGGTGGGGGAGCTGGTGCTGGCCCGCAACCAGATCCTGCAGTTCACGCGTAATACCGAAGAGACCAGCCTCGTCACCACCGGGCAGCGGCTGAATCTGATTGCCACCGAACTGCAAGAGGGTGTGATGAAGACGCGCATGCAGCCCATCGGAAGCGTATGGAGCCGGTTCCCGCGCACGGTGCGCGATGTGGCGATCGCCTGCGGCAAGCGAGTGCGCATCGAGATGGAGGGTCAGGAGACCGAACTGGATAAAACCCTGATCGAGGCGATCAAGGATCCAATGACGCACCTGGTGCGCAACGCGGTCGATCACGGAATTGAGCGTTCGGAGGTCCGGGCAGCGGCGGGAAAGGATCCGGAAGGAGTCCTCCGGCTGCGTGCCTATCACGAGGGTGGCCAGGTCAATATCGAGATTATCGATGACGGGGCCGGACTCGACCTGAAAAGAATCGTCCACAAAGCGGTGCAAAAGGGCCTGATCCAGGCCGACGAAGGAGCGCGGCTGAGCGATCGCGAAGCCGCCAACCTGATTTTTCTGCCCGGCCTCTCGACCGCGGAAAAAATCACCAATGTCTCGGGACGGGGCGTGGGGATGGACGTGGTGAAGACGAACATCGAGCGTATCGGCGGCACGGCCGATATCCAGTCGAGTCCGGGCGCCGGTACCACGGTGAAGCTCAAGATCCCGCTCACGCTGGCGATCGTGCCGGCCCTGATCGTCACCGCCGCCGGGCAAAGATTTGCCATTCCGCAGGCTAGCCTGCTGGAGCTGGTGGGCCTGGGGGTCGAAGAGACGCAGCAGCGAATCGAGATCATTCAGGGAGCTGCAGTCTACCGCCTGCGCGGCAACCTGCTTCCACTGGTCGAGTTGAGGGCCGCGCTTCGCATCGCCGCACCGGCCGGCGAAGAGAAGAGCGCGGGCAACAACGAGGGGAAGAGCGCAGGCAAGAGCGAAGGCAAGAGTGAAGAGAAGAATGTTCCGGTCCCCACCCACGCGTCCGACGTGACCGGGAGCGGCCTGGGAGAGCAGCGCGGCGCGGTCAACATCGTCGTCTTGCAAGCCGACGGCAACAAGTTCGGGCTGGTAGTGGACGAGATTTCCGACACCGAGGAGATCGTGGTCAAGCCCCTGGGCAAGCACCTGAAGAATCTCAATGTCTTTGCCGGGGCGACCATTATGGGAGACGGCAAGGTGGCGCTGATCCTCGACGTACTGGGCCTGGCGCAACATGCCCACGTGATTGACGAAAGCCGGGACCGGGAAACGGCCGAAGCCAGCGCAGGGGCGGCGCGCGAGGCCTTGCAAGCCCAGCAACGGCGCTCGGTGCTGCTGTTCCGCTTGGCCGACGGCGCCAGGATGGCGATCAATCTGTCGGCGGTCGCTCGCCTGGAGGAGTTCCAGGCCGGGTCGCTCGAAAAAGCTGGCCGCCTGGAAACGGTGCAGTATCGCGGCCAGATCATGCCGCTGGTGCGGCTTTCCCAGTCGCTCAACGGCCAGGGGATGGCGGCGGGCGGCGACGCTTCCCTGCAGGTGATCGTGGTCTATGCCGGCGACGGGCGCAATGTCGGCCTGGTGGTGGAGAGGATCCTCGACATTGTGGACGAGTCTTTCGAAATCGACCATCAAACCTCGCGCCCGGGCGTCATCGGGTCGGCGGTGATCCAGCAGCGCATCACCGAGGTCGTCGATGTGCCTGGCCTGCTTGCCGCGATTCCGGGGATGGAGCGAAAAACGATTCCGCCCACGCTCGGGCGCAGCGCGGCCGTGGGAGCGTAAGGGATGCCGATGCCGACTACACAACAGTTCTGCACGTTCTTTCTGGGAAAACAGTTCTTTGGCGTGCCCGTCGATCAGGTGCAGGAAGTGATTCGCTATCAGGAGATGACACGGGTGCCGCTGGTTCCGAAGGCCATCAGCGGGCTGATCAATCTGCGCGGCCAGATCGTGACCGCCATCGATCTGCGGCGCTGCTTGGGCATGCCCGACCGCAAGCCGGGCGAGCTGCCCATGAACGTGGTAGTGCGCACCTCGGATGGCGCGGTCAGCCTGCTGGTCGATGAGATCGGCGACGTGCTTGAACTCGCCCAGGACACCTTTGAGAAGCCGCCTGAGACCTTGCCGGCAGCCATGCGCGCGACCATTCGCGGCGTCTACAAGTTGCCCGAGCACCTGCTTCTGGAGCTGGACATCGTGCACGCCGTGGGCGCGGCCGAGACTGCGAACGGGGCGGTGCTGGCCCGCACTTGACGGCTCGTCCGCAGAATCGCCCTGGGTCTGAGCCTGGAGATTGGATGTAACACGAATTTGGTCATCGATTTTATGAAGGAGTTTTCGCAATGAAAAACAAGAAGAGCGGAGCCGCAGCCCCCACTATGGAACAGCCGCATTTTCTCAAGCAGATTTTTGAGATGCTTCCTCCCTCGAACCTGATCTATGCCGACAAGGATCTCATCATCCGCTACGTAAATCAGACTTCGCTCAACACGTTCAAGAAGATTGAAAACCTCCTGCCCTGCAAGGCCAGCGAAGTGGTCGGCAAGTGTATCGACATCTTCCACAAGGATCCCGCCCGCGTGCGTCAAATGTTAGCCAACCCCAGAAGCCTGCCGCATCACGGCTCGTTCGAACTGGGAACAGAGAAAATCGCCATCACCGCGCACGCCGTCTACGACGAAAAAGGCGACCATGCCGGGTACATGGCGTCCTGGGCCATCGTCACCGAGCAGGACCGGCTGCAGCAAGGCATGGACGCAATTTATCGTTCGCGTCCGTGTGTCGAGTACAACCTGGCCGGCAATGTCGTGCGCGCCAACGACCTCTTCCTGCAGCTGATGGGTTATACCTTCGAGGAAGTTCAGGGCAAGCACCACGACAGCTTCCTGCTCGAGCGCGACCGCAATCTCCCGGAAAACAAGGCGCTTTGGGAGAAGCTCATGGCCTCGACCCCACAGCACGGCGAATTCCGCCGGGTGGGCAAAGGCAACAAGGAATTCTGGGTAGCCACCAACTACTACCCCATTCCCGATCACGCCCGGAGGGTGTATCGCGTCATGCAGTTCCTGACCGATATTACGGCGCGCAAGCTGCGCGACGCCGATTACGAGGGACAGATCGGAGCGATCAGCAGTGCCCAGCCGGTAAGCGAATACGACATGAACGGTATCGTCCTCCATGCCAATGAGAATTTCGAGAAGCTTTTTGGTTACAGTCACGCGGAGATGATCGGGCAGCACATCAGCATGTTTGTCGATGCGGCGACGCGCCAGAGTCCAGAATACAAGGCCCAGCAGCAGACGATGTGGGAAAAACTCAAGCGCGGCGAACATGCCTATGGAGAAGCCAAGCGCGCCACCAAGCAGGGGAAGGAGATCTGGATCGAATATTCCTACCATCCCATCCTGGACCTGGACGGCAAGCCCTGCAAGATTGTGAACTATATGAAGGACATTACCGAGCAGAAAGCGACTATGAACGAGCTCAACGCCAATTTCGTTGGGCAGATCAAAGCCATCAGAAAGTCGCAGGCGGTGATCGAGTTCAACATGGAAGGCGTAGTGTTGGATGCCAACGAAAATTTCCTCGACGTGCTCGGCTACACACTCGACGAAATCAAGGGCAAGAACCATGCCATGTTTGTCGACGAAGGGTATCGTCGCAGTCCCGAGTACAAGGAGTTCTGGGCCAAGCTGAGCCGGGGCGAGTACGTTGGCGGCGAATTCAGACGAATTGGCAAGAGCGGAAACGACATCTGGATTCAGGCTTCGTACAACCCGATCATGGATTTGAATGGCAAGCCCTTCAAGGTAGTGAAGTACGCCACCGACGTCACGGCGCAAAAGCTGTCGAATGCGGATTTTTCCGGGCAAATTGCTGCCATCGGCAAGTCGCAGGCCGTCATCGAGTTCAACATGGACGGAACGGTGCGCGTGGCCAACGAAAACTTCCTGAAGACGCTCGGCTACACACTCGACGAGATCAAGGGCAAGCACCACGGCATGTTTGTGGATGAAGGCTACCGTCACAGCACCGAGTACAAGGAGTTCTGGGCCAAGCTGAACCAGGGCGAGTACGTGGCCGGCGAGTTCAGACGAATTGGCAAGGGAGGGAAGGAGGTCTGGATTCAGGCGTCTTATAACCCCATCCTCGACCTGAATGGCAAGCCGTTCAAGGTCGTCAAGTACGCGAGCGACATCACGCAGCAGAAGAGCGCCGTGAACGCCATCGCCGGTCATATCGACAAGATCAGCCGCGGTGAAATTCCCCAAAAGATGACGGCTGATTACGGAGAGTTCAACCTAGTCAGGGACAACGTCAATACCTGCATTGACAACGTAAAGTCGCTGGTAGCGGATACGGCGACGCTCGCCATCGCGGCCGTCGAAGGCAGACTTTCCACGCGCGCCGACGCGAGCAAGCACGGCGGCGATTACCGCAAGATCATCGAAGGCATCAACGAGACGCTCGACGCGGTCATCGCTCCCCTGCACGATGTCAGCAAGGTGCTTGACAAGGTGGCGGCGGGCGACATGACGGTGCGCATGGAGGGAAACTATGCCGGCGATTTCAAAGCTCTGTGCGAAGCGCTCAACAAGACGGTGCATCAGATGCACGCGGCGCTGCAGATGATTGCCTCGAACACGAATTCGGTCGCCTCCGCGGCGGAAGAGCTTTCGGCGACCAGTCAACAGATCACGGCGAACTCGGAAGAAACCACGGCGCAGGCCAAGACCGTGGCCGAAGCCGGCACGCAGGTGAACACCAACCTGCAGACGCTTTCTTCGGGCGCCGAGGAGATGAACTCGACCATCGGTGAGATCGCCAAGAATGCGACGGAAGCGGCGAAAGTCGCGACCGAAGCCGTCACGGCGGCGGAGTCGACCAACCAGACGGTGGGCAAACTCGGCGAATCGAGCGCGGAGATCGGCAAGGTCATTGAGGTCATCACTTCGATTGCCCAGCAGACCAATCTGCTGGCGTTGAACGCGACCATTGAAGCGGCGCGGGC
>DATJNC010000066.1:0-30999 GCA_035508395.1 Terriglobales bacterium | reverse complement strand
CGTCAAAGCCTTCTACATGGAGCCCGATCCCCAGCGCCCCGATCTCGCTCTCTGCGTCGACGTCCTCGCCCCCGAAGGCTACGGAGAAATCATCGGAGGCTCCCAGCGCTCCGCCAGTTACGACTTACTCGTCCAGCGAATCAAAGAACACAATCTTCCCGAAGAAGCCTTCAAGTGGTATCTCGACTTACGTAAGTACGGCAGCGTCCCCCACTCCGGCTTCGGCATGGGGATAGAGCGCGCCGTCGCCTGGATCTGCGGCCTCGAACACGTCCGCGAAACCATCCCGTTCCCCCGCATGCTGTATCGGCTGTACCCGTAGCGCAGTACAATCGCGCTAGAACGATTCCCGGAGTTGGTAATGATTGACCTCGGTCAGCGTCTTAAGGACTTAGACCCCGCGAGATTTGAAGAACTGTGTTTTCAGATTCTGTCAGAAAAGTTCCCCCGGGCCGGGTTGAAGCATGTCGAAGGCAAGGCCGGCGACAAGGGAACGGACTTGTTTGCTGGAACCCTAGCAGGTCGGCCCGCAATTTGGCAGTGCAAGTTTTTCAAGGATGGGATTAAGGACGTCCAAAAAAAGCAGGTTAAGAAATCTCTGAAGACTTCCCTCTCACAATTCAGCCCTCACGAATGGACCCTGTGCGTCCCCATAAAACTTGATATAAACGCGCACTCCTGGTTTCAGAAGGTGGTGCAGCAGCACCCAACTGTAAGAATCGAGCTATTTGACGCGCCGATGATCGTGAAGGAGCTGATTTTTCGATGTCCGATTATGGATTTCTTCTTCCCCGACGCCGGTCTCAATATCCCTGCGATTAGATCCATGCTACTTGGAACTGGGAATTACTCTGACGTGCAGCTTGCAAGTCTTGCTGACGAAAATGTTGATCAATACATCGAGCGACTTCGACTTCAGGAGCCGCGGTACGACTATCAGCTTAGCTACCACTCTGGAAATGCAGGCATAGCAGCGCTTGAGGGGGGACCCCAAACGCTTCCGCCGAATACGATTATGTCGGTCTGGCAAGGTAACCGCCGACTGGACCTCGTCCCTAGAGACATTGAGGGCGTCCGCAGAGACCCACCCCAAGTCACTTTTACCGTGAACGCTGAGGGCGCGAAGAAGATTCAGAATGCTTTTCGTACTGGGACCTCCACCCGATTGGACCCCAACGAACTTGTTGCGTTCAAGAGTTCCTTCGATTTTTTGATGTCTCCCGACCAACTCCAACGGCCATTTGGACTCGTTCTTTCGCCGAAATTTCCGAAAGTCCGCGGCAGTTTCCGCGTCACCTTCGAGAACAGACCAAAGAAAGTGGTATACGATCTCATCGAATTCGACGTGACTGCCAAGCAGCTTGGGGCGAACGGCGAGGACCGCGAGTTCCGCCTGACCTCGACAAGTTCCCACGTTCCATTTCACTTGAACATGACGCTCGGCACGGATGCTGGCACCGCCAGCTTCAACTTGAAGACAGATTTTCTGGGGCACGACATCCTCGAGATAGAGAAGTGCTTGGATGCCATCGCACTGCTAAAGGACAGCGGTACTATCGAACTTTTTGACCTGAAGCAGGGGAAATCCGTGTGCGCAATGGGTGCGCAAATAAATACGCTGGGCGAGAGCGGGGGGCAGTTCGAGCAAATCACGCGCGACCTGGCCGAGTTGGCAAGGGCATTTGGCGTTCGCTTTATCGCGCCAGAAATGATTACCAGGAAGGATCAAGACAGTATGGCATTGTTGCTCGAGATTTGCCGGACCGGAGAGATCCAAGGAGGAACGGTTACAAATCTCACTGCCACATTAGTGCGGCGCGACGAACCCGCTGAATCCGTTCTGCGCCCGATTTCCGGGGAATTCGTGATAGGGTTCGACAATGACAGCTGCCCGCCGCAGCAGTTGCTGGGTACAGCGGTTACGGTTGGGCCTTGTCGAACGATCATTGAGAGAGCCAGTCTGTGCGATTTTGAAGAAGTCAAAAAGAAGTATGCAACGCTCAATCCTGGCGAATCGTTGCCCGTGAGATTTCTTTCGCCCGGTCCGGTCCGGCAGATTTTCCCTAAATTTTACAAAGGAGAACCGCTGGCACCCCTTGTGACGGTGTGAGGCCGGGTGCCCCAGGTTTCGCGCTTCTCGGGGCCCCCGGCACGCGCGATTTTCGCGTGCTGGGGCAGGAAACCCGGGATTCCACGTACAGTGCCGCCGTGGAAGAGCGGCCCTTTAGGGCCGCGTTCCGAATGAGAGAATTGGGCCTTCAGGCCCGGTGGTCGTCACGAAAGCCGGGTGCCCCAAGGTTTCCTGCCGCATTTGCTTTTGGGTGGCGCAGCGCTTCAACGCTGCGATCAGGCTGCACCCCATAAATAGCGGCTTTAGCCGCTGAGGTCATTGGCCCCTGAATTTCTCGGCGTCCTCGGCGTCTCGGCGGTGAACAATCACCCGATGGCCCGATGCTCTAAAAACCTCACAAATCCGATGTAACCGCCCTCACAGACGCTGCACCATAACCTGTGCAATCCTAGCCCTGAACTCCCCCGCCCTCCCCCACGGCGTTGATAACTAGAGAAACAACACAAAAATCACCATGAATATTCCACAAATTCACGATTTTTTCGCCAATTTTCCCGTCCCCCAACACTCAGAAAACCGGCCAAACTCGACATTCATGGCCGCTAAGTCAAATGTTTCCAAGACTTTACTATTATCTATTTTGTAATGAATAACTTATCCAATTTCGAGGGGAGGGGGGAGGGTTATTTTTCTAGTTATCTCTCCGCGCCTCAGAACGCACCACCATTCACTCATACCAGCACCAAGAATCATTCATACCCGTCGCAAACATTCATTCATAAAAAGGAGCCGTCACCATGTCGTCATCATCTTCTTCCACCCCATCCAAAAAATATCCTTACGGACGTTGTCAAATGCGAAGCCCCGCTGGCGATCCCTGCAGAATGCCAGCCCTCCATGGCGAAACCTGTTGCCACTATCACAAAGTCATGGGCAAAACTCCCATCGTCCCCGGCGGCGATGAATTTCTCCCTTACAGCCACATCTACCTTCCACGGCTCGAAGACGCTCCCTCCATCCAGACCGCAATTTCCGAGGTCTGCGAGCTGATGTTGCACCGCCGCATCGAGCCCAAAGAAGCTTCCGCGATCTTCTACGCCATGCAGGTAGCATCCCAAAACCTGGTCACCTCCAACTTGCCGCCCGGAACCATTCAGGCAAGCGCTGGAGAACCCGCGCGCCGCCGTCGCGGCCGCCCGCGCAAGACCGCACCTCAACTCGTTCGCGTCGGCAATTTACGGAGACGATGATCTTTATCGCCTCTGCCGGTGGATTTGACCGCAGAGAATGCGGTGTTCGCAGAGATGCACTATGCTGATGCATGGGATTCGCAGAGTCGTGCATGACTTCCCAATCTCTGCGATCTCCGCGAACTCTGCGGTTAAGTAATAAGGAGAATGGCCCCTTTGTCCCTGATGCTTGAAGAGATCCGGCAGCAACCCGACGTGCTCGCCCGCATTTTGCAGTACGAGCGGCCGAAGGTTCGTAGCCTTGGCGAGAGCCTGCGTGCCCGCGACATTCGGCTCGTCATCTTGGTTGCTCGCGGCAGCTCCGATAATGCCGCGCAATTCGGACGCTACTTGCTCGAAATCGCCACCGGAATTCCGGTCTCGCTGGCCGCTCCATCCGTCTACACGCTCTACCACGCCAAGCTTCACCTGCAGCACGCACTCGTGGTCGGAGTCTCGCAATCAGGAGAAGGTGAAGACATTAATTACGTTCTGACTGAGGCAAAAGCCGCCGGAGCTTTCACGGTTGGCATTACGAATGAGCCTGGATCCACAATGCTTCGCACGGTCGACGTCCCACTCCTCGTTCACGGAGGACGCGAGCGATCCGTAGCCGCGACCAAGACCGTCACCGGCCAGATGATGATCTTTTATCTGCTCGCCGAGGCGCTCGCCGGCTCGACGGCAATCACAAAAGGGTATGAAGCGATTCCGGAATTCTGCGCTCGCACGCTCGAACATGAAGCCGTAATTAGAGAATTGGCGCCGCGTTACACCTTCATGGAGAACTGTGTCGTGATCGGTCGCGGCCTGCTTTATGGCAATGCTTTTGAACTTGCGCTCAAGCTGATGGAAACTTGTTATGTCGTCGCCGAGCGCTTCTCAAGCGCTGATTTCTTCCATGGACCGCTCGCCATGATCGAGCGTCATTTCCCGGTATTTCTGTTTGCCTGTCCTGGCCCGATGATGCCCGGAATCAAGTTGCTGGTTGAGCGCTTGCAGGAATTGCACGCGGAGACGCTTTCCATTACCTCGGACGAAGAGCTGGCCAAAGCTTCTTCGCGCAGCGTCCGAATGTTGCCATCAATTACCGAGTATCTTGCGCCGATACCCTACATCATTCCCGGCCAACTTTTGGCGGCTTTGCTGGCGGAAGCAAAGGGCTTGGATCCCGATGCTCCGCGAGCGCTTTCCAAGGTGACACGAACGCTTTAGGAGGACACTATTTCATCAAATCAATGTCATCCCGAGCGATGCCGAACGATGCGCGAAGCGAGTCGTCCCGCAGAGTCGAGTACCTTGTCTTTGCCCGCGTCTTTGCCCGCCTCACTTATCGGTCAGGCAATACTCTCCGATCTTCTTGTCGACTGCCGGATTTGCGCCATCCGCAAAGATCTGGACGTCTCGACAGTCATACATCCCCATGTTCTTGGGGAGTTCGACCATCTGATACTTGCCACTCTTCAACTGCGTGCAATTGGAGGTTCCCTGATTGCATTGCAGTTCATACTCTTTGCCTTCCCTCACCACCGTCAAGATCACAACACCGTTGTTCAATTCGCTGGCCTTCACCGAGATCGCGGCAGACTTCTCCTGGCTCAACACCTTTGTCGCGCCAAACAGCAGGAAAAGGACCGCCACGAGAAGCATGGTCCCTTTCTTCATATTTCCCCCTTCCGAGTCGAAGTCAGGAAACCTTCGGCTCGCATCAATCCGTTTTAATGTTGGCGCGCCATAAGGCGACGTGTCTGTGACGAGTGACTGAGGGCAAAGTGACCTAAGTGCCCAAGTAATGGCACTTCGGGGAAAATGCTCTGCGATGCATTACAATCCCGCAGGAGCGAACACCTTGCATCGCCGCGACTTCAATCGTCTTCTGCTCGGCGCTTCGGCGTCCGCCATCCTGCTTCGCAATCCGCTCGCGCACGCTTTCACCGATCCGCCAGTTTCGACCCTCTATTCGAACGCGATCGTCATCGACTCACTCTGTGCGCCGTTTACTGATATGGACACGCCTCCATCGCCGGAAGCGCTGGCATCCGTCCGGCAATCGGGCATTACGGCGATCAATCTCACCATCTCGGAACAGGGCTTTGAAGAGACGGTAACGAATCTGGCAAAGCTGCAAGGCCTCGTCGCCCGTTATCCCGACGTGTTCATGATCGTCTCCCGCTATTCCGATATCGCCCGTGCGAAACGGGAAAGCAAGATCGGAATCATGCCCGGATTCCAGTACACGACGTTCCTCGAAGAGAATCCCGAACGCATCGCGACCTTTCGGCAGTTCGGCGTCCGCATCATGCAAATCACCTACAACAATCGCGGCCTCTTTGGCGACGGATGCCTTGAACCCGGAAATGCAGGCCTAAGTAAGGCCGGAATTGCCGCGATCCGCAAGATGAACGAATTGGGAGTTGCCGTTGACCTTAGCCACAGCGGCTATCGGACAACGTCGGAAGCGATTGCACAGTCGGCAGAACCGGTGCTCATCTCGCATTCCGGATGCGCCGCCGTTTACGCGCATCCACGTAACAAGCCTGATGACATCCTCAAGTCGCTCGCCGATCGTGGAGGATATTTCGGCGTCTACCTGATGCCATATCTGGTTGCGTCACCTACTGTGCCCACGCGCGAACACGTGCTGAATCATCTCGTGCATGCGATCAACGTCTGCGGCGCCGATCACGTCGGCATCGGCTCTGATGGCTCCATCCAGAAGACGGTGCTCACACCCGAGCAGAAGGCCGCATTCGACCAGGACATCGCGCGCCGCAAGCAGCTCGGCATCGGCGCTCCAGGTGAAGACCGCTATCCTTATGTGCCTGATCTCAACGGCTCCGATCACATGCAGGTCATTGCCGACGAACTTGCCAAGCACGGACAGCCATCGGCCGTGATCGAGAAGGTGCTCGGCGCGAACTTCCAGCGCGTGATCGGCGAGATCTGGGGAACTGACTGATGCCAACTGCTAAGCGTTGGAAGTCTCGAAGTGCAGCCGTGCGTGAGTCTTCGGAGGCGCAACGCCGACTCGGCTATTTCGAGGAGCATCGTTCCCAACTTGTTGCCATCATCCGCGAACTGGTCGAGATCGAATCTCCAAGCGACAGCAAAGCGGCTGTCGATCGGCTTGCGGAAGTCGTCGGGCAGAAGTTCGCGGCACTTGGCGGAAATGTGCGGCTTCATCAGGCTAGGGATTTCGGCAATCACCTCCAGGTTGGTTTCGACGGCAAGTCTGGGGAAAAACCAGCGCTCTTGCTCGGCCATTACGATACGGTTTATCCGCTGGGAACGCTGGCGACGATGCCGTGTCTGGAGACCGGAGACAAGCTTACTGGTCCAGGCGTGCTCGATATGAAGTCGGGAATCGCGCTGATGCTCGCCGCGATCGCAGCGCTCAAACAGTGGAATGGCGGAATCCTTCCGCGTCCAGTCTCGGTTCTGCTCGTATCGGACGAAGAAGTGGGCAGCGAGTCTTCACGTGAGATCACCGAAGCGCTGGCAAAGAAGGCCGCTGCCGTGCTCGTTCTGGAACCATCTTATGGACTCAACGGAGCGGTGAAGACGGCGCGCAAAGGGGTCGGTGAATACGAGGTCAAAGTCACGGGTAAGGCATCGCATGCTGGCCTCGACTTTGAGAAGGGTGTGAACGCAATCGTCGAGTTGGCTCGGCAGATCGACAAGGTCTCGAGCTTTACCGACCTAAAGAAAGGTTTAACTGTGAACGTCGGGATCGTGCGCGGCGGCTCGCGCACCAACGTGGTTCCAGCCGAAGCGAGCGCCTACGTCGATGTTCGTATCTCTCGCGCGAAAGATGCAAGCGGCATTGACAGGAAGATGCGAGCGCTGCGTCCCTTCAACCGCAAGTGCAGCCTAAGGATCACAGGCGGTATCAATCGGCCTCCGATGGAGCGAACATCCGGAGTTGCAGCGCTTTATGAGAAGGCCGTTGCGATCGCGGGCGAGATGGACTGGCAACTCCGCGAAGCGGCGGTTGGAGGAGGCTCTGACGGTAACTTCACGGCAGGATTGGGGATACCGACACTCGACGGTTTAGGCGGAGTCGGCGACGGAGCACATGCCGCGCATGAATACATCTTGATCTCCGAACTCCCTCGCCGAGCGGCGCTTTTGACGGGAATAATTGAGGCCGTGTGAGTTAGCTTGTGGCGTCAGCTTCGAGAGGCCGCGAGAAGGACCATTCAGTGCTCGAGAGGCCAGTGTGATGGGGATCACTTTGCTCAGTGATAACCAGTACGTGAGGGCTTTGACTGGGGTTCTACACTAACCTAGAATTCAAGTTGGAGATCCTGGCTGAAGCGGCGGAGCGAATTCATGCGCCACAGCTAAGGAGATCTTTGCGATTCTCGGCCGCAAAATCTGCGGTGCCCGATCGCTACCGGAGGAGTTATGGGTGAGGGTCTGTTCCAGCCGTTGCATATTTTGCTGATCGTCGGAATCGCGCTGCTTCTGTTTGGTCCGAGCAAGTTTGCTGATCTCGGAAAAGGTTTAGGAGAAGGTATCCGCAACTTCAAGCAGGCGGTAAAAGAAGGCGACGAAAAGAAAGACGCCGAGAAGAAGTCCTAGCAGCTTCTGATTTCACGCCAATCAATAGCGATTGCGCGTATTTGCTTCGTGCTCCGCTGCCATCCAGAGCCTTTCGAGAGCCCCGCTAAACGAGGCTCTCGAGACAATGTCAGCTAATCGAGCCATATCCTTTCTAGTGCGGTTGATCCCAGTTGTGCTCGGTCTCCCAGCGATGGTCTTTTCCGTTCCACCACTGATGGTATGCGTTCCAGCACCGTTCGCGTTCGGCATTTAGATCGCGCCGACGATCATCGGCCTCGTGGCTGTGATCTCCATGGTCTCGAATGGCTTTATCCAGCCTCGCTTCCGCTTTTTCGATGGCGTGCTGACATTTGTCGCGGTCATCGGCGTGCGCGCGAGGCGCGGCCACAAACAACAAGAATGCGAGCGCTGCAACCGACGCGACGATTGCGTTCCTGAGTCGATTCAAGGCAATTCTCCTTTCGATCCTTCTCACAAACTGCCGCAGATTCTATGGGAACAAGCGGGACGCGACGATACCGTGGATTTGGTATTGACCAAGTGATACCCCACTATTTCCGGAACGCGCCTGGCCATTGCTGAGCCAGAAGGCGATAGACGAGTGCGACGGGAAGCCCGACGACGTTGCTGTAATCGCCTTCGACGCGAGGGATCCAGCGGGAGGCGATTCCCTGGATAGCATATCCGCCGGCTTTATCCATTGGTTCGCCGGTGCGTACGTAGTCTCTGATCTCTTCTTCGGGAATCTCGGACATGGTCACCGTTGTCGTTTCGCTGGAGGTGGTGCAACGGCCATTGACGATCAGGCAAACGCCGGTGATGACTTCGTGCCTGCGTCCGGAGAGCAAGCGCAACATGCGCGCGGCGTCGGTGGCGTCAGTGGGCTTGTTGAGAATCTGGTTGTCGATGACGACGATGGTGTCGGCGCCAAGAACGGCATCGGCTGGACGCCTCTGGGCGATGGCAAGGGCCTTCTCTCGCGCCAGCCGTTCGGCACATTCTTTGGGGCCTTCGCCGGGGCGCGGGTCTTCGTCGATGTCAGCGGCCTGGACTTCGAAGTCGACCCCGGCATTGCAGAGTAGTTCCTGACGTCGAGGGGAAGCGGAGGCAAGCACGAGCATTCAGGCATTGTAAGTGGGCGGCGGAAAATCCATCGTGCGAAAAGCAAAATCAGGAGAGTTTACGAGCCCGTCAGATCTGGCTCGTTTAAAGGAACCAACCATTCACATGGCTGTTCTATGATGGCCGGATTCTTGCCCGCAACGCGCTTGGCAGCCAGGGGGCGAAATGAGATTGGAAAATCCAGCGGCGCAGATACAAGTCGGCTTTGTCGCGTTGCTGGCGGCGGCGGCGTGGGTGCGTCCGTTGCAGCGTCCACGGCAATTTACGGTCACGGCGCTGGCCTTATTTACCGTTGGCGCGGTTCTCCTCGCCCATTTCAGCCGCGGCTGGCTCAGCTCGTTCGCGTATTCGATCCTGTGGGATTGGCTCCCCGTTCCACTGTTATTGGTGCCCTACTGGCAGGTCGGGCAATTCATCACGGACACGGACCCGAAAATGGAAAGACGGCTGGCGGCGTTTGATGGCGCATTTTTTCGAGCGCTCGGAATCGAGCCGGGGAAGATTTCGATCAGTGTTTGGGTGGCTGGCTATCTGGAACTGGCCTACCTGGTGGTGTATCCAGTCGTTCCGCTCGGGCTGGTGGCTTTATATGTGGCTGGCCTGCGGAGTTATGTGAGCTATTACTGGATTGTGGTTCTGACTGCCACTTATCTATGTTTTGCGATCACGCCGTTTGTGCGGGCGATGCCTCCGCGAGTGCTGAGCGACTATGAAAATTTCAAGGTGCCAACTTCGCAAGTCGCGGCAGTCAATGGCTTTATCCTGCGCCGCGGGAGCATTAAAGCTATCACCTTTCCGAGCGGCCATGTTTCTTCGGCGCTGGCCGCAGCGCTTGTATTGCTGCGACTTGATCCGTGGGTCGGCTTGATTTTTCTCATTGTCGCGCTCAGCATTGCGGTAGCTACGGTCGTCGGTGGTTACCACTATGCGGCCGATGTTTTATCGGCATCGGTAATCGCTCTGGTGGTTTTTACGGGCACGTTCTGGATGTCTTAGGGCAGTTGTGATTAAGTTCCTCAGGGGCTAAAGCCCGCGAATTTCGTGGCTTTTCTGCGGGCGGCCTGAAGGCCGTCCCCTTCAATACGCGACTTACCCAGAGTCGTCCTGAAGGATGCGCACCTGGAACGATTGGTTTTAATTTCCTTGCGGCTTTGATTTCTTTGTGAGGCGGTCATAGTCATGGCAGTTCTTGAAGTTATAGCGATTCTTGAGTTGGGTGTTTTTGACTTATGAACGCCGCGAGCATTCGACGTAAGCTGCGGGCGCCTTCTTTTCAGCTGCGGCAGGCTCGCGTGGTGGCGAAGGCGATGAAGTGGCGCCGCCAGCCGATTGTGGCGCACATCGTGCCGATCCGCCAGTGCAACCTGGCCTGCACGTATTGCAACGAGTACGACAATTTCTCGAAGCCGGTGCCGACTGAGGTCATGCTGCAGCGTGTCGATCGTCTGGCAGAGTTGGGCACTTCGGTCATTACCATCAGCGGCGGCGAGCCGATGCTGCATCCGGAGCTGGACCAGATTATTCGGCGCATTCGCGCGCACGGCTCGATCGCGACCCTGATCACGAACGGTTACCTGCTGACTCCTGAGCGGATTAAGGGACTGAACCGCGCCGGGCTCGACCATCTGCAGACCAGCATTGATAATGTGCAGCCCGACGAGATTTCGAAGAAGAGCCTGAAGGTGCTCGACAAAAAACTTCAGTGGCTGGCGGAATATGCCGAGTTCGCTGTGAACATCAATTCGGTGGTGGGCACGTCGGAAAATCCGGAGGATGCGGCGGCGGTGGCGCGGCGGGCGCATGAACTCGGGTTCGCGACCACGGTGGGCATTGTTCATGATCATGAGGGGCACCTGCGGCCTTTGGGGGAGCGCGAGCAGAAGGTTTATCGCGAGATCATGCAGCTGGAGGGCAAGTCGTTTTCGAATTTTGCCTATTACAACCAGTTCCAGAAGAATTTGCTGCAGGGGAGAGCCAATGAGTGGCATTGCCGCGCGGGGAGCCGGTACCTCTACATTTGCGAAGATGGGCTGGTGCATTATTGCTCGCAGCAGAGGGGGGCGCCGGGCATTCCGCTGGAGAAGTATGGGGCGGAGGACCTGGAGCGGGAGTTTAACTCGGTGAAACCGTGCGCCCCTTTCTGTACGATTTCGTGCGTACACCAGGTTTCGATGATCGACGAGTTCCGGGAGCGTCCGCGGGAGTCGTTGGGCCGATTTTTTCCTGCGCAGCCGGATCAGAGCGTGCCGTATCATCCGCCGGGCGTGGTTCGCGTGCTGGCGTGGATGTTTCTGCCGCCTGCGGAAAATGGGTCGCGCAAGAGGCTGACGGAGTTTTTCACGCAAGCTGCACTGTGGTGTTTGAAGGCTAAGTGAGGCTGCGCTTGATAGCGTAAAGTGGCGACCCTCAGCGGCTAAAGCCGCAACCCCCCTAGCAGACTATGCGACTGAACAGGCTGCGGAAAATGCAGATTCCTCGCTGTCCTCATCGCGCAAGCGCGACTACGGACAACTCGGAATGACAGAATTACAAGGTGTGGCGGCACGAGTAAAGTCGTGCCCTTCCCGGTTGAATTCGGACCCTTCAGCTACCGGAGAAACCCGCATATGTCGAGGCCCTGCTACTCGAGGGCTTCGGGTTCGATCGAAATATTCTTCTCGCCGTTTTCGCGCTTCTCCCAATATTTCTTGACCCAGGCTTCATAGCTCTTGCCGGCCGCGGTGTCGCGACCGGTGAAGGCGATGCCAGCGATTTCGGAGTAAGAGATCGCGGTACGGTGGTTGCTGGTCGAGAGCATAAGCCGAATTGCAGAGTCATTGAGAGTTTTGCCGATGCGCCGATCGAAGAGATAGCCGGTGATTTCGGAGCCGTCTTTGCGGGTGATGGTGACGTCGCCGCGATAATCGAATGCTTTTTCGATGACAGCGCGGATGTCGGATTCGGTGGCGAGCGAGGGGATCCAACCCTGAAGGTTTTCGCGGTCAAAACCGGGGACAACTTCTAACTCATCGTTGGAGTTCGAAGCTGGCGGGGCAAGGTGCGCGGCCGGCGAAGCGGCGTGCGGCAAAGTTCCATCGTGTCCATGTTCGCGGCCGCTCATGCGCGGGTCTCTTCGACGGTGGAGTCGTTCTCGGCCGATGACGCGCTAATTTGATCTTTGCTGATTTGAATCAGCGGATTGTAGGAGTGCACGGGGCGAATTTCACGATCGAGATCGGCGAGCGCAGCTTTATCAGGATAGAGCGAGAAAGTGGCCTTCACGGTGTCGATGAAGCCGCGGAGGGAGCCGAAAGTGTCGTCGACGGATGTGGGCTCGTATCCGCAGTGGACCATGCAATTCGCGCACTGCGGGTTGCCAGACTGTGTGCCATAGGCATCCCAGTCGGTAGTTTCGATCAACTCCTTATATGACTCGGCGTACCCATCCTGGAGGAGGTAACAAGGCTTTTGCCAGCCGAACAGGTTGTAGGTCGGCATCCCCCAGGGCGTGCAGTTGTAATTGCGCTTGCCCATCAGGTATTCGAGAAAGAGCGGCGACTGGTTGAAGATCCAGTTCTTTTCGCGATTCGCAAGGATCGCACGGAAGAGGCGACGGGTGCGGGCGCGACCAAGGAAATGCTTCTGGTCGGGAGCCTTGTCGTAAGAATAGCCGGGCGAGAGCATCATGCTTTCGACGCCGAGCGACATCATTTCGTCGAAGAAGGAGCGGACACTCCTGGGATCGGCGCCGTCGAAGAGCGTGGTGTTGGTGGTAACGCGGAAGCCGGCCTTGACGGCGTCGCGGATGGCGTCGACGGCGATGTCGTATCCGCCTTCGCGGCAGACCGAGAAATCGTGGTGCTCACGCTGGCCGTCGACGTGGACGGAGAAGCTGAGGTACTTGCTGGGCTTGAACAGGTGCAGCTTCTCTTTGAGCAGGAGCGCGTTGGTGCAGAGATAGATGTATTTCTTGCGCGCGACCAGGCCTTCGACAATCTTGTCGATTTCAGGGTGCATGAGGGGTTCGCCGCCGGGAATGGAAACCACCGGGGCGGCGCACTCGTCAACGGCTTTGAAACAGTCTTCGGCAGTTAGGTCTTTTTTCAAGATGTGGGCGGGGTATTGGATCTTTCCGCAACCGGCACAGGCCAGATTACAGCGAAACAGGGGCTCGAGCATGAGGACGAGCGGATAGCGCTTACGACCAGCCAACTTCTGTCGCAACACATAGGTCGCCACCGTCCACATTTGGGATACGGGAACAGCCATCACCCCTCCAAAAGGAATGTGTTTCTATGATACCGGATTCGCACCCGTGGGGACACAGGGCAGACCGAAGTCGTAACCCGATAGCCAGAAATGGATTGGCGAAGAGGCAGGCGGCAGGCGGAGATATATCGTTATACGATATAATGTGAAAAGGGGATGTATGAACAGAAACGCGCACCTCAAAACACCCACCTACCAGGCTCTGGCGGAGTTCCGTTACCAGATCCGCCGGTTTCTGCACTTCAGCGAAACGGCAGCGAGAGAAGTTGGCCTGGAGCCGCAACAACATCAGCTAATGCTGGCGGTGAAGGGTATCCCCCGTGGGCAAGAGCCTCGGGTGGCCTATCTGGCGGAGCGCTTGCAGATCCAGCATCACAGCGCAGTGGAGCTAGTAGATCGACTGGCAGCGAAAGGCCTGATTCAAAGAGTACGGGGCCAACAGGACCGACGCGAAGTGCACGTGAAACTCACGGCTCAGGGCGAGCGTGTGTTGGGAGAGCTGACATTCCACATGCGAACCGAGCTGCGAACCGCGGCCCCGAGGCTGGTGGCCGCACTGAGAGGGGTTATGACGCACACGAATCCGAAGACGGGCGAGGTGCAGCGAGGGTGGCATAGCCTCGACGAGGTGGTCCTGTGAGCGGAGGGAAGATTCCGGACATCTCGCAGAAGTTGGGCGATTTCACGATGACGCTGGAGGTGTTCCCGATCGCGGGGCTCGCCATTGGTATCGGGATATTCAGCGCGTTCGTGGCCTTGGCGTTGCTTCGGCTGATCGGAATTTTTACGAATCTGTTCTTTTACCAACGGTGGGGGACTGCCCTAGTTTCGCCTGCCGGTAATCATCTGGGCTGGTGGGAAATTCTCGTACCGATGATCGGCGGGCTGATCGTGGGGATCATGGCGCGCTATGGCTCGGAGAAAATTCGTGGGCACGGCATCCCGGAGGCGATCGAGGCGATCCTGCTGAAGGGCGGTCAGGTGGAACCGCGGGTGGCGGTGCTCAAGCCGATCTCATCGGCAATCTCGATTGGCTCAGGAGGCCCGTTCGGAGCGGAAGGGCCGATCATCATGACCGGCGGCGCGTTTGGATCGATGATCGCGCAATTCTTTCATTTTACAAGCGCGGAGCGGCGGACATTACTGGTGGCTGGAGCGGCGGCAGGAATGTCGGCGACCTTCGCCTCGCCGCTGGCGGCAGTACTGTTGGCGGTGGAGCTATTGCTGTTTGAGTGGAAGCCGCGGAGCCTGATTCCGGTGGCGTTGGCGAGCGCGGCTGCAGCCGCGACACGACGATACATCATCGGCGTGGGCCCGCTGTTTCCGACCCCGCCACATCCGGCGTTCCTTGGCACGACAGGTCTTCTCGGGTGCGTTCTGGTGGGTGTACTGGCGGGAGCGCTTTCGGCAGTGTTGACGATGGCGGTGTATGCAAGCGAGGACGCTTTCCGAAAGCTGCCCATTCATTGGATGTGGTGGCCGATTATCGGAGGGTTTGTCGTAGGAGTCGGCGGACTGGTTTTTCCGCAAGCGCTGGGCGTGGGCTACGACACGATCGGCACGATGTTGCAGGGGCAGGTGCTGTTGACCACGATTGCTGGCATCCTGCTCGTGAAATCAATCATTTGGGCGGTTTCGTTAGGATCGGGAACGTCGGGAGGAGTTTTGGCTCCGCTGCTCTTGATGGGTGGGGCGCTCGGCGGTTTGCTGAGTTCTTTCTTGCCCAATGAGGGGCTGGGGTTCTGGCCGCTGATTGCGATGGGCGCGACGCTGGGCGGGACGATGCGCGTGCCTTTTACGGGCGTTGTCTTTGCGGTGGAGGTAACACACGACCTGAACGCAATTCTACCTTTACTGCTCGCCTCGATCGTGGCGCACGGATTTACCGTCTTGACCATGCGCCGGTCAATCCTGACAGAAAAAGTCGCTCGGCGTGGATATCACCTCAGCTGCGAATATGGGGTAGACCCGCTGGAAATTCTGTTTGTGCGCGAGGTCATGCGCCCGAATGTAGCGGTGATTGCGGCGGACACCCCGGTGGCGGACCTTGCCAATTCGTTGCGCGAGAGCCAGAGCTTGAGATGGCAGCAGCTTTATCCGGTGGTGAATCGGGATCGGGAACTGGTGGGCGTGTTACCTCGGCATGAGTTGCAACAACTGGTGCGGTCGGGGGACGGACAGGAACTAAAGGACGTGCTCCGGCAGGACGCACAGGTGGCATATCCGGATGAACCGCTGCGAGTCGTCGTCTACCGAATGGCGGAAACGGGGCTGACGCGATTTCCGGTGGTGGAACGGAATAGCTCTAAGAGGCTGGTGGGAATGATTTCGCTGGACGATCTGTTGAAGGCGCGAACACAAACGCTAGAGGCGGAACGGCGTCGAGAACGGATTTTGCCGAGGAGGCTGAAGTTTGCCGTGGGAGGCGGAAAACGGGCAGAGGAACCGGTCACCCTGAAATCATCACAGGTTTGATGTTGACGGATCAATGGCGCAAAGCGCGATGGATTGCACAATAAGTGGGTACACTTTGTTCACCCGGAAGAAATGAAAGATGCATCCATGGCACTGAAATTAGCCGTAATAACGAGGAGGGTTGAGTCGAGGAAATTCGTGTTGCGCGGCCGAAAGGTCATTCTCGACTCCGACCTCGCGGAGCTGTATGGCGTTGAGGTCAAGCGGCTGAACCAACAAGTAAAACGCAACTCTGAGCGATTTCCCTCCGACTTTGTGTTTCGTGCAACGATTTGAGGTTGCAAATTGCAACCTCAAAGGGAAAAGCGCAACACAGAGTACGTTCGAGAGGCGGCAGACGTTATCAGCCATACGCATTTACGGAACACGGCGCCATTATGGCGGCGACGGTATTGAATTCAAAGTGAGCCGTGGAAATGAGCATTTTTGTTGTGCGGGCTTTTGTGCACATGCGCGAAGTGCTGGCGACAAATCAGAAGCTCGTCGCGAAACCGAACGATCTGGAAAAGAAAGTACGCGACCATGATTGCGATATTCAGGAAATCGTGGATGTGATTCGCGAAATAAGGAGGCCGTTACCATCCTCGGCGAGGAACATCGGATTTGAACTGCCAGCTAGCGTTTTGAGGTTGCAAATTGCAACCTCAAAGAGAGCTCAGATTTTCTGCAGTCTTTGCACATCGTGAACGCCGGGAATCTGGCGAACACCGTCGATGATGCGCTGCAGGTGCTTGAGATCGGCGATTTCGAGGACAACATCGACATTGGCTTGCCCGTTTGAGGTCCGAGCTTCGATGTTACGAATATTGGTATGCGTGTCGCTGATGACCGCAGTGATCTGCTTGAGCATGCCGAACCGATCGTCACAGAGCAGCGTGATTTTTACCGGGTAGGAGACGGGCTGGCCTTCTTTGTCTCCTGCCCAGAGGACGTCGATGCGGCGCTCGGGCTCATAAAGAAGATTTGTGACGTTGGGGCAATTGACGGAGTGGACCGCAATTCCCTTCCCACGCGTAACGTAGCCGACGATCGATTCGCCGCGAATTGGGTTGCAACAGCGGGCGCGATAAACGAGCAAGTCGCCTTGTCCCTTAACGACAATGGCGTTGGAATCGCCGCCAAAGACACGGCGAACCACGCTCGAGATGCCATGGGCTGCGGCTTGCTCTTCGCCATCAGCGATTGGCTCGGCGCCTGCTGGGGCGAGTTTTGCCAGGACTTGGCGGGCCGAATACTTGCCGTAACCGATCCCAGCCATCATGTCGTCGGCGCGACCGAGGCCATAATCGTTGGCGACGCGCTGGAGATCAGCGTCTTTGATGTCCTTGAGCGAGACGCGGTATTTGCGGGCTTCCTTTTCAATCAGCTTCTTGCCAATTTCGATGGCCCGCTCGCGCTGATGGACGTTGAGCCAGTGTTTGATCTTGTTGCGGGCGCGCGAGGACTTGACCACGGCCAGCCAGTCTCGACTGGGCTTGTGGCCGGGTTGGGTGAGGATCTCGACGATATCGCCGGAATGAAGTTTGTGGCGCAGAGGAACCATGCGTCCGTTCACCTTGGCGCCGGTGCAAGAATGGCCGACCTCGGTGTGAATGGAATAGGCGAAGTCGATCGGGGTTGACTCGCGCGGAAGGACGACTACCTTGCCCTTGGGAGTGAAGGTGTAGACCTCCTCGGGATAGAGGTCGACCTTCAAGGTGGATAAAAACTCGTTCGGGTCGGAGACGTCGCGCTGCCATTCGACCACCTGGCGCAACCATGCGAGGCGTTGCTCGTCCTGGGCAGAAACGGGACCGTCCTTGTATTTCCAGTGTGCGGCAATGCCCTCCTCGCACATCTTGTGCATCTCTTCCGTGCGAATCTGGATTTCGAAGGTCTCTCCGGTTTCGGTGATCACCGAGGTGTGGAGCGACTGATAAAGGTTGGGACGTGGCATGGCAATGAAGTCTTTGATACGGCCAGGCACAGGTCGCCAAAGATTGTGAATGATACCGAGGACGGCGTAACAATCCTGCACGGAAGTCGTGATCACGCGGACAGCGTAGAGGTCGTAAACCTGATCGACGGAGATGCGTTGACGAATTAACTTGTTGTGGATGCTGTAGAGGCGCTTGATGCGACTTTCGACGCGGCTGGTGATTCCGGCTTCTTTAAGGCCATCTCGCATGGTGGATTCGACCCGGGCCAGGAAGGCTTCACCGGCTTTGCGGCGTGATTCCACGGCCAGACGTACCTGTTCGTAGCCAATGGGATCGACATATTCGAAACCCAAATCTTCGAGTTCGCCGCGAATCTTGCCCATACCGAGGCGATGTGCGATAGGAGCGTAGATATCGAGGGTCTCCCGGGCGATTTTGCGCTGACGCTCGGGATCAAGATGTTTGAGGGTTCGCATGTTATGGAGACGATCCGCGAGTTTGATGAGGACGACGCGAATGTCATCGACCATGGCGAGCATCATCTTGCGCAGGTTTTCGGCCTGGGCCTCTTCACGCGAGGAAAAATCAATTTTGCTGATCTTGGTGACGCCTTCGACGATGTGAGCGACTTGCTCGCCGAATTCCTGGCGAATCTCGGTGGCGGTGACGGAGGTATCTTCAACAGAATCGTGGAGCAGACCAGCGGCAATGGAAACCGAGTCCATCTTCATATCCGCGAGGACGATTCCGACCTCGAGAGGATGGACGAGGTACGGCTCACCGGAAGCTCGGCTCTGGCCAGTGTGATGTTTTAGGGAGAACTCGTAGGCTTTCTTGACCAGGGCGAGATCGTCGTTCGGGCGGTTTTCGCGGAGCTTCCGCATCAACTCGCGGAAACGCGTTACCGTGAGCACATTGGTTGCGATTTGTTCCCGCAACGTCGCCATGATGGATTTTAACCCAGGGCAAGCGGGGAGGGCTCATGCCGCGAGGGCAGTCTATATCTATAGTTTACGCGAAGGTCACTCTCGCGCTTATAAGGACACAACCCGGTTCATGCCCAGCCATTTCACTGTCGGCAACCCGGCTCGGCGCGATACCATCGGCGAGTAGAGTGCGATCCAACGTAAGACGATGAACCGTATATTGGTGAGTGGGGCCTCGGGGCTGATCGGCAGCGCTGTGGCGGAGTCGCTGACGCACGAGGGCGCGCAGGTGGTTCCTCTGGTGCGAGGAATACCACGGAAAGGGGGCGAGATCCACTGGAATCCGATGGAAAGTCTCTCGCCTACCGTGGTTTCGGGTTTTCACGCAGTCATTCATTTGGCTGGGGAAAGCATCGTCGGACGCTGGACTGCCGCAAAGAAGAAGGCGATCCGGGAAAGCCGGGTGCAAGGAACGGCGAACCTCGCGCGCGCATTGGCGGAAGCTGAAATCAAGCCGAAGGTATTCGTGTGCGCATCGGCAGTCGGGTTCTATGGCGACCGAGGGGACAAACTGATGACGGAGCAATCTCAGGCCGGCGAGGGCTTCTTAGCGGAGGTTGCGAAGGATTGGGAAGCCGCGACAGTCGCTGCGTCTCAGGCTGGGATCCGCACCGTGAATCTGCGCACCGGACTCGTTCTGAGTGACGGCGGCGGCGCGCTCGCGAAGATGCTGCCTGCTTTCAGGGTGGGATTAGGCGGCAGGGTGGGATCGGGGACGCAATGGTGGAGTTGGATTCACGTAGACGATGCCGTTGGAGCGGTGCATCACATTTTGCAGAATCCAGTGTTATCGGGCGCTGTGAACCTGGTCGCGCCGAATGCGGCGACGAATGCAGAGTTCACTAACGAGTTGGCAGCCGTGCTCCATCGTCCGGCAATTTTTCCGGTTCCCGCGTTTGCGCTGAGCATGCTGTTTGGCAGGGAGGCAGCGAATGAGTTATTCCTCGCGAGCGTTCGAGCCGTTCCCGACAAATTGATGCAGAGCGGGTACGATTTTCGATTTTCAGACCTGCGCTTGGCGCTAGAAAATCTCGTCTAAGCGAGAAAAGCTAAGCATCTTCGAAGCCTACCCCCTCACAACCTCCTGTGAGCGGGATCACAGGATCGAGGCCACGTTTTTGCCATGCTGGCAGTGTATGGTAAGGAAGCCTGTTGCCGGAGTGCTGTTGCTGGCGATTGCCGCTTGGGCCGAACTGGCTCTCGCGCCAATGCTTGCCATGCCGGCGGGCCACATCCATACAGGCCATGTGCTTCCGGCCGAGGTTATCTCGCAACATGCGGATCACCACCATGCCGCTCGGGCGACGGCGAAGCACGCTTGTTGTCCGCCAGTTCGCTCTGCAAACCCCGAAGGCATTCTTGAGTTGGTTGCGGATGCATCCGGCTGTCGAGATTCGCATCGCTGCTGTTTCCGGCAAGGACCGCAGAGCATCCCCGCGCCAGTCAGCGAGGCGCAGCAATTCGGACCAGAAGTAACGTCGATAACAGCGACGCACGCGACTCCGAACCTCAATGTCTCGAAACAATCAATCGTTGAGACCCCCGTTTCTTCGCCTCCCTTTCGGGACGTATTCGGCATGACCCTTCGCGTCTAGAGCCAAGCCTCCTTTCGCATTGCAAAATCTCGCGGCCTAGGTGCCGCATGACATTTCGCATTCATAACCTGAAAAGGAGATCCTTATGAAACTAAGATGTTTCGCAATTGTCCTTGCTCTCTCATTAGCAGTTTGGGCACAAGAAAGTCCATCCACCTCGGCTCCAAACGCCACACCGAAGACGGAAACCAAGAGCTGTTGCCATCACAGCGCCGACGCAAAAGATGGCATGAGCTGTTGCCATCATGCCAATGCCGATGCCAAAGACAGCCCCACCTGCTGCACGGGCAACAAGTGTGACGTGAAGGACGGCAAATCATGCTGTGGTGGCAAAGAAATGGCGGACGCAAAGTGCTGCGTGGGTAAGGATGCGAAGAAGTGCGCAGAACAGTGCAAGAAGAACGGCGGTTGCAAAGACGGAAAGTGCTGCGGCGGAGAAAAGACTTCATCAGACAACTGCTGTGGCAACAAATGTGAGCACGTCGCTGAGGCGGCAACCGCAAGCCTGTTCGACTCGCATTTTGATCGTCGATGAGCTAGCTTGTCGCGCTTTTGAAGCGAATGAATCCGGCCGGAAGATCGGCCGGATCTTTTTTGAAAGAGATTGCAAGCTGGGCCCGCCCTAGCTCCTGGTTGGGCTGTCCGCGGACTGAATGCAAGTTCGCGTAATGCGATCATGCCAGCAGAGTGAATCTTGATCGAGAAAACACCAGAGATATCCGAGTCCGGCCGAAAACGCGGATAGGAAGGACGCGAGAACCCTCCAGCGGCGGGTGCGTCGAGCTATTCGGGAGCCATCGAGTTTGGCGATCCGCAGCCGAGTTACCCGCAGACCAGGAGTGGAACCGGTGAAGACGATAAACATGGATTGGTAGATCATCCACAAGAGAACGAGCAAACCGGCGACGGGACCTGCAAGACCGGGAAGTGGCAAGCGGATCGGATTGAGCCGGAGAAATATGGCGCCAAAAGCGAAAACGGCTGTCGCGAGAATTAGCACATCGAGCGAGACTGCCAATAACCGGTGAGGAATCGATGCCGATGCGATGGATGGTTCGGTGTTTGGGCGGCGTTCGGGTAATTCCGGCTGTGGTGGCTCGATAAGGATTCCGCCGAGCGCGGGCGGGGGCGGCAGGATTTCCGGGGCCTCAACGATGCGCGGGCGATCGACGATGGGATCGGCCAGCGGAGTGGAGTGAAACACTGGTATGGCGGCGGAGCGAGGAAACTCGATCACATTGGTGAACGAACCATCCTCCTCGAAAGATAGATGCTGACCCGAGTCCTGGGTTAGAAGCGGGTTTCCCGGCTTGGCTTCATCCTCAGCCGGGGCGTTATCGGCGACTGGTACAGCGGGACGAAGGCGAAAGTGATGCTCCAGATCCTCATTGACGGGTTCAGCTGTAGCTGCAAAGCTGGCAGAGCTAGTATGCCGGGACCAGTTGCTCGAGGAGTCGAAGGGCAAGAGCAGCGAAGGATAGCGGGGGGCGCGAGGCTTGCGCCGGATGCGATAGCGGGCGAGGCGAGCAGCCACTTCATAGCGCCACGCTTCCGGGTTCGGGTCGGAGTTTGATTCGCACGAATCGGGCGAAGCCAAATCGAGAGTGTCGCGAAAGTCGGGATGCAAATCGGAATCCCCGGTGCTCGCGGAGTGCATCATACCGGTCATTGTTACAAAAACGGTCAGCGAAGAATGCCAGCAGCCAGAGCCAGGCTGAGACGGACTACGCAGGCCACACAGAGCGCAGCTTTGCTTCGCTCGCCGTCTGCGTGCTAAGGTCAATCTTCCCGCAGACCGGCTGGCGGAGCGCCCGCCGCGCAGGCGGATCACCCGCGAATGGTCGTCCGTTAATGTTGAGCCGCTCTCGAATCTTTATCACGGCAGCCCTGCTCTGTCATCTGATTCTGACCCCCGGGATAGTAACCAGCCAGACGCCACCCCCCGAGCAGGCGCACCCCAATCTGCCCGTAGCCCAGGCCAGCAGCCCTCAAAAAGAAGACGTTACGATCCGAGCGGTAGAGCAGGAGAAAGAGGGATCGATCTATCACCTGCGGGGCCGGGTTGAGATCTACTATCGCAATTACATTCTGCAAGCCGATGAGATAACTTACAACGCGGACACCGGCGACAGTGAAGCGGAGGGACACGTGCTGCTCGAAGGGGGGCCGTATGACGAACATCTCGAGGCGAGCCATGGCACCTACAACATCCGGACCCAGGTAGGAACGTTTTATAGCGTGCTCGGCACGATCGGCTTTCGTGGCAAGAAGACGCAGTACGTGCTGAGTTCGTCAAACCCATTTGCATTCTCCGGAAAAATCGTCGAAAAACACGGGCCGAATCACTACCTGGTTCGGCAAGGAACAGTGACGACCTGCGAACTGCCCACTCCAAAATGGCAATTTCATGCGCAGCGCATCGTTGTCGACGTCGATAGCACCGCGAAGATTTACACCAGTAATTTCCGGTTGTTTGGCATTCCGGTTTTTTACTTTCCTTATGTGACTCATCCGGTGCAGACGACGAGGCAAAGCGGCCTGCTGATACCGAGCATCGGGAACTCTTCGACCAAGGGTTATATCGCTGGTGATTCTGTCTATTGGGCTTTCAACCGCAGCATTGACGCCACGATTGGGGCGGAATACTACTCGAAACGCGGTTGGGCGCAACAGGGGGTGTTTCGCATGCGTCCCAGCGAGAATTCGTATGTTTATTTCAACTACACCGGGGTATTGGATCGCGGTATCGAGATTGGCGGCTCGTTGCAAGATCAAGGCGGGGAAGACGCGAGATTTGAGGCTGAGCATCCGTTTGGCACAGTGCGCGGAGTGGCGGATGTGGATTATCTGAGTTCATTTGTCTACCGGCTCGCATTTACCGAGGTGTATACGCAGGCCATCAATTCGGAGGTCCGATCGCAGATCTTCTTGTCGAATACGACCAACGGATTTCATTTCAATGCGCTCGCCGAGCGTTACCAGAACTTTGAAGTGTGCGTGCCAGAAACTGGAGTCAACACGGGCTGCGCAACCATCACGCAGACGGAGCTGGTGCGCATCCTGCACACACCCAGCTTTTTCGTGTCGAGCGAAGAGAGGCCAATTGGAAATACGCCTCTCTATTTCTCATTTGAATCCGCTGCGGAAGGATTGCAGCGCCGACAGACTGGGCTGGAAACAAGCCAGGTTGGACTGCGGACGGCGCCGCTGGTAGGAAGACTTGATATCGCGCCGACGCTGGCGATGCCATTGCACTGGGAAGGGTGGTCGCTGCGACCGGCACTCACACTGCGCGACACGTTTTATGCGCAGCGATTTGTACCGCAGGAATCCAATCCCGAGGGTGGAGTTGTCGAGGATCAGGTTCTGAATCGAAAATCCCTAGAGGTGTCGGTCGATTTAAGACCGCCTTCTTTGGAAAGAGTTTTCGAGCGGCCGTGGCTCGGACGGAAGTGGAAACACGTGATCGAACCAAGTATGCGCTACGACTACGTGACGGGAGTCAACAACTTTTCTAATGTTGTGCACTTCGACTATGCGGATTTCCTAACGAATACAAACGAAATCGCTTACTCGGTGGTGAACCGGCTCTATGCCAAAAGGGAGAACTCCGAGACCGACTGCGACGTGCCTGCCATGAGCACGCTGGCTGTCGGCGCTCCTCCGCAGGTTGGTGTGGTCCCGTGGGAATTGCCGCCGACGGCAGATAAGCTTCCGTGCACGGTTGGGCCACGCGAGGTCGCGAGTTGGGAGGTTGGGCAGAAGTATTATTTCGACCCGACTTTCGGGGACGCATTGGTTCCCGGATTGCGAAACGTATTTACGAGCACCGCAGATTTCACCGGTGTCGCGTTCCTGAATGAAGAACGACGGTTCGCGCCCATCATTTCCCGGTTGCGGATCGAGACGAGTCCGCGCACGACTACGGAATGGGACCTGGATTACGATCTCAAGACCGGCCGTATCACCGGAAGCAATGCAATGGTTAATTACCACTACGGACCGTTCACGGTTGGCGGCGGAGATGCCTTTCTGCGTGTGCTCGATGCGGCTGCACCGCCAGGTTTGCCCGGGCCCACTGACTTCCATCAATTTCAAGTGGTTGCCGGCTATGGGCAACTCAACAAACGCGGACTAAGCGGGGCAGCCAGCTTTGGCTTCGATGCAAACCACGGCTATCTGCAGTACGCGTCTGCGCAAACGACATACAACTGGGATTGTTGCGGATTGAGTCTGGAGTATCGGCGGTTCGCATTGGGAGCGGTACGTAACGAAAACCAATATCGCTTCAGCTTCACGCTGGCGAATGTGGGGTCATTCGGTAATCTGAGGCGGCAACAGAGGTTGTACTGAATTCGTCTTCCGGGAGGCCGGCGGTGGATCAGCGGCAACTCGCGATTGGAATTCCGAATCAAATCGCGCTTCAGGCAGAGCGCGAGAAAATCCAATAATATTTGACTATGGGCCTAGCGGCCGAACTCGATGTGAAACTGGCGCGCCTGCAGGAGATTATTCGCGCCCACTCGAAGCTGATCATCGCTTATTCTGGCGGGGTCGACTCGGCATTTCTGGCCCATGCGGCACACGACGTGCTTGGAAAAGCAATGGTTGCGGTGATTGCGGATTCTCCGAGCCTCGCGCGCACCCATCTCGAAGATGCGCTGGCATTTGCGCGGGAGCACGAGATCCCGATCGAGGTGGTGGCGACACGCGAGTTCGAGAACCCTGCGTACACGCGCAACGATTCGATGCGCTGCTTTCATTGCAAGGACGAATTGTTCACCGTGCTCGAACAATACCGACACGATCGTGGCTTCGAGGCAATCGCCTACGGAGTAAATGCCGACGATCAAGGGGATTTTCGCCCTGGACAGCAAGCGGCGCGCAACCATCGCGTGTTGGCGCCATTGTTGGACGCCGGGCTCACCAAGACAGGGATACGGGAACTGGCGCGGGAAGCCGGACTTCGTGTGTGGGATAAGCCAGCTTCGGCGTGCCTCTCGTCACGCATGGAATACGGGCGCGCCGTGACTCCGGAAGCTCTGGATGTGATCGAGCGCGGCGAAGACGCTTTGCGTCGACTGGGATTTCGGCAGGTGCGGGTGCGCCATCATGGCGAAATCGTACGCATCGAGGTTGCTCCTGAAGAGATGGGGCTCGCTTTGACGGCAGGCATGGCGCGAGAGTTCACCGCCATCTTCAAAGGTCTCGGATTCAAGTTCGTTACCCTAGATCTCGAGGGCTTCCGGTCAGGCTCAATGAATCAGCTGCTCACAGCCGAAGATCTGGTGCGCGGACACTAATCCGGTCGGGTGTCCGGCCGTCTTCTTGCATGCGGCGTGAGATAATCAAGCGAATCCTCCAATGCTCAGGTGGTTGCGATCGATGATGGTGCGCCGCGCGTTCCTGATTCTATTGGTTATCTGTATCGGGTGTTCTGCTCAGGCTCCGCCGGCTTCGCCAGCACAGCCTTCGGCAAACGCAACGAGTCCGGATCTGGTGCAGCTCGTGGAGCGTCATGTGCGAGCCCAGTATCAGTTGCCACCTGATGTGAAGGTCATTGTGGGGCCGCTGCGGGCGAGCGATTTTCCGGGCTACGACGCGCTGACAGTCGTGTTTGACAGTCCGGATCACAAGAAGGCTTATGATTTCCTGCTGTCACAGGATCACAAGACACTTCTTCGCGTGACGAAGATGGATCTGACCAAGGATCCATACGCGGAGATCATGAAGAAGATCGACACCAGCGGCCGTCCGAGCCGCGGCAACAAAGACGCCAAGATTGTGGTCGTGAACTATGACGATTTCGAATGTCCGTTTTGTTCGCATATGCACGCCACCTTGTTTCCGGAGATCTTCAGGGAGTATGGTGACCGCGTGCTCTTCATATACAAGGACTATCCCCTGGAGGAGGTTCATCCCTGGGCGATTCATGCGGCCGTCAATGCCAACTGTCTTAACGCACAATCATCAGACGCCTACTGGGATTATGCCGATTATCTGCATGGCAATCAGAACTCAGTGAGAGGCCTGAAAGACAGGCCGGCGCAATACGCAGAGCTGGACAGGCTGGCACTCACGAATGGACAAAAACACAATCTGAACGAGAGCCAGTTGCTAGCGTGCATCAAGGCACAGGATGACAAGGCGGTACGTGCATCGATGAGGGAGGGGGACGACATCGGAGTCAACGCGACTCCGACGCTGTTCGTCAACGGCGCGAAGGTTGATGGCGCTGTTCCCGCCGAGGAAATCCGGGCTGCTCTGGATCAAGCACTGAAGGATGCAGGCATGGCCCCGCCGGGCCACAAACCCGCCGGGGAAGGAACCCCGGGCGCGGCTGCTTCCGCGAAATGAGCCTCGCGTGAAGATCTCTTCATCGATCCAGCCGGAACCATGCGAGAGTAGCTCGGCGTGCGACAATTGCCAGCGAATCATTTATTAAAGAATTATGGATGCTGCCTCATTGGAGGGAAGACATTGAATAACCCTGCTCACCCGGAGTTGAGGCGAACCAGCCTCATCTTGGCCAGTGTAGTTCTGGTGATTGGCTTATCGGCCTGCAATCACGACAGTGTTGGCGGCGATGTAATGGCCTCAGTGAATGGGCGCAAGATCTATCGAAGCGAGGTGGACAAGTATTATGCAAATCAGACCGCCGGATCCGATCAGCAGCCGAGCGGGGAGCAGGCGGTGAGCCTCCGGCTGAGCATCCTGAATGAGCTGATCGAGACCGAGATCCTCATGCGCCGGGCCGAAGAACTGGGGCTGCTGGCGACGGATGAGGAAGTGGACCGCAAGCTGAACGAAATCAAGTCTCCCTATACCGCCGAGGAATTCAACAAGCGGCTGGAGGAGAAGAAGATCTCGCTCGACGACTTCAAGCGCGACTTGCGGCGTTCGCTAACGCGGGACAAAGTGCTCAACAAAGAGATCACTTCGCGCATCAACATCACCGATCAGGATGTGACGAGCTACTACAACGCGCACAAGGCGGAGTTCAATCTGATCGAGCCGCAATATCACCTGGCGAAGATCATGGTCACGGGGATGCCACAGCCGCAGGTCCATAATCTGCAGAACAGCAAGGCTCAGAATGACGCTGATGCGCGCAAGAAGATTCAGATGATCGCCAATCGCCTCGATAGCGGAGACGACTTTGCCACGCTGGCGATGAATTACTCCGAAGATCCGGAGACGAGCAACAATGGCGGGGACCTAGGGATGGCCCCGGAGTCGGCGCTGAAGCAGGCGGATCCGGCGACGCGGGAAGCCGTCATGAAGCTCAAGCCGGGACAATACACGCAGGTGATTCCGATGGTGAATCCCGCGAATCATCAGCCGTATGCATATCTCATCGTGAAGCTGATCGCCAAGGAGCCAGCGGGACAGCGCGACCTGAATGACCCCCGGGTGCAGCAAGCGATTCGTCAGCAGCTTCGGGACCGGCGCGAACAGTTGCTTAAAGCGGCATATTACGAGAGCCTGCGCGACGACGCGAAGGTGACGAATTATTACGCCGAGCAGATATTAAAGGATGCGGGCGCGGCGAAGTAGTGGGCAGTTGCCGCCTGAATAATCTTCTGCGACCTCCGGGACAAACACAACGTCTACCCTTCCGGAGGACTCGCATGAGCGCAGGGATCGTCGATCTACCTAGCCGTTATTCCGTCCCGGAAACAGTCAACCGGCTGCAAGCCATCCTCAAGGAAAACGGAGTGACCGTGTTCGCTCTAGTGGATCATAGCGGCGAAGCGGCCAAAGTCGGCCTTGAGATGCGGCCGACGCAGTTGCTGATCTTCGGCAATCCGAAGGGGGGAACGCCGCTGATGGTCGCGGCGCCAAGTTGCGCGATCGATCTGCCGCTGAAGGCGCTCGCCTGGCAGGATGCACAGGGAAAAGTATGGCTCTCGTATAACTCGCCCGAGTATCTGCAGCAACGGCACGGCATTCCGGGAGACCTGCTCAAGAACATTGCCGGTCCTGCTGCTTTGCTGCGAAAGGCTGTGGAATAATAGCGAGCTTGCCTGATCTGCGGGAGAATGATCTGCAGCTTCGCGGAAAAATGACTCGCGGGAAACTGCCACCAGAAAATGCCACCCGACAATCCTAATCCCAATCGCGCGCGCGATCACCTGGCGAACGAGCGGACATTTCTCGCGTGGGTGAGAACCGGGATCGCGACAATCATCTTTGGCTTCGCGATTGGACGATTCTCGATTGCACTGCGCGAATTTCTCAGGATTTCAGGGCATGGAGAAGGGTCGCTCTCGTCGGGGGTTTCTGCCTGGTTCGGAGTGATTTCGATTCTTGGTGGAGTGCTGTTGATTTTCGCGGGCCTTTCTCGCTACAGAACGGCGCGGATTCAGATCGATTCGGGCACATTCGAGCCTGCTGGTTTTGTAATCGACATCGTTTCATATTTGTTGGGTGTGTTCGGGCTGTCTCTTGCGGGTTATCTGATATATATCGGTCTCTTCAAAAGGTGACGCCGTTTAAGTCCAAGGGCAGTGATCATTCAATTTTCGGGCGTGCACAGATCATGAGCGATTCCAAGAGTCAGCGGGAGAAAGAACTGGCGGGGCGAGCGGCCGCAGAACTGGTTGGCGATGGCGATGTGGTGGGGCTAGGAACGGGATCGACCGCTTATTTTGCGGTTCTGGCGCTGGGAGAGCGCGTGAGAACCGGCCTCAAAATCGTTGGGGTCCCCACGTCGGTTGGCACGGCCGATCTGGCGCGTGGGGCGGGAATTCCACTAGCGACGCTGGATCAGCAACCTGCGATTGACATTGATATTGACGGAGCGGATGAGATTGATCCGCAACTGCGGCTGATCAAGGGCGGCGGCGGCGCGCTGCTGCGTGAAAAAGTAATTGCCGCGGCGGCGAAAGAAATGGTGGTGATTGCCGATTCGAGCAAACTGGTGCCGACGCTAGGCAAGTTTCCACTCCCGGTGGAGGTTATTAGCTTTGCGCGAGCGCCGGTCCAAAAGAGGATTGCAAGCCTGGGCGCAACGGTGAAGTGGCGGGTGCGCTCCGATGGCCGTCTCTATATGACGGACAATGGCAACCCGATTCTGGATTGCAGCTTTGGAGAAATTAAGGATCCTTCAGCGCTGGCGCGGACGTTGAGCGATATTCCTGGCGTCGTTGAGCACGGGCTGTTCATTGGGCTGGCGAGAGTGGCGCTGGTAGGAAGGGGAGACCGAGTGGAGCGGATTGAACGTAGCTAAAAGGGGCTGCGGAGAGCTCTCAGCTGGTATCGAGAACCACCGCTGGGGCTAAAGCCCCCTGATTTGGATGCCGCTAACGCGGCCCTGAAGGGCCGCTCTTCCACGGTTGGTCCACGCTTTTCCGACACCCCACGGTTGAAGCCAGTTGTTCCGCCATTTTCCTCACGCTGAACTCGCGTCTTCCTCTTTGCGAGACAACGTCAACTCACTGGGAAAAACGCGAATGGGTCACGATCCTACAATCTCTCGCAGCGCCGCGAGCAGGCGCTCAACTTCTTCCATTGTGTTGTAGTGCACAAGGCCGAGGCGGAGGAAGCCACCGGATTGTTCTACTCCTAGCTGCTCGGTGAGATTGAGGGCGTAATAATTTCCGTCCCAGGTAAAGAAGCCACGCTCGCCGAGTTTCGTTGCGAGTTCGAGCGGGCTGTGGCCGTCGATGCGGACGACAACTGTCGCGCAACGATGATCGAAGCGGCGCGGGTCGGTGATGCCATAAAGTTTGAGGCCGGGAATGGCGAGCAGGCCGGGGATCAACTTTTCTGTGAGCGCGCGTTCGTGAGCGTGGATTGCTGCATGGGCGGCGATAATCGATTCGCGGCGGCTCGGGCGAGGAGACGCAGCAAGCTGCGCCTCTACGGACGATTCGCGCGCCATAGGGCCCGCGCCACACGTGCGCTGCCCCAACTGCTCCCAATAATCGACGCAGGCTTTGATTCCCGCGATACATTCATGGTTGAGAGTGCCCCATTCCCAGCGATTGGGGACATCGTTGCTGCTGGGGCGAACTTTATACGGACGAAGCCGCGTTAGGTGTTCGCGCTTGCCGTAAAGAACTCCCATATGCGGACCGAAGAATTTGTAAGTGGAGCAGACGAGAAAGTCGCAATCGAGCGCGCGGACATCGATCAGGCCATGCGGGGCGTAGTGGACGGCGTCAATGTAGCTCAAGGCTCCTGCTTGGCGCGCGAGGCGGACGACTTCCTTCACATCGTTGACCGTTCCGACGGCATTTGAGGCAAAGCCAACTGCAACGAGACAAGTGTGGCTCGTGATCTGGTGCGCCAGATCGTGCATGTCGAGGGTGCACTCGGCGGAATTGAATTTCACGGTGCGGATGGTGACACCTTTTTCTTCGAGCGCTTTCCAGGGAGCAAAATTTGCATCGTGATCGAGGAGGGTGAGGACAACTTCATCGCCCGGGCCGAACTCGCGTCCGATGCTGCGGCTCATGGCGTAGGTGAGCGAGGTCATGTTGGCGCCGAAGACGATCTCATCGGAGTCGCAGTTGAGAAAATCGGCCATGGCCCCGCGCGCCTCGGCAATGACGCGATCGGTGCCGCGACTGGTAGGGAATGCTCCACCGCTATTGGCATTGTGCCGCACAAGATAGTCGGAGATGGCATCGATCACACGCCGCGGAACCTGCGTGCCTCCGGGGCCGTCAAGAAAGACGGCGGGATGGCCATTGATAGTTTGGGCGAGTGCGGGGAATTGGGAGCGGGCCCAGGAGAGGTCGAGGGAAGTGGGGTGAGTTTGTTCGGCGGTGGGCATAGGCG
>DATJNC010000065.1:0-9280 GCA_035508395.1 Terriglobales bacterium | reverse complement strand
TCGTCGTCAGGCAGGTCATCGAAGTCTTCCGGAAGGCGACGATTGATCTGTTCCTGCCTGAATTTAGCCGGATCCTCGAGAATCTTTTCGCGCTTCTCCTTCATGCGTTCCAGCGTTCTGCGCACGGCATAGATGCTGGAGGCAAAGCGGCGCTGGAGCATCGCCATTGTGAATCCAACTGCCCGTGCCCGCGCCGAATCCTCTCGGGCTGCCTTGATGGACTGGTCCTCAACGTACTGGGTGAGTTGGTCGTAGAGGTCAAGTTCCCTATCACTGATCTGAAATGGAGTGGTCCGGACCTTGCGTTCGGTAAAGAGTGCCTTCACTAGCCCGGTGTCGGGATCGGGAAAAGTAACCAGCGCTTCCTTGAGGCGGCGAAGATAAAACGGCGCCTCGTGCCCTTCCATCGCTTTTTCGAGGCTTTTCACGTTCCCGTAGACATCCTTGTCAAGGAGTGACAGGAAAAGACAAAAGTTCTCCGGATCGCCCTTGTGCGGAGTTGCAGTCATGAGCAGGAAATGATCCGTCATCTGCGACAGCGATTCGCCGAGCTGGTAAGCAAGGGTCTTCTTGTCTGCGCTGTACGCACTCATCTTGTGAGCTTCGTCCACGATAATGAGATCCCAGTGGCTGCGCAGCAATGACTCCTTGGCATCCTCAATCCGTGATACCCACGACACGGATGTGATGACCTGGTTCTTTTCCTGCCAGGGATTCATGCCGTAGTTGGCCCGAAGCACATCGCTCCGGACCACCTCGAAGCTCTCGCGAAACTTGTCTTTAAGTTCTCGTTGCCACTGGAACGAGAGGTTCGCGGGCGTCACGATCAGCGTGCGCTTCACCAGTCCGCGGATCTTCAATTCCTTGATGAGAAGGCCAGCCATGATGGTCTTGCCGGCGCCAGGGTCGTCGGCGAGCAGGAAACGGATGCGAGGCAGCTTGATGAAGTAGTCGTAGACTGCCTCTAACTGGTGGGGCAGCGGGTCGACGCGGGCGATTGAGAGGGCGAAATAGGGATCGTATTCATACGCCAAGCCCAGACGCATGGCCTCAACGCCGAGGCGAAACTTGGCTGCGTCGCCGTCGAATGGTTCCTGGGCCGGTGAGGCTTGCAGCTGATCGATCTGCTCTGGGCTCAGAATTGGCTCGTAGACGCGATTAGAACGGAGACCTTTGCCGACCAGTTTTACGGAGTTGCCGAGGGGAATGGCAACGATGACCTGGACGGGTTCCGGAAATAGCGAACCATATACGGTGACGTTTTGTTGAAGGTCATCTGCGCGCATAGTTGGGGCCTATTTCATGATCCTTCCAAACTGCAATGTGAATCCTTGATCGGCGAGCAGTATGGCAGATCGCAGCCTCCAGTAGCCCGCCAGAAGCACTTTCTCGCCTTCTCTAAGCTTCTGGAATTCCTGATGCGCACTGGTCTGGAATACCTGACCTCTAGCATATGCTCCGCCGAATACCTCGCCGGGAAAGAACTGAATCGCCTGTTCGGAACTGACATTGACTCCGGCATGCTCCAGGCCGCGAAGAAAGTCCTCGGCCAATCCTCGTCGCTGCTCGAGGTTGCAGACGTCGTCTGCGGCGGATCGCAGCGTAGTAAATGCTTCGGATGGCAGAATCTCCGCGACCATCCGGAAGGCGCGGCGCAGCTCGTCCGCCAACTGTGCCCTGGTTTGGCGGTCAACGGGACCGCCGGAGCGCAGCGATTCCTCATACAGGAGCATGCCGGGGCTAGTGTCTTCGCGAAAGTACGTGCGCAGGTGATCAGCGACACGAATGCCGAGCGTCGGATCGCTCGCGAATTGACCGTAGAAGGCCTCTCGAAGCGCCGCGATGTCTACGGCTGCATTCAGGATCGCGATGATATCCGATGCATGAACTCTGGCTTCGTTACGATCGTGTTCTGCGTGATCCGGCCCACGTAGATTCCTGTATCGGTCATCGAGGGCGAGGAGCTTGAGCAACACAAGTGCGTGAGACCGCGTAACACGAAGGCTGGCGCGCGCCGGTGTCCCATCGGGCAGCACACCCTGTATCTCATGGATATCCGATTCATTGAGTGCGATAGTGCCACCTAGACATTCCCGAGCGTGCAAGCCGTTTTCGATGTCGACTCTGAAGTCGTTGACTCGCTTAAGTTCGCGCGGCGCCATGAATTCGACGCGCATGACTTCGTTCGTGCCCGGGATCGGCTTCTGGAACTGGAAATTACGCGATTCGGGCACGACTGTGTATCCCAGAGCCCCGAGCTTTTCTGCGATATTTGCCGGCTTCTCGCGAAGAGAAATCGCATCGAGAAGAAAGTCGAAATCCCTCGTTGCTCTGGCCTCGGCAAGAACAAACTTCAGCGCCTGACCGCCCACCAGGACGAAGTCGCCCGCGGCGGGTCCCAGCGCTGCAAGCAGCTCCAGAAGGTACGTTCTCTGCGGTTCGGGAATCATGCGGCCTTCCACATTGGCTCAATCGTCTTTTCGAACAGGTAGTCCGCCTGCTTTTGATCGCGCCCCCCGCGCGCAATCAGATCCAGGTAAGCCTGCACTTCGGAGACTGTCGGAATCTGATCGCAGCGTTTGCCATACATGAATACGCCGAGATCGTATGGTTCCAGGAATCGGAGCGGCGGACCATCTGCCTTGCGGTTCGCAAGATTCTGGAGCTTTTCACCCTGGTTAGGCGAAGACAGATATACGTCTATCGTGTCGACATCGATGAAGGGCGCGCGAACGTTCGCTGCCGCGGGGCCAGTGAAGGCAAAGTTGGGGATCTTAAGAGATTCGAGAGCATTGCTGATCGCGGTCAGATCCTGCCCGAAGGGATTGGGATAGGTAACGCTGTTCCGCAAGCGCGAGCGATAGCGTTCCCGGTACTTCGCGGCCCAAGCGAGCAGAAGGCGTTTGGGCTCAGGCACCAGCACCGATGTTCCGCGCCGACGGATCCAAAGCTGGTCTTCGAGCGTGCGGAGAGCCTTCGAGATGGTGCCCAGACTGACAACGAAACTGCGGATAGAAACTCCATCCTCACCGACCCCGGCGAGAACTGAATTGTCGCGGGACTCCCTATCGAGTTCCTGGGCAATCTCGCTCAAGGTCCAGCTGCGAGGATTTTGGAGAAGTACTCGGACGACGCGCGAAAAGCGTCCTGAGAAGACATTGACCTCGCGAGGGCCTTCTATCGATTCAACGACGCTCTTATTTCGCTGACCAGTCCGCTGCAAGACGAATTTGCCAGGAACATTGATGGAGATATTGCCGGCGAGATCAAGGAAATCAATTCCTGCTTCAATGCAGAAAGCCTGCGCTTGCGGGGAAAGTGCCGGAGACACGATGGCAAAAGCGGCGTCTTTCTCAATTGCCTTGAGACGTGCGATCCAAGGGGCGATGTTTTCCAGTTGCCGGGGACTGATTGACTGCTTGATCTCGGCGTAGACTCGAACTTTGTTCGTTCCGGATTCAAGGTCAAAGCGGATGTCGAACGGGCGGCTGTCAACCACATCGGAGACCTGTATTCCCGGCAGTTGCACGAAGGGAACCTTGTCCTTGAGCGCTTGGACGACAGAGGCTTCGGTCGCTGTGGCGGCGGCTTGCATAGGTTAATTTTCTCAGAGAGGAAATCAGATGTAAAGGAAAAATTTCCTTCTGCACTGCTTTCCAAATCTGGAAAATGGTGAATAGTCGGTATTATTGTGTAATTTAAGTGAGTTTTATGTGTTAAATGACTCTATACTTAGATTTGCAGGAGCCTCCAATGGCGACCGTCCCCGCATCCCGCCCGGATCTCGCAGCGCATCGTGAAGCGCTCCGCCTTCCCATCCCGGAGATCGTCAAGCAGCTCGTCGGCATCATCGGCCGAAAACGCACCGCCTACGTCGGCGGTGTCCGGGACGTGCGCGCCATCGATCGGTGGATGAACGGAAGCGAGCTTTACGGCGATGCCGAGCAACGACTGAGGTTTGCCTTCCAGTTGGTCCGAATGCTCGCCGAAAGAGAGGATCCCTCTGTGATCCAATCCTGGCTGACCGGCCTGAACCCTGAACTTGGCGACCGCGTCCCGCTGCGGCTCATGAGGGAAAATGATCTAGAGACCGTGGCGCCGGAGATCATGGGGGCCGCGCGAGCGTTCCTCGTCGGCAGTTAGCTGATCACTCACCATTAAATCACTCGTGCCGCGTGGATGGTTGTGCTGGGATCGCGCGCTTGCGTGAAAGACAGAACCACGCCGGTGCTCCGTGACCGCGGAACTCGGCCGAGCGCAGCTCGACAATTTCAAGTGCGGGTTCGATGGCGAGCGTTACCTCCCGGGCAGACCGGCGCGGCGGACCCACCTCCCGCTGCGGGCCTTCGGTTGAGCCAATCATGCTCAGCCAGATCCCTCCGGGCGCGATTGCCGCCGCGACCTGTGCGGCGAAACGGGCGCGCTCTTCAGGTTCATCGAAAACATGAAAGCATCCGCGGTCGAAGATAAAACTGAACGGACCGCCCTCCGGAGTACCGGCCAGAAAGTCCAGAGCTGCGAAGCGGCAACGTAATGCGCGACCATTCAGCTTCGCAGTGGCACGTTCCACCGCGAGCGGAGCGACATCGATCCCCAAGACGTCGAAGCCGCGCTCCGCAAGCCAAAGAGCATTCGTCCCCGTCCCCGCGCCAATCTCTAGCGTTTGCGTTGGCCGAACGCGCCCCGCGGTGATGAACTCGACCAGCAGCGGTTCCGGTTCCCCGGTGTCCCATGGAAGCTCCCCCGAGGCGTAGCTCTCATTCCAGCAGCGGTGCGGCATCATTAAGGAGTCTAGCGCCCACTCCGCGCCCGGCGCCACCCAGTGTAGCCGGTAAGACCACCGATCACCCGCGAATCGGAACCGAATACCAAACCACCTGAATCCGCGCGATCCCGCTCGCCCTCGTGGTCCAAACCCCAAAACAGCGTCCAGATCCACCTAACTAATCCATTGATGGGGAAGTCTGTTTGACGCTCTTGACGCAGCCTACCAACAACTCGGGAAAAGGATCAGCAACTGGTCAGTCTGCGCGAGAAAGGTCACGGGAGAAACTGATGCCTGTTCTCCGAGGCCCAATCTTCAATAGAAATCGGCTTCCTTCTCAGGATTTGCTCCACGCCGTCGGTTGTCGCCGCGAGACGGCCTTCGCGAATGGCACGCCACAACGCGACGTGGGCTTCGGTTTCCTCTCGAGATCCGCTCACGGTCGAATATCGGTCGCGCGCCTCATCATCCGAGATCACCTGGTACTGCAAAGTCCGCCCAATCGCGGTTGAGATGACCTGGGTTGCTTCTCGAAATGTCAGCGAAGCTGGCCCAGTGATCGGAAGAATCTGGCCGGCATATTTCTCTTCGAGCAGAGCGGCGACTGAAACCGCTGCGATGTCCTCGGAGTGAATAAAGGGGCGACGCCCGTCTCCGGTTGAGGAGCGTATGATGCCTTCTGTTTTGATTGCATGCGCCCAGGCAAGCAAATTGTTCATGAAGCCCGTCGGTCGGATGAAGGTGAACGGAACTCCCGACGCACGAATGGCCGCCTCGCCCTTTTCGTGCCACGCGCCAATCGCCAGGCCGTGCTCCACATCGAGAGAGGAGAGCTTGACGATTCGACTGACACCCTCTTCCCGGGCGATGGTTGCGGCAGCCGAATCCCGCACTGGGATTTCCGGCCCAACGTTTACCAGAAATAGAACGCTTGAACCACGAAGAGCCTGACGCGTGGTCGTGGGATCCGCGAGGTCACCTGTATAGACATCGACACGGTCTCCAAATAGCCCGCGTGCCCTTGCCTCGCTTCTCACAAGAATCCGCGGACGGATTTCCCGATCGAGCAACTGTTTGACAACCCGTGCACCGACATCGCCGGTAGCACCTGTAATTAGATAGGTCATTCGCTTTCTTCCTCCACGAAGGGCTTTTCAGAAAACCTGCCTTGCCCTTCATAGAAGAGACTACCTTCGGTCGAAGCAATGTCTACTCGCATTCGGCGTAGAGCCGCGAGGTCGATGGTTTCTTGATGAATTCGCCACTTGTTGAAGGAAAGCTCACATTTCGATATAGACTTGCAGTGATGACGAGAAGGGCACAGCAGAAGCCGACAGGACGACGAAAGCCGACTCAACTACGAGCGCAAACCACGGTGGCGGCGATGCTGGAGGCAGTCGTGAGACTGCTCAAACAGGGGGGCATTTCAGCGATCACCACAAACCGCATCGCGGAAAAAGCCGGAGTGAGCATCGGTTCCGTCTATCAGTACTTCCCGAACAAACAAGCAATCTTCATTGCTTTACATGAGCAGCACATTCGCGAAGTGGATCGTGTGATGCACGCGAAAATCGATGAGAATGCCGACGAGCCGCTCGATCGGCTCATTTCTTCGCTGATTGATGGCATGATCGAGATCCATGCCGCCGATCCCGCACTTTCGATTCTGCTCGATTCAGAAGTTCCCCACCGGGCAGATGGATCCCGGGAGTTCTCGGTCAGACTGCATGGGGAATTCCGAACGGCCCTCGCACCGCATGCAAGGGCGCTTGGCGGACAAACGAAACTGGACTTACGGGCCTTTCTGCTGGGAAACATGGTGGAAGCCCTTGGCCACGCTATTGCGTTGCGGCGCCCGACGGGGCTTTCCCTTCGCAATGCGAAAGTCGAAGCATCCCGGGCAATTCTGGCCGCATTGAAATGCTGATGTGCACGTTCGTCCTGGAGCCAGAAGCGGCGATCGCGCAGAACAGCGGGCTCTTAGGCCTTTCGAGAATCGTCGCTCAGGAGAGTTGCTCTTCAATTTCATAAATGGAGGCTGAACCGGCGATCTTGTGGCAGATAAACCCGCGAGACGCTATCAAGCATGTGCTTGACAATTTTCAATAAATAATCAACCATATGCTTGATAGAGAAAATCACTTCAGTTCGCTAAAGGCTGTTCAGAATGATCAACGAAATCAATGGATTCCATCATCTCGGGATCGTCAGCCGGGACATGGAGGCGGCCGTAAGCCGCTACGAGCGGCTAGGCTTTCGTTTCACGCCGCTCTCGGTCCCGAGAATTCCCCTGGGACCCGGCGCTGTTCCCGAACCCATCGGAGCGGGGAACCGCTGCGCAATTTTCAGGGATAGCTATTTGGAAATTCTGGCTGTAATCGATTCGGATCGGTGGAATTCGATAACCCCTGAACAACGTGGTCCGTTTGATCTCGATGAACCTCTTGGCCGCTATGAGGGCTTGCACGTGCTTCACCTGGGCACCGAGGGTCTGGAGCGAGTTCGCGCGAGACTCATAAGAGATGGCCTCCATCCATCTGATATCCATGCTTTCCAGCGTCTCGTGGACACGCCCGATGGCCCCAGAATGATGAGGGCTCGGACCCTTTCATTTCCACGAGGCACCAACCCGGAGGCGCTTTTTCAGATTGCGCAACATGAAACGCCGGAACTGGTGCTGCAGCCACGCTATATGGAACACCCGAACGGCGCGATCTCGATCAAGGAAGTGATCGTTTGCGTGCACGAGCCAGATGAGGTTTCCAGAAGGTATGGAACGTACACGAATCGGCCCGTACAGCGGCTAGGCCATGCACGAGTTATAGAGTTCGGGCGGTCGCGAATCGTCGTTGTCCCTCCGGAGCATCTCGATCAAGTGCTACCGGGCCATTCGGCGCCTGTAGTTCCATTCCTGGCCGGCCTGACGCTCTCTTCCCCCCTCCACATCACTCGACGCATGCTCGAAGAGCGGGCGATTGCCTTCAAGATGCACGAGAACCGCATCCTGGTGCCGGCGAAAGACGGCTACGGCGCGGCTGTGCTTTTTGAGAATGCGGCCTCGGATTCATAAGCTAAGGTTCCAGGATGCATCAACGAGGAATGGCCAATGACTCAGGCAAGAAAAACAAAAACTACTGGATCGCGCCCGACAAGTTCGAAGAGAGTTGAACCGCGGACAAGGCTCCACGCTGATGTGAGAAGCAAGATGATTGTGGAATCTGCCTTCAGGTCTATTGCGAAAGACGGCTTTGAGGGATTGCGAACACGAGACATAGCCGCATTGGTCGGTATTAACAGCGCTACGTTACACCACCACTTTCCGACCAAGGATGATCTCATCGCAGCGGTCGCTATCCATCTTCAAAGCCACTTTCGTCTCGAGAAGACACCGGCAGTAGCAGGCGAGAGTGCAGCCGATGCGCTTGAGCGTCAATTTAAGGACGCCTTGTTTTACTACCAGCACCGGCCTGAGATGATTGCGGTGTATCGCGAATTTGTGAGCCGCGCGCCGCGCGATCGAATGATTCGAAAGCTGGTTCAACAATTGCATGATGGCTGGCGGCAAGACGTGGGCGAAATCCTCAAGAGAGGCCAACTGGATGGTTCATTTCGAGCAGACCTCAATCGAGATGCCACTGGCTCCCTCATCCTCAGCGTAGTGTGGGGACTGATAGCCCAGGTTTTCCAATCCGTGGATGATTTTGCGGCGGGGTTTCACGAACTCGCCAAGTGGATAAAAGCAGGCCAAGGGAGCGGGGGATGACACCGAAGCAAATACAGCCGAATTACGGCGTGGATGCGCCGGGCGTCATGCGAGCTTTCTTCCTCGCAGGATTTGCATTCCTCCTATTCGCCACTCTTGCCCCGCGAATCGTCCACATCGGTCCGGTCAGTATTCACGCGCGCAGTTTCTTCTGGCCCGCTGGTTTTCTCATCGGCGAAGGCTTGCTCTTCCTGCTTTATGTGGAATTTGGAAAATTTCGCCACCGCGATTTTATGCTCGGGATGCACCGATGGCGTGGCGACGAGAATGTGCTCGATGTGGGCTGCGGCCGCGGCTTGCTCATCGCAGGCGCAGCGAAACGAATCGCCGAGTTGAACGGCGGCGGGCGGGCAACAGGTATCGACATCTGGTCGAACACCGACATGGCGGGAAACTCAGTCGCCGCTACTGAACACAACCTTCAGCTAGAAGGGGTCGCACAGCTGTGTACGCTTGTGAGCATGCCGGCGCAGGAGATGCCATTTGCGGACGCTAGCTTCGATCTGGTCGTCTCGAATCTCTGCCTGCACAACATCTACGACCGCGGAACGCGGCGGCGCGCCGTGGAGCAGATCGCTCGGGTACTTAAACCGGGCGGAACCGCGATCCTTTCGGATTACAAGCTTACCGGCGAGTACGCGTTTCAACTCCGCGAGCTTGGATTTTCGGTAGAGAAGCGCCGCGGAAGCTTCCTCACCACTTTTCCTCCGCTCACAGTGATCATCGGGCGCAAGCCCCAGTAAAGGAATCGC
>DATJNC010000064.1:0-14555 GCA_035508395.1 Terriglobales bacterium | reverse complement strand
GCGTTTTCCCCAAGCGCTCGTTATAAGTTCCTTACTTCACGAACGAGGAGGCCCGATGCCATCTTTGGCGGATCAAGGCACGGACTTCATTAGTATCGCCGTTGCCGATAGCACACGTATTCACACCCAACTGCTCGCCGATGCCATGCGCAGTGATTCCGGAATCCAGGTTGTCGCGTCGACCTCGAGTTCCCGCGAGTTGCTCGCTGCGGTTGAGCGCGCCCCCATCGATGTTGCTGTCGTCAGCTTTGGTCTGGACGACCGCGCGGGTCGTGGCCCTGAACTCCTCCGCGAGATGCGGTCTCTGCGCCCTCAGATCAAAGGAGTGATCCTGCTCGAATCCTCAAGGCCCCAGGACGTTCTCGACTCTTTTCGCGCCGGGGCCAAAGGCATCTTCTCGAAACATGAGAAGGTCGAGAGCCTCTGTCGCTGCATTCGTTGCGTCCACGAGGGACAGATCTGGGCAAGTAGCGCTGAACTTGATCACGTTCTCGGCGCACTGGCCAATTCCCCACTGATGCGAGCTGCGAACCATAATGGACTCGATATGCTGTCGGCGCGCGAACGCCATGTGGTCCAACATCTCGCCGCGGGCATGACCAATCGCGAGATTGCGAAGGCACTCAAGCTCAGCCCGCATACTGTCAAGAACTATCTGTTCCGCATCTTCGACAAGCTCGGGGTCTCCAGCCGCACCGAACTGCTCTATCTCACAATGAACAATCCGCAGCCAGCAGCGTTTGCCGACGGGAACGCTGGGATCACCACTGCCGTCGATGCCGCCGAATCTGGCAGCGCTTCGGCGCAGCTGGTGTTGGCCGAACATTTCACTCAGGCCACGGAGTCCAACGGGCATCAGCAAGACGCCATCTCCGCCTACATGTGGTATCTGCTTGCCGAAAGAACGGCCGCGCCGTTGCTGGAACGTATCGAAAACGGAAAAAAGAATCTCATGCGATCCCTTTCGCTTGAGCAGATCGCTGAAGGCGAAAGCCGGGCCGACGAGTGGTTGAAGAACTCTAAAAAGAAACCCACCTTCGCGGAGAGTGCCGACGGAGAAACCAAGGCAATGGTGGCCCGCCCATAAGTTGCGTCGCTCCTCCACGGCAATCGACCGACATGCCAGGTCCTGGGCAAGTTTTCGATATCCCACCAACCTTCCCTGTGTTACGATCATCCGCTCTAGTCTTCCCTCTTCATCGAGGTAACCTGCCATGGCGAGCGAACTGCGTCCCTTAGGGCTCGGGGAGTTACTCGATCGCACTTTTTTTCTTTACCGGAACCATTTCTTGTTATTTGTCGGAATCCTCGCTTTGCCGAACTTGATACTTCTTGCCTTTCAGCTTGCCGGAGTTGCGCTTCACCCAGGACGCATAGCGACCTTTCCACTCACCACGTTCATTTGGTCGATTGCCACCGCTATCGTTGGATTGGGAGTCGCCGCCGCCGCACAGGGTGGAACCGTGATAGCTGTGTCACATGTGCATCTGGGCCGCTCCACTTCTATCTCGGAAGCATTCGCCGGAATGAAAGGCAGAATCATCTATCTTGCACTGCTCCTGATCGGGACCTGGTTTCTCATTGCACTTATATTCGGGATTCCCACCCTGATCGGGTTCGCGTTTCGTGGATTTTGGGTCGCCGTATTCGCGATTCCCGGGATCGTTGCCGCAATTTATTTCGTTTTAAATTGGGCTTTAACAGTTCCCGTGGCTGTACTCGAGGACACGAGTTTTTTTGAATCGCTTCGGCGAAGCTCTGATCTGGTCAAGGGCTCTCGCGGACGCGTTTTTGTAATCTACTTCCTTTTCCTGGTTCTCTTTTACGCGGTCGTCATGGCTTGGGAGTTTCCCATTCTGTTTTTTCTCGGAACTGCTACGCAGCACCATCGCAACATAGAGACAATGTTGCTTTGGACCAGAGTCGCCATTCCGGTTTGCACTTTTCTTACCTCCATCCTGGTTGGCCCCCTCATGACGATCGGCCTCTCTCTTCTTTACTACGATCTGCGAGTACGCAAGGAGGCATTCGACATCCAGCATATGATGGCCACTCTCGACGGCTCAGACCACCCAGTCCCATCGCCGATCTAAATGTGCATGCGCCGTCTTCTCCCAGGGCTGCTGCTTGCCGTCTCTATCGTTTCCGCGCCATCGTCTGCTCAGGAAAAAGCGAGCGAAGACCATCTCTCCCTTCCTCAGTACATCCAGGTTCTCGACGACACTGCTGCGAAAGTTTCTGTCATGAAGCAACACCCGGAAATTGTTACCGAGCTGCGCGACAGTCTGCCAGCATCGTGGAAGGTCCAGGCAGATGGCAAAGACTTCGAAATCCCCACTGACTTCCTCCGCCGCCAAATCGGGTCGTGTCAGCGGCACCATAACGACAAAGCTCAGCAACGGATACTCACTTATCTCGAGACCCTGCGTTCTGAAGCCGCCGCTTACTCCCTCCCGGCGACCAATAAGGCCGATCATCGAGCTTTTCTTACCAGCATTCTGGCTCGCCGCGAGTTCCACAATGTGCATGGTCCCACCTGGCTCGATCTTCTTAAGCAACGAATCCTGCGCTGGCTGATCAAACTCTTCGGCCGCGCGATCAGCTCTTCAACAATTCCGGCCATCAGTGATTTCCTGGTCTATGGACTGATCGGAATCGCCATTCTGGTCGCAGCTTTCTGGATGTATCGCTCTCTCAAAGAGACCGCGCATCTTGAAACCATCATGCCTCAGGCCGTGCCTGTTAGCGCCAAAGAGTGGGCGATCTGGCTGGCTGAGGCCCGGGACGCTGCGGCACGCGGCGAATGGCGCAACTCGATTCATCTGGCTTACTGGGCAGGTATTTCCTTTCTGGAGGCGAACGGCGCCTGGCGTCCAGATGCTGCCCGTACTCCCCGCGAATACCTTCGGTTGCTTCCCGCAGCCAGCGAATATCAGCCTGCCCTTCGCTCCCTCACCACCAAACTCGAACATGTCTGGTACGGAATGCAACCAGCTGATGCTGTGTCGTTTCAGCAAACCCTTGCCGAACTGGAGAAGCTCGGGTGCCCCTGCAACTAGATGACGGCGATCGTAAGATTCTGCTCATTGCTTCAGGCATATTCCTCTTGCTGGTCCTGGCCACTGCTCTGCTCGTCGGTGGAGGCGGCAACGAACAAGAGACTCCGACCACTTACTCCACAGCGTCAGGCGGATCTCGAGCAGCGTATCTTGTGCTGAAGGAGTCAGGATATAAGATCAACACTTTTGAGCAACCACTTCGCGAACTTACGGAAGGCAAAGGCAAGACGCTGGTTCTCGCCGATCCCATCATGGCCGCAGCTAAGGAAGATCGAGAGCACCTCGAGATCTTCCTCAAGCAGGGTGGGCGTCTGATCGCGACGGGCGCAGTGGCCGCTTTCTATATTCCGTACGGAGAGGCGTCTCCCGATCCGCTTGCTGGAATCGAATGGAAAGCCCAACCTGCACTCATGCCTTCCGCATTGGCGCGCGCCGCTCCCGAGATCACCATGCCTGCGCCAGCCTATTGGAATCAGGGCACAGGGGCTGTTCCCCTCTACGGCGACTCCGACAACCCCGTAGTCGTGAAATACAAGGTCGGCGAAGGAGAAGTCCTATGGCTCGCGGCCGCAACTCCGCTCACCAATGCAGGATTGAAAGAGAAGGGCAACCTCGAATTCCTCTTCGCCGTGATGGGCGATCCCGCAAACACTGAGATCCTGTGGGATGAGTTCATCCATGGATATCAGCGTTCCGAGTCTCCTGCCTCTGCCAGCACTCGCATTATCGGGTGGATCGGACTTCAACTGTCTATCTTCGCCGTCGCTATCCTGCTTGCCTACTCGCGGCGCAGCAGCCCCGTTTGGATGCCGCCCGCCGAGTCTCGCCTTTCTCCGCTCGAGTTCGTCCGCACGCTTGGATCGCTCTACCGACGTGCCAATGCCGGCTGCGTCGCCGTCGACATTTGCTACCAGCGTTTTCGCTACCTGCTCACTCGCCGTTTGGGACTCGCAGTTGATGCGCCGATTGAGGATCTCGAGCGCGCAGTCCGTGAGCGATGGGCATTCCAGGAGGAAACGCCGGCTTCGTCAGCCTTCGCCGAATCACTGCGCGAATGCGAGGCTTGCCGGTATGATCCTAACGTTCCGCCCAAGCAGGCTTTGCGTCTGGTGCAGACGCTATTCGACAATGCGCGCCGCATGAAGCTCAATTCAACCCATGGCAAGGAGAGAAACGCATGGAAGCGGTCGTAAAACTGGCCCGGCACGTCCGCACAGAGATGGATAAAGTCATCGTCGGCCAGGAGGAACTCAAGACGCAGTGCTTGATCACTCTTCTCTGCCAGGGTCATGCCCTGCTGGAAGGAGTTCCGGGTATCGCGAAGACGCTGGCCGTCAAAACGCTCTCGCTGATCCTCAGCCTGGACTTCCAGCGGGTGCAATGCACGTCCGACCTCATGCCCGCAGACATCATCGGCACCAAGATCCTGAACATGGCGACCAGTGCCTTCCAGTTACACCAAGGGCCCATTTTCACCAGCCTTTTGCTGGTCGATGAGGTCAATCGCATGCCTCCGCGGACGCAAGCCGCATTGCTTGAGTGCATGCAGGAGCGCCAAGTCACCATTGACGGGGAGCGTCACAAGCTCTCACCGAACTTCACCGTCTTCGCCACGCAGAATCCGATCGAGTTCGAGGGCACCTATCCACTCCCCGAAGCGCAACTTGACCGTTTCCTAGTGAAGATTCGCGTACCTTATCCGGCGGCAAAAGACGAGATCCAGTTGCTCGCCAATGTACAGAATGGGTTCGATTCCGACCATCTCGATCGTTTGGGTCTGGTGCCGCTCGACCCAGCAGCTCTCGATCAAGCTCGCGCAGCCAGCCGCGCCGTGAAAGTGGAAGATTCCCTGTTCGCCTACATCGTCGAACTGGTTCGCCGGACTCGTGAATGGCCGGCGCTTTCCCTCGGCGCAAGCCCGCGTTCCACGATCCACCTCTTAGCCTTCTCGAAAGCTGTAGCTGCTCTGGACGGACGCGACTATGTGATTCCGGATGACGTCAAGCAGGCCGCAGCGCCGATTCTGCGTCATCGCATCACTGTCAAACCCGAGGCCGATCTCGAGGGCATCACGCCTGACCAGGTTCTTCAGGACGTGGTGCGCGCGGTTGAGTTGCCGAAATAAAGAGTCGCCAAAAATCACATGAGCCATCTTGCCGCGATGATTCCGCTTCCGAACGAGGCGCGGGCGCGTCCCGCAAAGCGGCTCGGTTTCGGCTTTGGATATCGCTTCTTCCTCCTGCTATTGATCGGTCTCGTCTGGCTTGTCCCTGCATTCGCGAAGACGCGCTTTGCCTATGCGATGCTTGCCTGGGACGCGCTGGTAATCCTGGCGTGGGCGGCAGACCTGCGGTTCCTGCCGAAACCAGAAGCGTTACTCATCCGCCGCACATGGCTTGCTCCACCTGCGCTGTCGGTCAGGTCACAAATCCGCATCAGTCTGCAGAACGATTCCGGCGTTAGTCTTCAGCTCCGGCTACTAGATAATCTTCCTCCCTCGCTTTGCCCCGAACCTCCGAAGTTGAACGTGAGGGTTGGCCCGCACAAGGAATCCGAAGCGCAATGCACGATTCAGCCCTCGAAGCGCGGCTTGGCGCGGGCATCGGAGATTTATGTTCGCTATCAAGGACCGATGCGTCTGGCTGAGCGCTGGGCGGTCGCCGAACTCCCACAAGAGATGACGATTTATCCGGATCTCGACGAAGCCAAGCGTCATGCGGTGTACCTGATTCGCAGCCGCCAGATCGAACTGGAGAAGCGACTCAGCCACATTCGCGGCGCGGGCCGCGCCTTCGAGAGCCTGCGCAACTATCGCGATGGCGACGACATCCGCGATATCTGCTGGACCGCAACTGCACGTCGCGGAGAACTGGTTACGCGTCTGTTCGAGCTGGAGAAGAGCCAGACCATCTGGATCGTTCTCGATACCGGCCGCTTGATGCGCACGCGGGTTGAGTCGCTGAGCAAGCTCGATCACGCGACGACCGCCGCACTCGCTCTGGCGCAGGTCGCGCTTTACACGGGGGATCGCGTGGGTCTGCTCGCTTATGCGCGTGCGATTCGCCAGCGATTACCTGCAGCGCGCGGCAGTTCGCAACTTCGCCAAATGATGGAATCGCTGGCCGCAGTTCAGGAAGACGCATGGGAAGCGGATCATTTGCAGGCGGCGAGCCGACTGATGCGCGACCAGAAACGGCGCAGTCTTGTCGTGTGGATCACCGATCTTGCCGAGACCGCGATGACGCCTGAGGTGATCGAAGCTGCGTCGGCCCTGCTGCCGACGCATCTGGTGCTGTTTGTCGCGATTGGACAGACCGATTTGCAACAGGCCGCCTCTGAACGCCCTAGAAACGTGGGTGAGATGTATACAGTTTCGGCGGCGCAGGAAATCGCGCATCGGCGGGAATTGCTGCTGGCGCGATTGCGGGAGAAAGGAGCGTTGGCGGTGGAAACTGATTCGGCGAGATTGGCTCCGCTGCTGGTGAATTCGTATCTGGAGATCAAGCAGGAGAGCAAGCTGTGAGTCAAATTGCAGATTTGAGAAGTCAGAATTGCAGAAGTTGGGCCGTTTTGTCGGTGTAAGTCGGACAAAGCGAAGCGACTTTCTTCGGGAGCCCTCCAGAGTCGGTCTTTTAAAGTCGAAGACTTAGCCGGAAAAACCTCCAGGTCTTTGAGAAATAAGTAGTTTTCAATAAGTCAGCGCATGTTTTCTTGGATTGTTTCTCCGAATTCCCGCTAGGTCTCTGAGGAATAGGTAGTTCCTCTAACAATCGTCCGGGGCTCGCGGTTTAGTCCGAACAAATATGCCAGCAACAGGATGAATACTGCCCCGGCCATGCCAAACTTTAATGCCGGTTTGATTCCCGTAGGCGATACGAAGGCCTCGATAAATCCGGCAATCACAAGAATCGGAATCGACCCCAAAAGCAAGCGCACCGCGTCACCCCCGGCCCGAACCAGCGCCTCTTTCCGAGGGAGGTATCCCGGGAAAAGCAGTCCCGCCGCAATACGTAATCCGGCTCCGCCCGCAATGAAAATCGCCGGAAGTTCCAGTACACCGTGGGGAGCGACAAATTCCCACAGCTGCAGGCTCATTCCCGACTGGTGGCAGGCCATCCCGATCACGCCGATCAGCAGGCCATTAAACATGAGCATATAAATCGTCCCCAACCCGGCGGTGATGCCGAGAGCGAAGGTCATAAATCCGACGCTGAGGTTGTTAGTCATGATGGCGCTTGAGGCCAGCGGCTTGATTCCGACGATCGAATGAGTCCACATCTCGCGTTTTTCGATGGTATTGACCATAGCCGGACCGAGGATGCTGAGTTTGAAATCGGAATCCTGATGAGTGAGCCATGCGCCCACGGCAGCGGACATGGCAAAGACCGCGAGCGCGATAGCAACAAATCTCCAATTGCGGCGAAAGATGCGCGGGTAAGTCGTGAGGAAGAAACCAGCAGCCGCCTTAGGGCTCGTCTTATGCGCGGAATAGATGATATTGTGGGCACGCGCCAGGAGTTGATTGAGATAGCGCGCAAAATTCACCGAGCCGGGATCTTCGCGGAGAACAGCCAGGTCGGCGGCAATCTGGCGGTAGAGCAAGCCCAGCTCCTGAAGCTCGCTGCGGCCCATGGTGCGAAATCCGCCGCGGTTGCTTTCTTCGAGCAGGGCCTCGAGCCGGAGCCAGTACGACTTGCGTTTTTCGATCCAACGACTAGAGATCACGTATGACGATCTTACAACACAGTAACGAGGATCCTATTAACCGTGATTATGTTAGTCACGGTCAGGTTAACGGTGGTCGTCTGATTGATGATCACCTGACGATTGACACCCCCGAGCAAATTCAACTTGAATTTCCGCTCGCCGGAATTGGAAGCAGGTTTCTGGCCATCTTCATAGACACGCTGGTACAGCTCTTTTTTACGATCGCCGCAACCGTCGTGCTGGTGACCACGGCTCCTTACCTCAGGGAAATGGGGCGGCCTCGTTTTCTTAGGTGGCTCTCTCCCAACTGGGCTCTTGCGTTGGTTGTCTTCTTCCTCTTCGGCCTATACTGGGGGTACTTCGCCTTTTTCGAAATCATCTGGAGGGGACAGACTCCCGGCAAGCGTCTGGTGAAGATTCGCGTGATCAAGGAATCGGGGAGGCCGATCAATGCCTTTGAGGCTATTGCTCGCAACCTCATGCGCGCCATCGACTATTTGCCGAGCATGTATGTAGTGGGGCTGGTAACCATGATGATCAGCCGCCAAAACCGCCGCCTGGGGGATTACGTGGCCGGAAGTGTGGTCGTCCACGACAAAATTCCCGAGCTTGTGCGTCCGGACTGGTCGACGACGGCTCAGCTTGCGAGCAGTGATGCTGCGATCTCGAGAATCACGCCAGAAGAGTTGGTGCTGATCGAAACCTATCTGCAGCGCCGCTGGGATCTTGATCCAGCTGTCCGCATGGACACTGCGGAGAAAATCGCAGGACGCATCACGGCCACGACGGGGCTGCAACGCGCGGGCGACCAATCGAACGACGATTTCCTGGAACTCACCGCGAAACAGGTGAGAGACAGCGCAAGGCTGAGGTAGGAGTTGCCTTCACCGGCAGAATGGGAATGGCACACTGGTTTTGTGGTTTGTACGAAGATTGGTTCGGGCAGTGTGCCAGATCATTGAACTCGTCGAGTTCGGTCATGCGATCGTAGAAGGAGACGGTGGTACCGGCGCGGATCGCAGGTAAGCCAACCAGCCCAGGAACGCTGTTATAAGGATGTCGACGAGGTTCACGTGCGAGGCGCCGCATAAGCGCGTGTGTGTAATGGGCGCGATGATTCAGGAATCCACGCGGGCTTCGGATGGATAGGGTAAAGATGGGACCGACATTGGGCCGCTACTGCTGCCAGCCACCGCCTAACGCTTGATAAAGCTGCACGTAGTTTTGCAGCTCCGAACTCCAGGCTCCGTAGGCTTGCAACTCTGAGGTGAGGTATTGTTGTTGCGTGGTCAGGAACTCGAGAAAACTTGTGACTCCTCCGCGGTAGCGGTCGTTGGCAAGGCGGGCGGTTTCCGCATAGGTCACCGTTTGTTCCCCCAATTTTCGCCGGACCTCAGTCGATTTCTGGTAGCCGACCAATGCGTTGGCAACGTCGCCGAAAGCCTGCTGCACAGTCTGTCTATAAGCGACTTCCGCCGCGTCGCGCTGCGCCCACGCCAACCTGTAGTTGGACTTGATTTTTCCACCTTCAAATACCGGTTGGACCGCTTGCCCGGCGATTGACCACACACCTGCGGGGCCGGTGATGAAATTTGTGAGCGCCGTGCTGGAAAATCCGGCGCTTGCCGTCAGCGGGATCTGCGGGAAGAACGCTGCCTTGGCCACGCCGACGCTGGCGTTGGCGGAGGCCAGTGATTCCTCTGCCTCTCGCACGTCGGGCCGTCGCTCGAGCAGCGCCGACGGCAAGCCGACCGGCACTTCGGGCAGGTGTGGCTGATCGACGATACTCCATCCGCGTTGAATGTCTCCCGGATTGCGCCCCAAAAGAATGCTGATCTGGTTTTCAGATTGGGCGATCGACTCTTCCAATTGCGTGATTTCTGTCTGCGCCTGTTCCACGAGCAGCGTTGCTTGTAACTGATCAGTGATGGGGCTGGCGCCGCCGTTCACCGATATCGTGGTAATGCGCAGCGTTTCCTGATTCGTCTGCAGAATGCGCTTGGCCGAGGCCAGTTCCTGGTCGTAGGCGCGAAGTTGAAAATACGAACTGGCGACATTCGAAATCAGCGTTACGCGTACGGTTTGCTGCGCATATTCGGTGGAAAGCAGCGCGGCACGGGCCGATTCCGTGGCACGGCGATATTGCCCCCAGAAATCGAGAATCCACGACAGTTCGAAGCCGGTGGAGTAGACGGTCGGAGTCCCGGGAGTCGGCGGAACCCGTCCGTAATTCACTTCCGCAAAACCGCTGAGTGTCGGGAACTGATTCGCCCTTGTAATGCCCAGTTGATCGCGCGCCTGGACGACATGGTTCGCAGCGATGCGCAGATCATAGTTGTTTTCGAGTGCCTCTTTGATGAGCGATTGCAGGACCGGATCCTGAAAAACTCCCCACCATCGCAACTCGGCAAAATCCTGCGCGGGAGAGGACGTAAGCGCCGGAGCGCCGCGAAAAGTGGCCGGCACCGAAACTGCCGGCCGTTTGTAGTTCGGGCCGACAGCGCATCCGCACAATCCGAGAACACCGAGCAGGACGACAGAAAGAAGATATTTAGTCATCGGCGCCGCTCCCCGCGGTCTCTGGACCCAAAATTATTGGCGGTTGCTGTTTCTTCCGGCTCGCTACCCTCTCGACCATGTCGAAGGTGACCGGAATGAGGAAAATGGCAATTAAGGATGCCGCGAGCATCCCCCCGATCACCGTCGTGCCCAAAACCCTGCGTCCGATGGCGCCCGCGCCCGACGCAATCCACAACGGAACGCAACCTAAAATAAAGGCGAACGCCGTCATCATAATCGGTCGCAAGCGCAGCTTGGCGGCAGCCAGCGCCGCGTCTTTGATGGACGAACCAGCGTCGTACTCGTTCTTGGCGAACTCGACAATGAGGATCGCATTCTTGGCCGCAAGACCGATCAGCATGACCAAACCGATCTGCGCGTAAACGTTGTTTTCAAGACTTCGGAGATAGAGCGCCACGAATGCCCCGAAGACGGCCACCGGCGTGCCGAGAAGAACACTGAATGGAAGCGACCAACTCTCATACTGCGCCGCCATGATAAGGAAAACGACTAGGAACGACATACCGAAAATCGCTGCGGGAGATACCCCCTGTGCCGCTTTCTGTTCCTGGTACGACATGCCCATGTAGTCGAAGCCCATGGCGGCGGGCATGGTCTGGTGAAAGACTTCTTCGAGCGCGCCAGTTGCCTGTGCCGAGCTGTAACCGGGCGCCGAGTTGCCATTGATCTGAATGGCAGGAAACTGATTGTACTTGAGAATGAACTCCGGCCCCGCACTCGAGGAGACGGTGGTCAGTGTGCTCATCGGCACCATTCCCCCGTTGGAGTTCTTCACATAAAACTCGCCAAGATTTTCCGCGCGCGTTCGCTCCGATCCCTCGGCCTGTACGTACACTTGCCACTGCCGGCCGAACCGGTTGAAGTAGTTGACGAGCGAGCCGCCCATGAAAGTCTGCAAAGTTTGATAGACGTCCGACAAACTTACTCCCTGGGTGAGGACCTTGGCCTGATCGACCTCGACCTTTACCTGAGGCACTCCATAAAGAGCGGTGGTATTGAGTCCTGAAAGCTCGGGCCGTTTGCGGGCTGCCTCCATAAAAATTTTGGAATTCTTTACCAAAACATCGGAGCCTGCGCTGGACCGATCTTCGAGCAGGAACGTGAAGCCTCCAGAGTTACCGACGCCCGGGATGGCCGGAGGCGGGAAGATGAAAGCGATACCGGCCGGCAGTTGCGCCAACGCTCCCTGCAAGTGCGCCTTGATGGCGATATAGCTTTCTTCCGGCGTCTTGCGCTCGTCCCATTTTTTGAGTGAGACGAAGAAAAAGGAGTTATAGGTGGTGCTGACACGGCTAAGAAGATTAAAGCCCACAACCGTCGAGACGCTTTCGACGCCAGGCGTCTTTCTTACCATCTCTTCTACTTGCCGAGCGGCATCGGAGGTGCGTTCAAGGGACGAGGAATTCGGCAACTGCAAAGCACCGAACACATAGCCCTGGTCTTCATCGGGGAGGAAGCTGGTGGGAATGCGGCTACCGACCAACCCCGCGGCCAAACTCACAGCAACCAGGAGAATCACGGCGATTCCCCACTTGCGGATCAAGTAGCCGCAAACACCCACGTAGGAGTTGGTGGCTCTGTCGAATCCGCGGTTGAACCATGAGAAAAAGCGGCCCAGCGGGCCTTTCGCGGGCTTGCGTGGTCGCAGCAGAAGAGATGCCAGCGCGGGGCTAAGCGTGAGCGCATTGAAAGCGGAGAAGACCACGGAGACCGCAATCGTAATCGCAAATTGTTGATACAGCCGCCCAGTGATTCCAGGGATCAGCGCGGTGGGCAGAAAGACGGCAACCAGGATCAACGCGATCGCGATCACTGGAGCGGAAACTTCTTCCATCGCCTTCAGGGTTGCGTCCCGCGGGCTAAGTCCATGCTCGATGTGCTGTTCGACCGCTTCCACAACCACGATGGCGTCATCCACAACCAGGCCGATCGCCAGCACAAGACCAAAAAGCGACAAGGTATTGATCGAGAAACCGAAGAGAGGGAAGACAATAAAGGTTCCAAGCAAGGAAACCGGCACCGCCAGAAGGGGAATGATCGCCGCCCGCCAATTCTGCAAAAAGAGAAAGACAACAATAATGACCAGGACCAGCGCTTCGAAAAGCGTCTTTTCCGTTTCTTCCAGACCCGCGGTGACGGCAGCTGTGGTGTCGAGAGCCACCGTATAGTCGAGACCCTGCGGAAATCTGGTTTTTTGCTCGGCAAGCAGAGCGCGAACGCCTTTGGCCGCTTCCACCGCGTTGGTGTCGGGGAGTTGAAAGATAGCAAGCAGAGCAGCCGGCTTGCCATTGAAGCGGCCGATCATGCTGTAGGTCTGCGCCCCCAGCTCAACCCGCGCCACGTCGCGCAGACGCACGATGGAACCGGACTGCGCGCGAATAACGATCCTTCCGAATTCTTCGGCGGAGGGCAGACGTCCCGGCGCGCGAATTGTGTAGGTGAACTGCTGTCCAGGTGGGACGGGCTCGCTGCCGATTTGGCCCGCTGGATTGACCTTGTTCTGGTTCTGGACAGCATTAATAATGTCCGTCACAGTGATGCCCATGTTCGCGAGGCGATCAGGCTTCACCCAAATTCGCATGGCATACTGACCGGCACCGTAGACCTGAACGTTAGACACGCCCGGTACGCGTGTCAGAGCGTCGTTCAGATTGATGATTGCGTAATTCGCGAGAAAAATGTTGTCGTACTGGTTGTTTGGCGAGTATAGGGCGATCAGCATCAGCGGCGACGACATCGACTTGTTAACCGTGACGCCGTAGTTGTTCACGTCGGTCGGCAGTTGGGAGCTGGCTTGCGAGGAGCGCATCTGCGCCAGAATCTGATCCGTGTTGGGGTCGGTGGCGAGGTCGAAGTTTACAGTGAGAGTCATGGCCCCATTGCTGGCGTTGACCGAACTCATGTAATTCATGCGATCGACGCCACTCATCTGCTGCTCAATGGGAGTTGCGACCGACTGCGACACGGTCTCGGCATCGGCGCCCGTATAGCTGGCCTTGACTTGGATTTCCGGTGGGGCGATCTCGGGGAATTGTGCCGTGGGCAGCGAGAGCATGGCCACTATGCCGCCGAGCACCATGAGAATCGAAATCACCATGGCAACAATGGGGCGATTGACGAAGAATCTTGACATTCAGTCAGCCCCTTCTGTTGACGTGAGTGCAGGCTCATAGTTTTTCGCCTGCACCGGTATGCCATCGCGGAGCTTCATGAAGCCCTCAACCACAACACGCTCTCCTGGATTAAGACCTTTGGTGACAATCCAGTCTTGGCCGGTTCGGTCCCCCACCTCGATCGAGCGAAATTCCGCCCGATTGTCCGCGCCGACTACAACAACTTGATACTGACCTTGCACCTCGCTGACCGCCTTTTGCGGCACCAGCCGGGCGTCTTTCTCGATGCCAATGCGCACTCGGATCCGGCCGAAGCCTCCCGGCCGGAGAATTCCATTCTTGTTATCGAATTCACTTGCCATTTGGATCGTGCCAGTCGCGGTATTGACATCGCGAGCCAACAACACGAAACGACCCAGGCCGCCGAACGTAACGCCGTTAGCCTGGATGAATTGCACTTGGCCAGCCCCGAGAGACGTAATATTCGCTTTGCCGTGAATTACCCGGTTTAACACCGGGGCGATGACAAGATAGTCGCTTTCACTGATGGAGTAATAGGCACGGATCGGATCCAGCTGGGAGACATTGGTCAACGTGCTCGTATTGCTGACGAGATCGCCTACCTGGGCGCTGGCAACTCCCGCGACGCCGGAGATGGGGGAACGAACCTTGGTCCACTCCAGATTCAATTCGGCGGTTTTCTGCTGGGCGATGGCCGCCTCAAGGACCGCCTGGTTCGCCTTCATAGTCTGGATGTCGTTGTCCAGTTGCGATTGCGCCACTGCCTTTTCCTTTGCCAGGGGCGTGTCGCGCGCCACGTTGAGTTCCGAATTGCCCAGGTTGGCGCGCGCTTCCGCCACGTTGGCGACCGCTTGATCCAACGCCGCGCGAAAAGGCCGCGGATCGATCTCAAATAAAATCTGCCCCTTGGGAACGAAATATCCTTCCTTGTAATTGCGGCTGATGATGTACCCGGTAACTTTCGGCGAAATCTGTGCGTTGACAGAACCGTTGAGTTGGGCAACCCACTCGCGATAGATCGGGACGTCGCGCTGCGCCACAGTGCTGACAAGGACTGTCGGCGGTTCGGGGGGCG
>DATJNC010000063.1:0-51126 GCA_035508395.1 Terriglobales bacterium | reverse complement strand
CGCCACTTCACGCGCCTCTCCACCTGGAACTATGCCATCGATCTCGGCATGTTTCCGCTCGGCTCCTGCACCATGAAGTACAACCCGCGGGTCAACGAATTCGTCTCTCGCGTCGAAGGGCTCGCCAACGGCCATCCTTATCAGCCGGAGAAAATTTCTCAGGGCGCGCTGCGCATCATTAAGACGCTCAGCGATTGCCTCATCGAAATCACCGGCATGGATGCCATCACTCTCCAGCCCGCTGCTGGCGCTCACGGAGAACTCACCGGCTTATTGCTCGTCCGCGCCTATCACCATTCGAAGGGCCATCCGCGAAAAAAAGTTCTCATTCCAGACTCCGCTCACGGAACCAATCCCGCCAGCGCAGCCATGGTTGGCTACGCCGTCGAGAATCTGAAATCAAATGAGCGCGGCATGGTCGACGTGAACGCGCTCGCCGCCCAGATGAACGAAGACGTCGCCGCGCTCATGGTCACCAATCCCAACACCCTCGGCGTCTTCGAAGAGGAGATTCACAAGATCGCCGAAATCCTCCACGCCAAGGGTGGTCTTCTTTATATGGATGGCGCCAACATGAACGCGCTGGTTGGCAAGGCGCGCCCCGGGGACTTCGGCGTCGATCTGATGCACCTCAATCTGCACAAAACTTTTTCCACGCCGCATGGTGGAGGCGGTCCCGGCTCCGGCCCGGTTGCCGTCAAGCAAATTCTCGAACCATTTCTACCGAAGCCGGTCGTGGTCGTGAATCCCGACGGCACGCTGGCGTTCGACTATAACCGTCCGCAGTCGATCGGGCGCGTGCGCGCGTTCTACGGAAACTTTGGGATGTTCATTCGCGCGCTGGCTTATATTCTTGCGAACGGACCCGATGGTTTGCGTCAGACCACCGAAGACGCCGTGCTCAATGCCAATTACATTCGCAAGGGCCTCGAAGGCGTCTACGACTTGCCCTACTCGACGCCTTCGATGCACGAAGTCGTTTTCAGCGACAAAGTCCAATCGAAGAACGGCGTCCGCACCATGGATATCGCCAAGCGCCTCATCGACTACGGATTCCATCCATACACGACCGCATTTCCTCTTATAGTGCCCGGCGCCCTGATGATTGAGCCGACCGAGAGCGAGCCGAAAGAAGAATTGGATCTGTTTATTGAGGCGATGAAATCAATCGCCGAAGAAGTTGAAGAAGATCCACAGTTCGTGCAGACGGCTCCGCACAATTCGCGCGTATCGCGTCTCGACGAGGTCGCAGCGGCCCGCAAGCCTATTCTGCGCTGGAAGCCGGACGGAGTGTAGAGAAAGAGCGTTCTCCGTTATCCTCAATCGGCAATCCTGCAAAAAAACATTAGTCCCTTTCCGCGAATTCATTATCGCCCCATCCGCGACTTCTGTAATCTTTCTTCCACAGGCCTCGAATTCCTACACTGGTAGTTCACCATGTCGGCGGATGTCATCCTTCCCCAAACTGGTTACCCCACCATGCGTCGCTGGCCACGATACAAGGTCGACGTGCCGGTGCGTGTCATCACTCAGGGAGCAAGCAAGGTGGCCATCGTCACCGGTCGAGGCTCTGAGCTTAACCTCGGAGGCATGACCGTTTTCGCCGGAACCGAACTGGCGATGGGCGCCGAGGTGGCAGTCGAATTCACGCCACCTTATTCCAGCAATCCGATCCGTGTCCGCTGCCTGGTGAGGAATCGTAAGGGCTACAGGTACGGCGTGGAATTCATTACGGAAACCGAGCAAGACTCTTGCAGCGTGCAGCAGATTGAAGCGGTTCTGAGCGGCTTGGGTTCTCCGGTGGAAGAGTCGTCTGCCAAGGCGCGACGATAGGCCAAATCCCGGTCCAGGTTTCCCCGAAAGCACGCGATCCCCGCCCAATAAAAAACCCTCTCATCGTACGAGAGGGTTGCGAACTGGTTTTTGCCCCATCAAACCAGAAACAAGTCTGACGGTGGCTCCAGGTTGGAGAAACCCGTCACGCTGCGCGAATCACATTGCCTGCCTGGAAACCCTTCGGCCCCTTGAGCAGGTCGAATTCGACGGTCTCACCTTCATTGAGCGTACGGTAGCCGTTCTCCTGGATGGCGGAGAAATGGACGAACACGTCCTCACCGGTGGAGCGCTGGATGAATCCATATCCCTTCGCTCCGTTGAACCACTTCACAGTACCCTTCTCTCTCACAAAAACTCCTTTCGCCTCTGTTCAGAATTATTCCCGCGATCGTTGTCTGATTGTCCCGCCGCTCGCGACGGCGAAACACCCCCTCAAAGTTCGCGAGAACTCGGCGACGCTGCCGTTCGGCTCAAAGCTCGCTCCAACAGAAACGGCCCCCTGCGTTTGGCTGAGCATGAGCCCGAGTCAAAACACAACGGAGCCGATAAGACGATGGCGCGATATCGCACTGCCCACAGAACGTCAACCGTACAGCACATTCGTCAGCCAAATTGCGCTGACGAGCACCAGATAATAGCAGGAAGATGGAAGATGGCAAGTGCGAAATTGATAATCATCGATACAAATAGCCAATGTGACTAGGAGATGCCCGCATTGCGCGGTCGCCGCCGTGAAGTCATCCACAGCAAGGGCCTGCGTTTCAAGCTTTTCCATCCGGTGGTTTCATTTTGAGACCAACGCCGAATCCGGAACCGGGCGTGGCAGAATAGAAGTCCTAACCCTTTGATAATATTTGAATAAGAGTGACTTCCATCACACCCATTCGACCCACGGAAGCGAAGGACCGGTCTCCGTTCGACTCCGCTTCCCGGCAGGGTCTTGTAGCTTCGACTGCTCGTTACCTCTTGCGGACCGACGTCCACACCTTTGCTTTCTCCGTTGCTGCCAACGCCATTCTGTCGTTTTTCCCCTTCTTGCTGCTGCTGATGACGCTGATCCGAAAAGTCATTCGCTCGCAGGTGATGTCGACGGTCGTCGAGAATCTGTTGCGCGACTCGCTGCCCACCGGCCAGGAGTTCGTCATTCGCAATCTCAATGCGCTGGTCGCTTCGCATCATGGAGCCAAGGTGTTTTCACTGGTTATGCTGCTGATCAGTTCGACGGGAATCTTCATGCCGCTCGAGGTCGCGCTCAACCGCGTCTGGGGTTTTCCCAATAACCGCTCATATCTTGGCAACCAACTGATCGCGCTCGGGCTCGCTTTTGCCTGCGGATCGCTCGCCTTGCTGTCGGTTGGTCTGACGGCGGGCAACGTCGAAGTTCTGAAAAGCGCGTTGCACGGCTACGGCGCGTGGTACATCCAACTGGTGGGCTTTGTAACCATGAAGGTATTCTCGATTGGCGCCAGCATTACCATCTTCTTCCTGGTCTATTGGCTGTTGCCGAATGGGAAGGTCTCGGCGCGCACCGTGCTGCCGGCTGCGGTCATCATGGGCCTGCTCTCCGAAGCGCTCAAGTATGTCTACATCATCGCGCTGCCCTATCTGAATTTTGCAGATGTCTACGGCCCGTTCGCCATCTCGATCAGCCTGATGTTCTGGGCGTTTTTCTCTGGATTACTGCTGCTCACTGGCGCGCACTTGTCGGCTCAGAAGAACCGGCAATTGTAAGTCTCTGTTCCTTGCTGAGGGATCTTATCCGCGGTCTCTCAGGCCGAAAATGAAAACGGCCCCGACCTCTCGGAGCCGTTCTTGGAAACTTGATTACCTGTCATCTAAATTGTCCACAACACCTATCAAAAGCGTCAAGCCAAAATTGGGAGGTTATCACCTGTCGTTGGTAACCATCCCTACCGCTTTTCGTCCTGGGACCTTGACTGGTGTCGATCTTGAGACTTTCCTGACACCGGACAACTAAGAACCAAGAGCTAAGACTAAGAACTCCTAAACTTCCACCTTGTCGCCGACTTCGGAAAACTCTTTTCGATGAATGCGAACACCTTTGACGGTTTGACCTCAAAGATCGGCTCGCCCATATCCCGTGGATCCATTTTGTATTTTTTCTTGTAGGCGGCGGCAACGCGCCCCAAAACATCAGGATCGCTTATCTCGCTCGCTTGCCCCTCCACGATCACCGCTTCTTCGCCATCGTCATTGGTAACCGTGCACGAAGCATTCGCTGCCAGATTCTGTCCCTTGCGCGACTTCCTGCCGGTCGAAAAGTAAAACCCATCATCGACCCAAACTCCCCAGACCGGCATCACGTGCGGCCGCCCTTCACCTGCATAAACAGTCACCAGCCAAAACGTGTGGCAGCGCGTCAGCTTCTCGTCGATCCACGTCCAAGGAAGCAGGCCTTTCCCGTCGCCTGCTTCGATAATTCCGTAACCGGGTGCAAACGGACGACTCGCGGCCGGCTCGTTTTTCCGCACGAACGCGGCCGGTTTTTTCTGGACTTGTTTAGCTGCGGGGGAAATGCGTTTTCTTGCCATCGATGGATCTCCGCTGCCGAGAATGCGGCTGACAACGAGTTTCCATCGGAAGCCGGGTTCGATGCAACCGAGGTCGTGCGAAACACCGCCAGCAAGTCACGATCCGGGAAGGGAAGCGAGAGTGACGGTTAAGCTTGTCCGCCTCCCCGCAGGCTAGCCGCTTCCAGCCCCGACTGGCTCGCAGCCTCCAGCACTTCATCCCAAAAAGTGCTGTTTGGATCGATTGCGGCAACTCCGACACGCGCTCCCATGCCAGAGTCGTCGTTCATCACTCGGGTGACTCGAAACTGTTCTTTTTTTCGCCCTCGCGTCAGCGAAACCTCATCTCGTTCGCTCAACACGCCGTGGATTCCCTCGAGCAGCGCACCTCGTCGGCTGATGTTGACGGTCATCACCCGCTGATCGAGCGGGCGTCCTTTTACGTCGATTCCGCTCAGCAACACAGGCAACGCGATTTCGATTCTCGGGTCTCGCCGTTTTCCCAGCCTCTGCGCTCGCAAATCACTCAGAAATTGCTCGGCGCTGAGCACCGCTCCCTGCAAGACCAATTCCCGCAGCGGATCGGCAGCGGCAGTTTCCGACTCGATCGATCCTTCTTCCCGACTCATCGGTGTCCGGCCCTCTTTCCGGCCGACAAAGATCTTGGGCACCTCGCGATTGGCCGCCAGTCGCCCAATGAGTTGTTCCACTTTCGCCCGGTGCTCCTCCGATTGCGTGAACACAACGCCCATGCCTGTCTGCGCATGGGTGGCGCGCACCACTCCTTCGAGCACGTATTCCTGCTCGCGCACCCGCACGCTCATTAATACAGGGGTTTCCTCCGCAAAGGGCGACGCGGACTCCAGGTAGCATGCTCCCGTGCTCATGTCGGTTAATCGCCAGCGACGCGAGGGACCCTCTTGTTTCGCGGGTTCGGGAACCGCTGGCCGCGGCGCCTCCGCCGGCCCCTCCTCGATTTTCCAATCCGTAGGCGCATACTCAATCCCCCAGAAATTCCCGGGGATTTCCAGCTCCAGCCCAACCAGCCAGGTCTCTGGATCGCCGCCTAACGGAACCACTTCCGCCACTCGAGCCCTGGTGTAGCGCTTTGCCGAGGCGATTTCCACCCGCACCTGAATGTCGCGCAGCAAAGGACGCGGGGAAATCAATCCGCATCCATGGGCATTCACTAGCGTTGTCTGGCATTGCTCAGAAAAAGAGAAGTCTTTGCTGAGGCTGGTTACGAGCACAGGTATTTCCAGAGGCAACCGCGTGCTTCGCCGGATGGCGTATTGCGTGTTCGAGGAAACCATTCGTCAGCGCGAACTGATGCCTTGGTTGGGCGAGCGCAGGCCCGACCTAGACGTGTTGCCTCCTTAACGGTACTCAGAACATGCTAGATCAGCATGTGATCGCCGACACAGTGTTTTTAGGATTCGGGTCCAAGTTATGCAATATCGTCTGTGTTCGACGTCCTGCCAAGCGAGGATCTTGCTCGTCCGCCTCAACCCTCGGTTTTGACGCCCGTATCCTGATCCGGTTTCACAGCGCTATCGGGAGCTTGGAACGCGATCTTGTGTGCACCGTCGCAAAAAGGCCGGTTTTGAGAGGCTCCACACCGGCAGAGCGAAAACGCCGGTTTGCCTGTTAAGTCGTACTTATTTCCTTCGGCGTCGACCAGTTCAATCAGCCCATTTGGATCTTCGATCCGCAGCGGACCGTTCGGCCGCACCGTAATTTTTACTTGCCCCATGAATCCTCCAGGTTCGACATACTGACTCTACAAACTATCGTAGCAGCGGCCGCAACTTCAAACCCACCCTTGGGCACGGCCGGCGAACCAGGAACCATCGAACTTATCGCCACCGGTCCACTGCCTCCCACCAGGTCAGTTTTGTCCATTCGTCGAAGGTCACCTTGGCCCATTCACGATTCGTCCACCAGGCATCGCCGAAAGCAGCCGGATTGCGCGCCGCCGCGACGCTCCACTGATATTGCGGCAGCCGATGGGAAAAGATCATCCACGCCCGTCGCGAGTGATAATCCGAAGTTACGATCAGGACCCGATGCGCTCCCATCGAAGCGATGCAGCGCGCCACATCCGCCGTTTCCCCTGCGGTCGAACGGCCTTCAATGGCGCACACGGAGATTCGATTCGCCTCAGGCAAGGCATCTACGTATCGTTGCGCGATCGCCGTGAGCGGCTCGTCGTAGACCTGTTCCGAAGACTCGGCGTCCAGAAACAATCGTGACCCCATCTGCTCGCGCAGCAGCTCGACCCCAAGCGCCGGGCGCACACTGGTTTCGCCGGCCAGCACGACAATCGCATCAGATTTCTGCCGGTTATCGACTACAAGAACGTGAGCCGCCTGCCGGCCCAGCAGCACGGCAACCACAACCAACACAATCAGCAATCGCAGCCACCGCATCTCAGATGCATGTTACTAGAACTCATTCCTCCTTCGAATTCGATTACTCCCGTAATCACAATCACCTGTGATCTGCCGTAAAACTTCAATGAAAATCATGGGACAATGGCATCTTCTCCGGAAGAAGGCCCGATGCCGGATGCTAAAATTTCTGTTGGTCTTAAATTATGACGACTCAATTGACCGCTTCTTCTCTTTATTCCGATCTGAAGAACCGCATTGCTGCGCGCCAGGCCCGCGTCGGTATCATCGGCCTTGGCTACGTGGGGTTGCCGCTCGCCCTGCTTTATAGCGAGCAGAAATTCAAGGTTACCGGCTTCGATATCGACCAGAGGAAGGTCGATACCCTCGCCAATGGTGGCACCTACATTTTTCGCATCACGCCGGAAGAGATCGCGGCGGCCAAAGCAAACGGCTTCAAGGCGACCTCAAATTACTCCGAGATCAGCCAGATGGACGCGATCATCATCTGCGTCCCGACCCCGCTCAACGAGTACCATGAGCCCGACCTGAGCTATATCACCGACACGGCTCACGCGGTCGCTCCCCATCTGCGGGCGCATCAGATTGTAATTCTCGAGAGCACCACCTACCCGGGCACGACCGAAGAAGTCCTGATTCCGATTCTTGAGAAGGAAAATAAGCACGGCCTGAAAGTTTCGCGTCACGGCAACGCCGGCGAAAACGAATTCTGGGTCGCTTTCTCGCCCGAACGCGAAGATCCCGGCAATACCGATGTGGCCCGGCCTGACATTCCAAAGGTGATCGGCGGCGTCGATCCGCAGGCCAGCGAAATCGCCGGCGGCTTTTATGGATCGATCTTCCGTCGCACCGTGCCAGTCTCTTCCCCAGCCGCGGCCGAGATGACGAAGTTGCTCGAGAACATCTATCGCTGCGTGAATATCGCTCTGGTTAACGAGCTGAAGATGCTCTGCCTGCGCATGAACCTCGATATATGGGAGATCATTGAGGCCGCTGCCACCAAGCCCTTCGGCTTCCATGCCTTCTACCCGGGTCCAGGCCTTGGCGGCCACTGCATCCCCGTCGACCCGTTCTATCTTTCTTGGAAGGCCAAGGAATTCGATTTCCGCACCAAGTTCATTGAACTGGCCGGCGAAGTGAACGTGGCCATGCCCTATCACGTCATTGCGGCTACGATCGGCGCGCTCAACAAGCAAAAGAAGGCTATTAACGGGTCAAAGGTCCTCGTCCTTGGCGTTGCCTATAAGAAAGATATCGACGACCTGCGCGAATCGCCCGCCTTGACCATCATCGAATTACTGCAAAAAGAAGGCGCGACCGTCAGCTACAACGATCCCTATTTCCCCTTTGTGGGGCGCGGGCGCAAGTATGACCTGCAGATGAAATGCGCTCCCCTCGACAATCTTGCCCAGTACGATTGCGTCCTCATCGTGACCGACCACACCGACTACGATTACAAGAAAATCGTGGACGAATCGAAGCTCGTGGTCGACTCGCGCAACGCCACGCGCGGCATCAAAAGCGACAAGATTGTCCGCTGCTAGCTGGACCAAACCCATCCGCCAGCCTGCTGTGATCCCGTTCGCGGCTCGGCTCCATCTGCGTATGCTAGTATGTCGCGTTGGAGCGGGCAGCGTCCGCCTGATCCCACTGCATCCAAGCGGTGCGATGATGAAGGATACTTTAGGAGTCCTGCTGGCGGGCGGTGCTGGCGAGCGCCTTTACCCGCTGACACGCGATCGCGCCAAGCCGGCCGTTACCTTTGGTGGCATCTATCGCATCATCGACATCACCCTCTCCAACTGCGTCAACTCGGGCCTGCGGCGTGTCTACATCCTTACCCAATACAAGGCTCTCTCCCTGAACCGCCAGATCCGCGAAGGTTGGAACATTTTCGGGCACGAAATTGGCGAGTTCATCGAGATTCTGCCCCCCATGCAGCGCGTGAGCAGCAACTGGTATATGGGGACAGCTGACGCCGTGTATCAGAACATCTATTCCATCGGCTCCGAGCAGCCCAAGCATGTGCTCATCCTTTCCGGCGACCACATCTACAAGATGAACTACGAGCGCATGCTCCGGCAGCACAACGACTCGGCCGCCGATGTCACGGTCGCCACCCTGCTCACCGAGCCCTCCGAGTGCCGGCATTTTGGAGTGGTGGAGATCGATCACGATAGCCGCATCTACGGCTTCCAGGAGAAGCCAAAGGAGACGAGCATCCGCTCGCCTTACGATGCCAACAAGATTTCCGCATCGATGGGTATCTATATTTTTAATACCGATGTGCTGATCCCGGTGCTTCTTAAGGACGCGGAGGACCCCGACTCCAGTCACGATTTCGGCAAGAATATCCTGCCCAAGATGCTGGATGAATACCGCGTGTTTTCCTTCAACTTCGTCGATGAGAATAAGAAGGAAGCGCTGTACTGGCGCGACGTGGGAACGCTCGAAGCCTATTACGAGGCCAATATGGACCTGGTCTCGGTCTCGCCGGTCTTCAATCTCTACGACGCCAGTTGGCCGATCCGCACCCACCAGCGCCAGTATCCTCCGGCCAAGTTTGTCTTTGCCGAGAAGGCGCGCATGGGCCATGCTTTGGATTCATTGGTCTCGGGCGGGTGCATCATCTCGGGCGGCGAAGTGAGAAACTGCGTTCTCTCACCCGACGTTCGGGTCAATTCCTTTGCCGAAGTCGACCAAAGCATCCTGTTTTCGCACGTAAACGTGGGACGCAACTGCCGCATCCGGCGCGCGATCGTCGATCGCGACGTCCATATTCCAGAGGGCACGACGATTGGTTACGACGTCGAAGCCGACCGCGAACGCTATTTCGTAACGGAAGGCGGAATCACGGTCGTGACCCGCGACTATTCGCTGTTCGAGAATCCCGTAACCGTGGATTACTTTACCAGCGAGTAGAAGAGCGGCTCCAAGTTCCAGGCTACAATCTACAAGCTCCAAGCAACGATGAATCCGATTCGCTTCCAGTCCTAGTTCCAGCTCGGAGAACGTCTAGCGCGAGACCTGTGGACTTTTCTTGATGCTCCACTGTCAAGCCCTTGAGAATTCGTCCTAGCTCGATTGTCGGGTGCTCGATTTGTTGGGTTCCTCGCGAACAGCTCTTGGTTTCCACTACACTCGACCTATGCCCCTTCGCCTCTTCAAGCAAAAAGAGAAACAAGAGCATAAAATCCTCCGCCAGATCACCCGTGCTGGAGACCAGTTACAACCTGAATACCATCGAGCAACGCCCGAATGTCCGCATCCCGAGCGCTGGAGCATGTACGACTCCATGACCGCCGAGGCCGAGGTGCTCGAGTTCATCCGGACCGTCGTCACCACCATCAAGCCTGAATTAGTGGTGGAAACCGGCACATTCAGCGGGATCAGCACGCTTTGGATCGCGGAGGGATTGAAGGCAAATGGTTGCGGGCGTGTGATTACCTGCGAGTTCGACCCCAAAGTTTATGAGAACGCCAAGGCTCGCATTGCCGCTTCCGGCTTATGCGAATGGATCGAGCTGCGCAACGCATCAAGTCTGGAGATGAAAATCGAGGGGACGATCGATCTGTTTTTCAGCGATAGCGATCTGTCCATTCGCGAGCAGGAAGTTCGGCGCTTCCTCCCGCAGATCAATCCTTACGGCCTGATTTTGATGCACGATGCCAGCTCGCATTTGAAGCTAGTGCGCGAAGCGGCCTTGAAGCTGGAGGCTGAAGAGCTGATTTCGGTAGTGTTGCTGCGAACTCCCCGCGGATTGGTGGTAGCACAGAAGCGAGAAGGAAGAAAGTAGATTCTTGCTGCGATTGGGAGCCTTGACTCTTACCAGCCAAGCCGCGTTTCGCGCGAGGGGCCTGTGTGCGAACTTCTCGCTTCCGACCCGAGAACTAAGAGCTAGAACTAAGAACCAAGAGCTAAGAGCTTGGAGCTGAGAGCTTGGAGCTAATGAGCGGGCGATCAAGGTTTCGCCGGTCAACGTTTTGCTAAATCCTGCGCCAACAAATTCGCCTTCAGCGCTAATGTGTGCCCACGGGAAACGTCTCCCTCCTTCAAGGCCGACCGCGCCACCGTCATGTAGTGGTCGATCTGGGAGACGGTCTCCTGCTGCTGCTCGCTCAGTGTGCGGTCGGCCAGGCGTTTCAGGTTTTCGTCGGCCTCGTCCAATAGCCTTTCTGATTCCTCTCGCTTCTTGGTCACTTCAGCGGGGGCCATGTCGGTGACGATCTGCGCCGATGGCTCGCGAACGCCTCCTTGCTTGATAACAACTTTATGCGGCGGAGACTCACCGGGTGGAGCGACTGGCAAGCTCGGCAGTAGCTGTTTCTTTCTCGCGGGCGTTCCTCCGGCATTCCCGCTGCTTCCGGTCGCCTGAGGTTTGCTGCGCTGCGTTCCATTGCTGGCGGCGGAAGGATTGTTCGTGGAAGAACTCGGCTGCTTCGTCGTAGCTTGCGCCTCCGAAGCTGCACCGCTTGCGGTCCCGTTCTCGAAGGTTGCCGCAACACCCGCGGCGCTGAATCCCAACGCGACGACGATGGCCAGAACCCAATTCATATCAGACAGTCAATTCTTCCTCGCGCTGGGGGTTCGCGCTTACCGCTGGCAGCCGTAGCCGAAATGTCGTTCCCGCGCCGACGATGGAATCGAACTCGATCGATCCATAGTGCCACTGCATGATCTGATAGGTCTGCGCGAGTCCGATACCGCTGCCGCCCTGGTCTCCCTTGGTTGTGAAATAAAGTTCGAATATCTTCTCCTGGGCCTCGGGAGGAATCCCACTCCCCTGATCCCTCACCTCGGCAATCACCGTTTCGTCTTCGCGCTCCGCGACCAGCGTAAGTGTTCCTCCTTTGCTCATCGCCTGTACGCCGTTGATGACAAGATTCAGGATCGCCTGCTTCATCAGGTCGGCATCGATTCTTACCAGCAGCGGCGCGGAGGGAAGGTCTTTTGCCAGCCTGACGCCATGCCTTTCCGCGTCGGGAGCGGCCAGCAATGCCACCTCGTCCAGTATCTTGCGTAAATCTGCTTCTTCCAGCCGCAGGTCCTGCGGCCGGGTGAAGTCCACCAGAATCTGCACCACTCGATCCAGCCGGCGAATCTCATTTTCAATCACAGCCATGTGCCGCCGCGTTTCCGGATCATCCTGCTTGAGCTTGTTTTGCAGCAATTGCAGGTGGAGCACAATGGCGTTGATCGGATTCTTGACCTCGTGCGCGACGCCCCGCGTAACCCGCCCCGCCGACGACAGCCGCCGCGAGATCTCGATTTCATCCTCGATCCGTCGCACCGATTCCACGTCGCGCATAGTGAGCAGCGCGCCAATTGGTGTGCCTTTTTCCTGAATAAAATCCAGAGAAACCTGCACGCGGCGTCCGTCAGCGGCGTCGAATTCGTACTGAACCAGCGGCTTCTGCTTCTTGAAAGCCGACAGAACCACCGTTCCCAGTACGGTGCCATCGGAAAAAATCTCTTCGGCCTTGCGTCCCAGAATTTCACGGCGCGGCCGGCCTAGAAACTTTTCTGCCGACGCGCTCACCAGCACCACCTGTGTATCCCGCGTGAAAAGCATCAGGCCATCCTGCAGCTTGGCCATGACTTGCTCCACGTTATCTTTCAGGGCGGAAAAAATTTGATTGGTGTCGCGAATCTGTTGTCCCAGATGCGCGATCTTCAGGGTCACCAGTCCGACTTCGTCCGAACCAGACTCTTCCGCGGGCAATGGAGCCCCGGCACTGGCGGTATCGAGGTCGCGCGCGATGGTTTTGAGAGGACCCAGCGCGACATTGGAAACCACCGCCCCAAGAACGAGAGAGCAGAAGATTGCCAGGACGGAGAAGAAAATCGCCTGCTGTAGTTTCAGTGTAAGTTCACTGCGCAATAAAACCGTGCTTACGCCGACACGCACGCTGCCGAAGGTCTCTCCACCCATGGTCAGATCGTTGCTGACGTCATAGACCGTCGATGGCCCATAGAGCAGTTGCAATTGGTGACGAAAGCCGGCGTCTCTCAAGGTGCTCAGACCGGGTCGTTGCGGCACCGCTTTGCCATTGAGAGCCGGGTTCCAATCAAGAATCGCGATTCCGCTCGGGTCCACGATGGCCGCGTCGTAAATGATCGAGGAATTTCCCACCACCGACTCCAACATCTCGTTGAGATTGGTATCGGTTGCAAGATAGGTTGTGATCGCGGTGCGCATTGCCTTGGGATCGGCGGTATCGACGCGCGTGCTGCTCAAGTCAGGGACGGCATTGGCCACCGAGTATTCAAGCTGATTGGTCAGTTGATTGGCGGTTTCATCGGCCCAGGTCAGCCGCTGTTTGAGCATCTGGGAGAGATAGACCCAGGAAAAGGCCACCACCAGCGCGGTAAACAGCGTCGTGATGACGAACACAATGATGAATTTGCGGGTCATTGCGAGGCAGTTCTCAGCTCCAAGCTCTCGGTTCTTAGCTCTTGGCTTCTAGCTCAGGCACTTGAAGGACTGGTTTGGTGTTCCGCACGGGGTTGCATTTCTTCTCGAGGGCCATGGCCCAACAGCGAACACCTAAGAGCCAAAAGCTTGTAGCTTGTGCTTGGAGCTTGTCTTACCCTCCCTCTTCCGCCAACACAGCGTCCTGCGGATTGCGGCCGTACTCCTTGAGCTTGTTATGCAACGTCTTCAGGCTGATGCCAAGGATTTCCGCTGCTCGCGTCTTATTGTTGTTGGTCGCCTGCAGGGTTTTGAGGATGAGCAATTTCTCAGCCTCCTCGACCGTGGTTCCCACTCCCAGGTGAACCGCATCCGGATCATTCACCACTACTTTGACGCTCTGCCCAAATCCAGGAGGCAGGTGCTTGGTCTCGATCAACCCGCCGTCGCAAACGATCACCGCGCGCTCCAGCGTGTTGCGCAACTCGCGCACATTGCCCGGCCACGAATAACTCTGAAAAATATTCAGCACCGCCTCGCTCAGGTCAGAAACCTTGCGATCGTGCTTCTGATTCATATCTGCCAGCAGGCTCTTGGTTAATTCGCGGATATCTTCCTTATGCTCGCGTAAGGCCGGCATCTGAATATTGAACACGTTGAGCCGATAGTAAAGATCCTCGCGTAACTGGCCGGCGGCGACGGCGTCGTCGGGAATCTTATTCGTAGCCGCGAGCACGCGAACGTCAACCGCCGTTTCTACCCTGCTTCCCAGACGTCTCAGCTTGCGGTCCTCCAGAACGCGCAACAACTTGGCTTGGGTGGCGACGGGCATTTCGCCGATCTCGTCGAGCAGAAGCGTTCCGCCTTCCGCCAGTTCAAAGCAGCCGGTGCGACGCTCCAGCGCTCCCGTGAAGGCGCCCTTCTCGTGGCCGAAGATTTCGCTCTCAATCAGTGTTTCGGGGATGGCGGCGCAGTTAATGGGCACGAAAGGTTTGTTGCGTCGAGGGCTGAGATCGTGAATCGTTCGCGCCACCAGTTCCTTGCCCGTTCCACTGGCGCCCGTAATCAGCACCGATGCGGTGCTGGGCGCAACCTGCTCTATCAAGTGGAATATCTCTTGCATGGGCGGGGAAGATCCCACCAGCAGTCCCAGTGCTCCCTTATCGCGCAAGCGTCGGCGCAGCGTCTCGTTCTCCGCGCGGGTGTCGATAATCTCGCCAATGTTGGTCAGGATGGAGCGCAAGCGCCGCACGTCGATCGGCTTCTCAATGTAGTCCTGCACACCGAGCCGGCCGGCGTGAAATGCGGTTTCGGTCGTCTTTTGCGCCGTCACCATCACCACCGCGACCGATTGCGACATTTCCGAAAGTCGCTCCACCAGTTCCATGCCGCCCATGCGGGGCATCTTGATGTCGGTGATCACGATCGAGGGGGCGAAAGCCGCTACTTTCTCCAGTGCCTCAACGCCATCCACCGCCGTATCGGTATGGTATCCCCAGCCGGAAACTAACTCGGCCAGGCCCGTGCGTTCGTTTTCTTCGTCTTCAACGATCAGTACGCGTTCCGGTGCCATAAGGTCCTAGTCAGCATTATTCAGGGAACCCCGGCGCCCCGCAACCCGGGGGGATAAATTCCAAATATCATTTTGAGATGGCCGCCAGATGGCGCTGCAGAAGCCATCTTCGGCAATTCCGCGCCCAAAGAAAATTTGCTCCGTCTGGTTCATCCCGTTTTGAAAAACTCACCTGTTGCTGTATTATTCGTTGTTTCCAATGCAACCCATTCTGTGCGTTGCAGCAGGGTCTTTTATTCCGTTTGTTTAGCAAGATAGTAATGTGGATTCGATTCGGAGGATCTATGTCGCTTTGTCAAACTTATGGGAGGCGGGTTGCACTTGCGCTCGCGCTCGCAGTGGTTGTTGTCGCTCTACCGTCGGCGATGATCGCGCAGGATTATTCCGCGCCAAGAACGGATTTATTCGTCGGATACCAGTGGCTCAATCCGGGTGGTAATGTTCCGGACCCGAACGGGAATGCCGTCAAGGCGCCCAGCCTTACCGGCGGCGCGGCAGGAACGGTGACCTACAACTTCGACAAGTGGTGGGGATTATCGGCCGACGTAAGCGGCAATTTCAGGAACCAGTTCAGCGAGGAGACTCTGTCTGTCGGTCCGCGCCTGATGTATCGCGGCGAGGGAGTCGACTTCTTCGCGCACGTCATGGGTGGCCTGAATCGCTTCACCCCGAACAGTGTTCCCGGAAACAACGGAATTGGCGGCGTGATGGGCGGCGGCATGGATATTCGCATCAGTCAGCCCATTAGTCTGCGTTTGTTCGAAGCCGATTACGTTGTCGGACGTCACAATTTCTCCAGCGTAGTTCCTCCGACCGATTCGAGTCTGCGCCGGCCAACACTGCAGGGTGCTGCCCTGCGCGCCGGCATCGTATTCAATTTCGGTGAGCTGACACCGCCGGCGCCGGTTGCCGCCTCGTGCTCGGTGCAGAACCCCGAGGTCATGGTTGGCGAGCCCATACACGTTACTGTGACCGGGACCAACTTCAATCCCAAGCACACGCTGACCTACACCTGGGCTTCGAGCGGCGGCAAGATTGAAGGCAAAGACACTGCGGCCACGATCGATACCAACGGCGTTGCCGGTGGCGACTACACCACCACGGCAACCATTACCGATCCGAAAGCAAAGACCAATAACACGGCAAGCTGCACCGGCAAGTTCACCGTGAAGGAACCGCCGAAGAACCCGCCGCAGATTTCGTGCTCGGCGAATCCAACGTCGGTCCAGACCGGAACCCCCGTCACGATCTCCTGCACCTGCACCAGCCCGGACAATGTACCGGTTACGGTTGGCGGCTGGAGCGCGAGCGGTGGCAGTCTCTCGGGCAGCGGCAACTCCGCAACCCTGAACACCACCGGCGCTTCGCCCGGAAGAATCACCATCAACGCAACTTGTACCGACTCGCGTGGTTTGACGGCCTCGAGTTCGAGTTCGGTGACGGTCGAGAATCCTCCGCCACCGCCGCCCCAGGCAACCAAGCTGAACGAGTGCGCGTACCCGAATGCCAAGAAGCCGTGGCGTGTCGACAACACCTGCAAGGCCATGCTCGATGACGTTGCCGGCAAGCTGCAGCAGGATCCTGACGCCAAACTGGTGGTCGTCGGCAATGCTGATCCCGCCGAGGCGAAAAAGTCGCGGCATAAGGATCTGGCCGCCGAGCGCGCGGTAGATGTGAAGTACTACCTGACGCAAGGTGAGGCGCAGCAGCACATCGACGCTACCCGCATCGAGTGCCGCACCGGCAGCGCCGGAACCGCGACCTCGGAGCAGTGGATCATCCCGGCCGGCGCCACCTTCCCGAACGCCTCCTCGACCACCGTGGTCGATGAGACCAAGGTGAAACCGATTCCGGATCATCCGAAACCGGCAGCCAAGAAAGCGGCCAAAAAGGCGCAATAACCGGGGTAAGAAAGACACCAAAGGCCGGTAGGGCACGCCCTACCGGCCCTTTTTATTGGCCGTTCTTCGGTAACCTTGTACCTCTCGTGGTAGGCTGTCACTCTGGGGCGCAGGCGAATATCGTTCGCGAGGGGTCACTCTAGGTATATGGAAACATTGGTGCGCACGCGCGCTTTTCGGCCAAGTTTGCTCGTTCTGGCGGTTACATTTCTCAGCACGGTCCTGTTTGCTTCCGGACCCTGGCAGGCTCTAGGCCCCGACGGCGGCGACGCCCGCAGCCTAGCCTACGACGCTCACAATCCCGACCACATTTTTCTCGGCACCTCCACCGGCCAGATGTTTGTCACCACCGACGGTGGCCGGAATTGGTCCCGTCTCGTCCACCTGGGTGGCGACGACTATGTCCTGGATCACATTGTTGTCGATCCAGAAAATGCCAAGCACATCTATGTCGCGGCCTGGAACTCCTCCAGCCAGCAGCTCGGCGAAGTTTTCCGTACGCGTGACGGCGGCCGCAACTGGGAAGCCCTGCCTGCGATGCACGGCAAGTCCATCCGGGCGCTCGCCATGTACAAGGGTGATCCAAAGGTTCTCGTAGCCGGAGCCCTCGATGGCGTGTTCCGCACCAAGGACGGCGGCGATAGCTGGGAGCGGCTCTCTTCGGCAGGCTCAGCCGAAATCAAGAATATCGAATCGGTGGCCATCGATCCCCAGGATCCAAACACGGTCTATGCCGGAACCTGGCACCTGGCCTGGAAGACCTCCGACGCCGGCGCGAATTGGCAGCACATTAATAAAGGGATGATCGACGATTCCGACGTATTCTCCGTGATCGTCGACCATGACAATCCGCATATCGTTTTCGCCAGCGCATGCTCGGGCATCTACAAGAGCGAAACCGCCGGCGAACTATTCTCGAAGATTCAGGGGATTCCGTTCTCGGCTCGCCGCACTCGCGTGCTGAAGCAGGACCCGACCAACGAAAGCATCGTTTACGCCGGAACCACCGAAGGCCTTTGGAAGACGGTCGACCTGGGTAAGTCCTGGAAGCGTGTGACCACCGACGCGATCGTCGTGAATGATGTCTTTGTCGATCCGCGCGACTCGAATCACGTGCTGATTGCCACCGATCGCAGCGGCGTGATGGCTTCTTCGAACGGAACCGCGACCTGGGAAACTTCCAACCACGGCTATGCGCATCGCTATGTTTCAGCCGTGCTTGGAGACAACCAGAACGCGAACACGCTCTATGTCGGCGTCGTCAATGATCGCGAATACGGTGGTGTCTTCTACTCGCATGACAACGGCCAGCACTGGATGCAGAAGGCTTCCGGCTTGAATGGCCGCGATGTCTTCGTTCTGAAGCAAACTGCCAGCGGCATGCTGGTGGCCGGCACGAACCGCGGCATCTTCTATCTGGAACACAATGGCAGTGAGTGGCGTCCGATGAATGAGGTGGTCAAGGAAGAGACTAGGACTTACCACCGTAAGGGCGTCAAGAAACCGGTTGTCGCCACCGTCACTCACAAGTCTGAACTGGAAGCCCGGGTCAACGACGTCGAACTCGATTCGCGCCGCTGGCTGGCTGCCACGACTACCGGCATTTACACCAGCACCGATCTCGGCAAAACCTGGCACGGTGGTCCCGTCCTCGGACAGCAGGACTTCGTGACCGTCCGCGCCAAGGGTGAGACCATTCTTGCTGCTACGCGTTCGAACGTAATGATTTCGAACGATGGCGGCAAGGCTTGGCAGATGGGCACTGGCATTCCCTCGTATGTCGTCAGCATTCGTAGCGCTGCGATTGCCTCGGATACCCAGTTCCTCATCGCCGCCCGCGAAGGCGCCTTCCGTTCGAACGACGGTGGCGCGACCTGGGAGCATATCGTTGACGGTCTGCCCGCCAAGGACATCACCTCGGTCAGCTTCGATTCCACCCACAAACGGCTGCTCGCCACCAGCGATCAGACTGGCGTGATCTTCGTAAGCACCGACGGAGGCCACACCTGGCAGCGCGGCCCGGATAGCGGGTTCCCACTGCGCAAGGTCAGCACCATGGGTGGCCGTTTCATCGGCGCCACGCCGTTCGACGGTGTGGTTCTTCAGCCGGAAGACGAATCCATGAGTGCTGCCGCGGATATGGGTAGCTCTGAATAGCTGATAGAAAGCTCGATCCTTACCCCACCTTAGGCGCGGCTGCTGCCCGGTTAAGGTGGGGTTTTTATTTGCCTAGCGTTCGCCATCGAGAATGGCACAGTCGAGAAACCCGCGATCGGGCAGTACGAAGCGCTGGCGCGCCAGGTCCGAGTTCAGAGTTGATTTCGTGTAGTACTTCTCGACGATGCCGCCCCTCCACACGAGCACATCGGGGTTTTGGGCCGAGAACTCCTCCCAACTTGGCAGACGGCCAGAGATCGCGATTCTCTCGGCAATCAAGAACAGATACGCCCACGTGATGGTTTCGTGATAAAGACCCGGCTTGCCCTGCACCTGAGCAAATCGCCGTAACGCCGCCGGAAATCTCGCAAGTGCCTCGAGCAAAGGGAACTCCGATATGTAGGCAAACGCGACACGCACGTGATCGGCATGGTGAAAGCCCTCAGGTGCGCGTCCCTGCTCGAATTGAGCGATTAGCGCCTGATTTTCTGCGGCTTGGTGTTCTTCGATCGCCGGTTCTTTAGCCATTTCTTCTTCAATCGTGGGGCGACTCGCCCGGAGCCGGGTTCGCAGGATGTGAAGCCACGACCGCCCAGGTTGCCGCGGCATAGATCAGAAGCGCTCCTACGTCATACCAGCCATGCAGCAGGTGCACGACGATGGCCAGCCCCAGTACGACGATCAGCATCCATCCCCCGATGATTAGAGTGCTGGGGATCAGGAAAATGGCTGCGGCGATCATTTCAGCCCAGCCCAAGGTCAGGCGCACAATTTGCGGCAGCCCGGTCTTGGCGAATGCCGTGGCCGCGCCGGCCGAAAATGCGAAGCGCGCCGATTCAGCCAAAAGTACCAGGCCGAGAATCCATCGCAGCGCGATGATCGCCGAGGTCGCTCGTTGCCATGTCATTTCTCCTTCTCCTTTTTCTGCGAGGTGGCGGGGTACCCCACCCTGAAATCGCGCTCTTTGCGATTTAGCGTGGGATTTTGATTGATCGCGCTCACTTATTTTTCGTGTTCCCCGAAGCCGGCGCTCTGCCGTTTCGCCGTTTCCCCTCGACCAGATGGTGGCTGGCCCGCGAATCGAGATCGAGTCCATAAAACTTCTTCAGTTCGCGAATGCGAGCGAGCGATTCGGAGCCGAACGGAGTTTTGCCGTCAAAAGCGTGCAACACGATTCCTTCCAGCAGATCGCCCAGCGTCATGTCCTTGTATTCGGCGAACCCCTTGAGCACTTTCAGAATGCGCTTTTCCATGCGCACGCCGGTTTGCACCCGTTCGATCATGAATTGCGATGAAGTCTTAACCGTGGCAGTCATAGATTGGTACCAATCTACCACGGTACCAACATTAAAACAATCAAGACTCTGAGCGCGTGATCGTGATTGGGTGCGAGAGGAGGGCGCCTGACAGCGCCGGCCATCTGCCCGATCGATTCCGGCCAGCAACAAGGCCGGTCATTGAGTTCAGCTACAATTTCCGCATGTGCATTTGGCGGGCTCAAGCCACGCCTCAGCCGCGACAGACGGGAATTTTGATTGCTCGCTCGCCGCTCGCGGCTCGAAGCTGGGCAGGCTTCGGATTTCTGCTTCTGCTGCTACTGGCGAGCGCATGCGGCCGGTCTCCGGGCGTTCCGGACTCCTCCGCCGACGCCTCGCAAAAATTGCCCTTTGATCGCGAGCCCCCCTCCACCGGCACTTCCCCAACCAAGGTGTTGGTTCCTCCCAATCGCATTCCCGAAGGCACATCCCTGACCGTCCGCCTCGCCCAGGCTATTTCGAGCGCTTCCATTCACGCCGGAGACAGCTTCGAGGGCGCCCTTGACGATCCCGTCGTCATCGCGGACCAGACTCTCCTCCCTCGCGGCGCTCGCGTCAAGGGCCGGGTCCTCGATGCTAAAGCCTCATCTGCCGCGAATGACCCCGGCTATCTGCGTATCGTGCTGGTGAGCGTCGACGTGCGCGGCAACAACATTCCGATCGATAGCTCCAGCATCTTCGCCAAGGCTCCGGTCCTGCCCGCTGAGTCCTCGCCCGGTGGCTCAGGGCATCTTGCGGATGTCGCCATCCCCGCTGACCGGCGCCTCACCTTTCGCCTGGCGCACTTTATCGACTTGCCGTAGGCGCCTCAGCGCCGGCCCGACCCTTTACGGCTGATGGAGCCGCTCCCCGGAAACACCAGGATTTGTCACAAAAATGAGGTGACCGGCGACACTTCCTTATGTCGAACCCGGCAGTAATCTGGTTTCACTTCGGTGCGTGCCATTCGCGGAAAGGCCTTCCCGGGTCGGAACCGCGATTTTCCGCATCGGCAAGCGGTTTGTTCAACCGCATGATCACGGCGTCGGGCGTGGGGCTAGAACAAGGATCGGTGTCTTTATGGACGGTTCGACGTCGCTCGCGAATTTCGCGTCTCCAGTTGGAAATTACGATCGCGATCTCCGTTTCTTGCAGCTATTTGAAGCTGCCGCCATCGGTATCGCCCTGTGCCATCTCGATGGCCGTATTTTTGAAGGGAATTCGACACTCGCCCGCCTCCTTGGCTACGACACGGACCAGTTGACGGGCCTTGATCCCTGGAAGTTGCAGCAGACCGATTCCGGCGCTGCCGGCACGCTGGCCGAGCTGATTCGCGGAGAGCGCGGCTTCCTCATCATCGACAGATTCTTGAAACGCAGCGACGGCTCGCTCCTGACCGGACGCCTGACCGCATCGCTGGCTCGCGATGCCCAGAACCATCCTGGTTTTCTTATTGTCTTGCTGGAAGACCTGACCGAACACGCCAGGCTCGAGCAGCAACTGCGGCAGGCCGAAAAAATGGAACTCATCGGGCGCCTCGCCACCGGTGTGACTCACGACTTCAACAACCTGCTGACGGGTTTTCTCATCTATTGCGACCTTCTCCTCGCCAAGCTCGATCCCGCCGATCCTCTGCACCGCCATGTCGAAGAGATGCGACAGGCGGGCGAGCAAGGCTCGGCTCTGACCCAGCAGCTTCTCAGCATCACCCGCAAGAACGCCCAGCCCCCGCGGCCCATTTCGCTCGACCAAGTGATTTCCTCTTCTGAAGATCTTTTGCGCCGCCTCATTGGCGAGCACATCGAGCTCATCGTCGCCCTCGATGCGGGCCTTCGCTGCGTGCTTGCCGATCCGGCCCAGATCCGTCAAATCCTGCTCAATCTCGCGTTGAATTCCCGCGATGCCATCCGTCAGGGCGGAAGGATTCATGTGCGCACGCGCGTGACAGAATTCCCCGCCAGGTCACGGACGCATATTTGCCGTCGCGCCCTCTCGCTGGTTGTGGAAGACAACGGCCGCGGTATGTCGGCCGAAACCCGCGCTCATATCTTCGAACCTTTCTTCACCACAAAAAAGCCCGGAGAAGGCACCGGCATGGGTCTGGCCACCGTCAGCCGTATCGTTGCCGAGGCCGGAGGGGAGATCGACGTGGCCAGCGAACCCAATCGCGGAACCCGAATTGAGATTTTCTTTCCCATTTGTGAAAACCAACCCCCGGTTGCCAAGCGACCAAGTGCAAGCGCACCCGATGTTCCAGCTCCTCAATCCCAAAACTGCACCGGAGATTTCTCATGCTAAGCTCGACCGCCACCGCCCTGAGCCTTCATCCTCAGCTCCACGCTGCCAACTTCCTCAATCTGCTGGTGATCGATGATGATCGCGCCATCCGCGAGGCCGCCGGTGAGGTGGCTCACTCTCTTGGATTCAGTGTTCATGTCGCCGAGTCGGCCGAGGGAGCCACTCGCATGCTCGATAAAGCCAACATCGACGCCGTTCTTCTTGATCTGCGATTCGGCGGTAGCGGACTCGATATGCTCAACACCATCAGAGGTCAGCGTCCCGATGCTCTGGTAATCGTTGTCACCAATTTCGGAACTGTGCAATCCGCAGTGCAGGCGATGAAATTCGGCGCTTATGACTACGTGACCAAGCCCTTTGGCATGGAGGAACTGCGCCGCCTGTTTGAGCGGCTGGCCGGCGATCTGCGCCTGAAAACGGAAAATCGTCTGCTGCGCGAGAGCATCAAGTCCCGCAATGGCTTCGGAAACATCGTCGGACGCTCTCCAGAAATGGAAAAGCTCTATCGCATCATTTCCAAAGCGGCACAAAGCACTCATCCCGTTCTCATTTTGGGCGAGAGCGGCACCGGCAAAGAAATGTTTGCCAAGGCCATCCACCTCGCTGGCCCACTTCGGAACCGCCCCTTTCTTCCCGTCGATTGCGGGTCCTTGGTGCCCACCTTGATCGAAAGCGAACTCTTCGGGCATGTTCGCGGTGCTTTTACCGGTGCGACCGGTTCCAAAGATGGATTGCTCTCCATTGCCGACGGTGGAACCGTATTCCTCGATGAGATTGGCGAACTCCCCGTGGATCTCCAGGCGAAACTGTTGCGCGCCATCCAGGAAAAGGAGATTCGTCCGGTGGGCGGCACCAAACAGATTCCCATCAACGTCCGCATATTGGGAGCCACCAACCGCGACCTGGAACAAGCGGTGAATGAGGGTAGTTTTCGCCGGGATTTGTTCTTCCGCCTCAATGTCTTGACTCTGCGCATTCCCCCGCTGCGCGAACGCCGGCAAGACATCCCGCTGCTGGTGGCTCATTTTCTCGAACGCATAGGCCGCGACACTGGCACGGAGAAGACCATCTCCGATGAGGCCCTCAAGATGCTCCTCAGTTACGACTGGCCGGGGAATGTGCGTGAGCTGGAAAACGCACTCGAGCGTGCCTGCGTGGTCACCAGCGCGTCGGAGTTGCAGACTCGCGATCTCCCCAGTCATCTCAATGGGGTTGCGGTTACCAACGCCACCCATCACGCTTCCAATAACGGAATTGTTCCCATTGCGGAATTGGAGAAGCAAACCATTCTGCAGGCGCTCACCCAACTCAACGGAGACAAAATGCTGGCCGCTCGCTTACTCGGAATCGGCAAAACCACTCTCTATCGAAAGTTGAAGGAGTATGAGATGCAATCCTAGATTGGGAAGGGAATCGTCCGATCAGACGCGGCGAACAGATAAAAATAAAGATGAAGATGAAGATGCGCAGCAAGAACGCGGCAGCCACATAGGGATGTCCCTCCGCCCGCGCATCCACAGCTTTGTGGCCCCGAAGCTGCAACTTCGCAGGCATGATCATGCTGGTCACTCCAGCCCAAGTCGTCGCCGACTGCGCCACTCGTCTGCAACAAGCACTCGGGGAGCCCGTTACCATCGCTCGCGGATTTAGCGAGGCTCTCACTCAGTTGCGAATCTCCGCTTTTAGCCTGGTTATCCTTGATCACAATTTGCTGGAGGCAGAGCCTTGTGCGTCCGATGCCATGTGGCCTCACCTGGAATCGGCAACTGTGCTGGAGGTCAACCTTGGCTTGACCGGGGTCGATCGCTTGATTGAAGAGGTCCAATCGGCGCGCAAACGCTTCGAACACAATCGGGCCGCCGCCCGGGTTAGCGCCGCCCGCTACCTGCAAAGTGAAGTCAATGAGACGCTCACCGCGCTTCTCTTGGATTGCGATTTGGCGACGCAAGAACAGGATCTTCCATCCGCTGCCGGCCAACGCCTGGCCTTCATTCGCGCGCATGTGGAAAAACTCCGCGAACAACTGACCTTGTCCTGCACCAATTAACATCCTTTTTACAATTCTCTACCCACTGTTACTGCAAACTCAGAGACCATCAGACGTTCCTATTACAAGCACGGAGGCCGCTCTGCCACGACTTACCGGCAAATCGTTCGGAGGTTGCAATGGATAGCAGAAACACGATCCTCTACGTCGATGACAACCCCAAATCCAGCCGCCTTCTTTCCGGCGTATTAGAAGAATGTGGCTTTCGCGTCATCACCCGCAACGACCCAGCCGAAGCTCTCGCTCTCTGCCGCCGAACCAGCTTCGATCTTGCCCTTCTTGACTATGAAATGCCCGTGATGAACGGGGCCCGTCTTGCCCGGGAAATCAAGTGCGTAATGCCCGAGCTGCCAGTTGTCCTGCTCTCTGCCCGCACGTCCCTCCCTGCCCAGGAACTGGAGTTCGTCGACGCCCATTTCGGCTTCGGCACATCGCTCGATGACCTGCTCTGGACCATGCGCATCCTCACCAATCCTCGCGTCGTCGTGCCCGAGCACGGCGTTCCCCACCCGCTCTCCCATGAGCCGCGGCTTCGCTGGTATGACTCAACCTAGAAACAGCTTCGAGCCACGCGCCTTGAGCAAACCGGGGCCCATAGCCGGAGCTTGTAGCCTGTAGTCGAGAGGCTTCTAGCTAAGACCTAAGAGCTGGAGCTGGAGCTTGGAGCTGGAGCTGGGAGCTTGTAGCTTCTGATCCAGCTCTCAGCTCGATCCCGCGGCTTCCTAATTCCACGCGCTCGGAGTTTTCAGGTAGGCAATCACCGCTTTTGCGTCCGCGTCGTTCATGCGGAACGGCATCATCGGAAAGCGCAACTGCTGGCCATTGGTCCAGATTCCCGTGGTCAGCAGTTTGATCATGTCGGCATCGCTTGCCGGAGGCATTCCCCCGATTCGCGGCGCCAACAGCGGCCAATTTGCCCGCGCTTGCGCCGGCATAAAGGGAACCGCGCCTCCCTGCAACCACTGGCTGCGAACCAATACTCCGTTCTCATCTCGCGGAGTGTGGCATTGGCCGCACATGGCTACGCTCTCGACCAGGTATTTGCCGCGAGCGACATCCGCGCTCGGTTCGCCGCCGGGCGATGGTCCGCGTTCCTGCGTATATGAACACAAAGGCAACACAATGATGGCGGTAAGTACAGCCAGCAATAAGACTCTAAGCCGCGTTCCCAACGTGAAACCGTTTTTCACGTCTTGCCTCCTCATTTCGATTACCTCGAGCAAACAATATATCTCAGAGGTTGATGGTTTTGAATCCAGATGGAATGCCGATTCCGAAAGCCAACAACCAGGGGACAAGGGCTAAGAGCCAAGAGCCAACAGTTAAGAACTTGCAGCTTGCAACTTGGAGTCAGTAGCGAACAGCGAATAGCGAAAAAGCGAACAGCGAAAAGCCAAAAAAAAAGCGAATATCGAAGATCAGCTCAGATTCTCAAAGATTCCCGCCGCGCCCATTCCTCCACCGACGCACATCGTCACCATGCCATAGCGCGCTTTGCGCCGCTTCAGTTCGCGAATCACGCTGGCCGTGAGCTTCGCGCCGGTGCAGCCTAAAGGATGGCCAAGCGCGATCGCGCCTCCGTTAGGATTCACGCGCTCAGGGTCGAGACCGGCTTCCTTGATCACGGCGAGCGACTGCGCGGCGAAGGCCTCGTTCAGCTCAATCACGTCGATATCGCTAATCTTCAATCCCGCAAGTTTCAGCGCCTTCGGAATCGCGAACACCGGCCCGAGTCCCATCTCTTCCGGCTTGTATCCCGCCGTGGCAAACGAAACATACCGCGCCAGCGGCGTGATGCCCAATGCCTTCGCCCGCTCCGCTGACATCACCACTGCCGCCGCCGCTCCATCCGACATCTGCGAAGAATTCCCCGCCGTCGTTACGCCTTTCACGTGGAAGGCTGGCTTCAGCGCCGCCAGCGCTTCGAGCGAAGTATCAGCGCGCGGGCCTTCATCGACCTTAAAGATGATCTCCTGCCGCTTCGGCTTCGAGCCGTTCGGAGTCGTAAAGCTGACCGGAACCGGCACGGTTTCTTCCTCGAACTTCCCAGCAGCAATCGCCGCCAGCGCCCTCTGGTGGCTGCGCAGCGAGAATTCATCGCACTGCTCCCGCGTGACACCAAACCGCTGCGCCACTCGCTCCGCCGTCAATCCCATCGAAAGATATGCGTCGGGATAGTGATCGACCAGCCATGGATTGGGCGAGATCTTGTTCCCGCCCATCGGAATCATGGTCATGGATTCGGTTCCACCGGCAACCATCACTTCGGCTCCGCCGCTCATGATGCGCTCGGCAGCCATGGCGATCGCCTGCAGGCCCGACGAGCAGAACCGATTGATCGTCACTGCCGACACTTCGACCGGCAACCCTGCGCGCAGCGAGGCGATACGCGCCACGTTCATTCCTTGCTCGCCTTCCGGCATGGCGCAGCCCAGGATCACGTCTTCAATTTCTTTATAGTTCGACCCGCCATCGAGCTGCGGCACGCGTTCGAGCGCGCCCTTGATGGCGATGGCGGCTAATTCATCAGGACGAGTTGCGCGCAGCGTGCCTTTGTAGGCGCGTCCCACCGGAGTGCGAACAGAGGAGGCAATAACGACTTCTCGCATGCGGCAATTCTAATTGGTCGCTGATCTGACATCCAGCTTCTGACATTCAGCGTTCGGCATCTAGCGGGATTATCCGCGCGCCAGCGGCGGCCCGAGAAACTCCACTCCCCACGCCTTGCCGAACTCATTGAACGTCTCGAGGTCCCGCTTGCCTTTTGCGTAAGTATCGGCAAGGCCCAGAAAGAATCTTTCCGCGTCCATTCCCGGCAACATCATCACCAGTTGGCGCGAAGGTTGGTCACTCACGTTCAGAAAAGCGTGGGCAGCGCCGCTCGGCACGCTGACCACGTCTCCAACTTTGGCTTCGAAGCGCTGGCCATCCACCTCATACAGATAGCGGCCCTCGAGCACCCGAAAAACCTCCGTTTCGCGGTGCCGATGCAGCGGCGGCCCGAACCCCGGCGTGTTGACAGTTTCCAGCACGGTAAGAGTTCCTCCCGATGCCGACGGAGGCAGGCTCACCCTCAGTTCAACGCCGAGAGCGGGAACCTTGATGAGCGGACAGTTCGAGGTGGCTGAATTGAAAAATTGGAATGGCATGAACATGCAGATTAACGCATTGAGTTGCGCGCCGCCGTCGCAGCTCAACCTTTTTTCAACTGCTGCTTCCACCCCAGCACCCGCGCTTTGTTGGCCTCTTCTTCCGCCTCGGGAATCATGCCTTTCTTCTGATAAATGATCGAGAGGCTGGTGTGGGCAAGCACGTCGTCGGGATCGACGGCCGAGATTTGTTTCGCCACATCGATGGCCTCATCAAGCCGGTTGAGATTCTGCAGCGCCCGGCTCAGCCCATGCAGAGCATCGGCGAAAGTAGGATCGGCAGCCAGCGATTTTCGATATTCCTCGACGGCTTGCTCATCGCGGCCCTCGGCGACATAGTCGAGTGCGGTGTAATAGTGACCTTCGGCCTGATCGCGATCGGGCATGGAGAGAATGTTAAATCAAGCTGGGACTGGGTAGGCTTAGCTGATCGGACTAAAGCCCGGTCATGCCTGAGCCGCTCGCGTGGCTCGCGGGACCTTGGCGGCCCGCGGAGGCTGGATTTACACTACTCAACACTCCGTCATGAGTTACCCGTCACTAATGAGTATCCAGTCGCTATGAGCACCACCACCCGCGAACCACGATGGCCCGCCTTCCTCGCCATGCTCTCAGCCGCCGGAGTTTTCTGGGCCCTCCCCGAGCCGCTTTCGCTCGGACCGGGCTGGCTCATGCTGGCGGTCATCCTGGTCCTCATGATTCCCATCGTCATCACCAATCGGCGAGGCTACTTCAAGGTCACGCGCATGTTGACCTTCGTCGCCCTCGCCCTCATTACCGTCTCGCTTATCGCCTCGCTCATCTTCCTCATTCAGGGAATCCCCTCGCACCGCGAGCTGCCACGGGCGCTATTGCGCTCAGCCCTGGCCTTGTGGATCACCAACATCCTGGTCTTCGCCTTGTGGTACTGGAAGCTCGACGCCGGCGGTCCTTTGGGCCGCGATCACTCCCGTTGCAAAATCTCGAGCGCCTTCCTGTTCCCGCAACTGGTAAGCGACCGCAAGGAGTACGATGGCTGGTCGCCGCAATTTCTCGATTATCTTTTTCTGGCCTTCAACACCAGCACCGCCTTTTCGCCGACCGACACGGCCGTCCTCGCGCGCTGGGCCAAAGTCGCCACCATGCTGCAATCGCTGATTTCGCTCTCCATCCTCGTCCTTCTCGCCGCCCGCGCGGTCAACATTCTTTAGAACCAGCAAGCCCAGGCTCCGCTGGCGCCGTATTCCCTTGAGTTATTCCTCATTCTTCACCGTGACATCTTTCATCTCCTTAATTTCCGTAATCACGATCGCGTGAGTGCCGGTCCGCTCAAACACGATCCCGCTCGCCCTCACGTATTTGCCCACAAACGGCATCAGTACCTGCCGTTGATCCTTATCGGGCATCTTGGCCGAGATGGGGAAATACAGCCGATCATCTTTGGTCAAAATAACCAGCGGCGAGCCGCCCCTCACGCAATCCTGCACGCACTTGGCGCCCATACTCGTGGCATGGTTATCAAGATTCTGAATGGGACAGGCAAGGTCCCGGAGCAGCCCTTCTATCGTCTCGTTGGAAACATTTGCCCTGGAGCCCGCCATATCCGTGATCTTTGGAATCTGGGTCTGCTGAGGCTGGGTCTGCGGAGGCTGAGACGCCGCCAGGACGATCCCACAGCATGCAAGTATGCAAACACTCAAGGGTCGGTTCATCGTCTCTCCTTTTCAATGGGGCATTGAATCGTTCGGGACTCCAAGCTAGCATGAACCCCCACGACCTTGCTTCAGTTGCTACCCGAAGGGGACAGAAAGTGATCACACGCATCGCGAAGCTGTTGCTCCTTGCGGGAGTCGCATTTTTCTACTCGCTCGTCGTGTTCAACAATCTGACCGATTTCAATTCGAATTACCAGTTTGTTCGCCACGTTCTCATGATGGACACAACCTTTCCCGGAAACCATGGAATGTGGCGGGCCCTCACGTTACCAGCCGCCGGCTATGCGTTTTACATCGCCATTATTGTGTGGGAGACGGTCACGGCAATTTTGCTGTGGTGGGGCTGCGTGGCGCTATCGCGCGCCATCCGGTGTCCGGTCCTGAACTTCGAAGCGGCCAAGCGAATACCGGTAATCGCGCTGACGCTATCGCTCCTCATGTGGCTCGTGGCGTTTATCTCGGTCGGCGGAGAATGGTTCCTCATGTGGCAGTCGCAGATGTGGAACGGCGAGGGAACCGCCTTTCGCAATTTCACCATCGCTGGAATCGTCTTGCTTGTTTTCATATTTCCGGAACGGGATTTGCAGCCGTAGCGCGCTTACGTTCGGCCTTTCGGAGCCTGAAGCCTGCAGCGTGGAGTTTGGAGCCTGGAGCTGAGCTTGGACCTTGGACCGTGGTCAGAGCTAGGCGCTTCTTACTTCACCGTCTTGATATCCAGACTCCTCCACAAATACCAACACGCAATCGAGCGATATGGAGCCCACGATTTGGCGATCTTGTGCATGACCACGGGCCTCGGCCACTTGCGTTTCCTATAGTGCTTTTTCATCGCCGCCTGAATCCCGTAGTCGCCGGTCGGCAGAATGTCTGGACGCCGCAGCGTGAACATCAGGAACATGTGCGCGGTCCAGACGCCAACGCCTTTCACCTGCGTGAGGTGAGTGATGATCTCTTCTTCCGTCATTTCGGGCATGCGCTCGAAGTCGAGCAGGCCGTCGCGCGTTTTCTCCGCGAGATCACGCAGATAAGCCGTCTTTTGCCTCGACAATCCGACCTGGCGCATCTCAGCGTCGCTAAGCTTCAGAATGCCTTCAGGTGTCAGAGGGTTTCCCGCAAGCGCAGTAAAGCGTCCAAAAATAGTCGCCGCGGCCGTACCGTTGAGTTGCTGGTAAAGAATAGATTCGGCCAGGCTGTGAAACGTCGGGTCGCCGAACTCCATCGCGCACGGACCGACGCGCTCAATAATTTCCGCGAGCACCGGATCCGATTTCTTCAGATGAAGGATCGCTTTGCGATGCGTGCTGGCATGCGGGCGATGGTTCCGTCTGGGCAAGGTCTCGTCCTCAATGGATGGGCAGAAGATAGATCGCGAGCGAGTCTATCACAGAGGCGAAGATAAGGCGAATCTTGTAGCTCCAGGCCCTCAATTCCAAGCTCCAAGGTCGAAGCTCTTAGTTCTTAGCTCATCGCTTTTGGCTCGTAGCTGAGAGCTTGCAGCTTATTTTTTAGGACGGAAAGTGGAAGTAGACATCATGATGCGAGGCCACCGGTGTACCATCGAGCGTGGCCGGCTCATAATGCCAGCGCCGCAGAGTGGCCTCGATCTTCTCGTCGATGCCGTGGCCGATGGAGCGCACGATTTTCGTATCCACCACGTTGCCCTGCGCGTCGATGGTGACTTCAATGATGAGGTCGCCGGCTAGGTCGCGGGGCAGCTCCGAGCGGTCGATGGGCTCGGGAAAAACAACGGGATACGCAACATGCACGTCGTGCCCAAAAATCGGGCCATCGACAAAGCGGCCGAGCGGCGAGCCCGCCTTGGCGTTAAGCTCGCCAGAATCAGCATCCGGCTCAGGCTGCCGGCGTTCTTCGGGCGGTCGGCGCTTTTGGGTTTTCAACTTAAGGCGAGCCGGTAACGGCTTCGATGCCGCGCGAACTGTGAGCTTGCTCTCGTCTGCCGGATTATCCTCGCTCGCTGGCGCCAGGTAGGTGATCTGGTACGAGTGGGCAGAGTCTCCCCAGGCCAGCCAGCTCGGGCTGAGCAGCGCAGTGCGCTCGTGGTGGAACACGATCACGGCTAGGGTCACCAGATGCAGCGTGATCGACCCCGCGAGCACGCGATTTCGTCGCGCCCAGGCCCGGGGGCCCGGCGCTTTGGCGGGCTGGAGTTCGGAAAACACGCTTCTACATTACTACGATTGATGGACGCGCCAGAAGGCGAAAGGTTGCAGGGACGGGGTTGCATGAATAACGACTGGCGAATCCCTGGATTTCCGCTTCCCCCGGCTTAACCTGTGAATCGTCAGGAAATGCCAGGTTCCCTTACGCCCCGGCCTGCTTTTCCGCCATGTCGCCGATGATGGGCAGCTTGAACATTTCGCCCTGGTAGGCCTTGAAAACCAGGATCAGCCAGACGATTAACCCGGCGAGCGAGACCAGCGGCCACAACAAAACCGTCCCCCAACCAAGAAAAGGAATGTGGCCGATGATGCCGAGAATGATCCAGAGCACCGTCCACGCGATTGCGAAGAAGATGCACTGGAAGGCGTGAAAACGAATGAAGCGTTTGCGATTGTAGGGTTCCAGGACGAGGAAGACGATGGCTGGAATGATCGTGACATAGGCGAGGGCGCCGGCCATGTTGTCGGTGAGTCCGGGCGCGGCTATCGTCGCGCTGGCGGATGGAGTGGCGCCAGTGGCGGAGGCTGCTCCGGCGCATTTCGGGCAAGTCGTTCCTTCTGCGATCTGCGTTCCACAGCTCGGACAGAAAGGCATAAGGGCTCCTTTTGCTTTGTCGGAGCAAGAAAGTATCAGAGGGACCGCCGGGATGCAAGGACGGACAAGCGGGTTTCAAGCTGTGCGCCGCTTCTGGTCGGAGTCAGCAACTATGATGTGTAGTGCTTGCGCATAGCGATTTGCGTTAACAGTGAGCTGCTATCATCTTCGTTCCCTTCGACGTGAGTTCGACACGAGGGAAGTGCGACCAATGAAATCGACAAACGAAATTGGCCAACGAAGATCGATTAAGAAGATCGACTAAAAGGAAGAAAAGTCCTGATGATCACCATTGTTTCCGGCCTGCCGCGGTCGGGCACTTCGCTGATGATGCAAATGCTGACCGCCGGCGGCATGACGCCGCTCTCTGATGGGGAGCGCAAAGCCGATACCGACAACCCCAAGGGCTATCTGGAGTGGGAACGAATCAAGCAGCTCCCCAAGAACCCGAGTCTCATCGATGAGGCCGAGGGCAAAGTAGTGAAGGTCATTTCGCAGTTGCTGCTGTCGCTTCCCGATGGCCACGAGTATAAGGTCGTGTTCATGCAGCGTCCCTTGCCCGAGGTGATGAAGTCGCAGGATGAGATGCTGAAGCGGCGCCGGACGACAGCTGCGGGTGGGAATGGAGCGGCAATCGAGCAAGCTTTTCAGCGACATTTGATTGAGGTAGATCGATGGATGGCGACCAAGCCAAAGACGAAAGTTTTGCGCGTGCATTATCACCGCGTCTTGCGCGAGCCGCAGAAGGTTGCCGAGGAATTGGCGGAGTTTGTTGGTAGTCCATTGAACGTAAAAGCCATGGTCGAACAGGTCGACCGCAGCCTGTATAGAAACCGGATGAAGTGAGTTTCAATAGTCGTTCGTCGATGGTCGCCTTTCGCTGCTCGCTAGGAGCTTGGAACCTAGAACTTGCAGCTCCGATCTTCGCCTCGTGTTCGCCCAGGAACAACCCTGTGATCAACATCACAATCGGACGTGATATTAGTCACGGACCTAGGTTTACCCCTCCCCTAACCTTCATGCAGGGGTGAGGTGATTCCAATGAAGGTTCTTGAGGGGAATGAAGTCGTGACCATGCCGTCCGGCCAAACCGCGCTGCATTCAGCAAAACAGGAATTCAAACCGCGCCTGATTTTCTGGGAAGTCACCAAGGGCTGTAACCTGCGTTGCATTCACTGCCGCGCCACTGCGACCGAACTCAGCTCGCCCACCGATCTGCCCACTGCCCGCGCTCTCGATATCATCGACCAGATCGCCGCGATGGCGAATCCCATTCTCGTCCTCAGCGGCGGCGAGCCGCTCTATCGCTCCGATATTTTCCAGCTCGCAACCTACGCCCGCGACAAGGGCCTGCGCGTCGCCCTCGCCACCAACGGCACGCTCGTCACCAAAGAAGTCGCGCGCATGATCGCCGATTCCGGCATCAAGCGCGTCTCCATCAGCCTCGACGGCGCCGACGCCATGACCCACGACACCTTCCGCGGCATTCCCGGCGCATTCGAGGCTGCGCTGCACGGCTTCCGCAACCTGAAAGAAGTTGGCATGTCGGTGCAGATCAACACCACGATTGCCCGCCATAACGCCGACCAGCTGCCGCGCGTGCTCGAGCTGGCAAAGGAAATCGGCGCCGATGCGCTGCACACCTTCCTGCTTGTCCCCGTGGGTTGCGGCGTGGATATCGCCGACGACCAGATGGTGCCTCCCGATGAGTACGAGCGCATGCTGAACTGGTTTTACGATCAATCGCTCGAGGGTGGCATCGAACTCAAGGCAACCTGCGCGCCCCACTATTTCCGCGTCGTCCGCCAGCGCCGCGTCGCCGATCGTCACGCCGCCGAAGCGGCGGCGAAAACTGCCGAGGCTGCCACACATCCGCAGCCCGAAAACGGCCACCCACAGGACTCTTTCACCATCGGGCCGACCGACATGCTGATGCCGGGAGGCACAGGAATTTCATTGAAGCCGCAAATGCCGCCAGCTGGCCACCACACTGGACATCCGAGCGGGCATCCCAACGACATGAACGCCATGACCAAGGGATGCCTGGCTGGGACGGGCGTCTGCTTCATCTCGCAAGACGGAGAGGTTTTCCCCTGCGGCTATCTGCCCGCGATCGCCGGCGACCTGCGCAAAGAAAAGTTCGCCGACATCTGGGCCAACGCGAAGGTCTTCAATGATCTCCGCGACACCAACAACTTGAAAGGGAAGTGCGGCTGCTGCGAGTTTCGCAACGTCTGCATGGGATGCCGCGCGCGCGCCTTCGCCGCCACGGGCGATTACCTCGATCCCGAACCCTTCTGCGTCTACGAACCGAAGTCGGAAGCGCTGAAAGCGCGGGTCAAGCAGCGCGAAAGCTAAGGGAATCTCAGATCATGTCCGCCCCGACCGGATTTTGGGTGGCGCAGCGCTTTAGCGCTGCGATAGTGACACTGTGATTGCGGCTTTAGCTGCTGAGATTTTACTCAATCAGCGTTTCAGTAAGATTTCTTTCCTTCCCCGGCGTGCTAGAAGAGCCTTTTGAATCGGGCGTTCGTCCAACTGACGATCGGACGATCAGAAAAGCTTGTCCTTTCCAATCGGCGTCGCTGAGATACGATTGCCACCAGCAAGTCCCAAAAGACCTGTCATCCTCAGCGAAGTTGCCGTGCGCGAAGCGGACGGCAACGCAGTCGAAGGTTCCCTACCCGCCCAATCCCATTTGCGCCGCGTCGAGGAATTCTCCCCCGAGGCCGCAACGAATTTACTGCGACGATTCCACGGGTGGTCCAGGTTCGCGTCCGGATTGGGACGCTAACCTGGGAAGCTTTTACTGAGAACTGGGTGCCCCACCCTAAAATCGCGCACTTGCGATTTAGGGTGGGCATCGGACGGCGTCCTTCCGCTTTCTATCTCTCCGAACTTGTCGGCACTTTCTCTCCTTTATCTTCCAATTTGTCGAGAATGCCGGCAGCGGCGTCGAGAATCTCCTGATCCACCTTGCGATTCGAGGAAATCGCCTCGGCCAGCGGAATCGAAATAATCTTGTTGCCGCGCAAGGCAGCCATGTGTCCGAATTCGCCGCGATGCACCATGTCAATCGCGCCCAGCCCATAGCGCGTGGCCAGCACCCGATCGAAGGCGCTGGGCGAGCCTCCGCGCTGAATGTGGCCGAGCACGACCGACCGCGTTTCAAACCCGGTGCGCTTCTCGATCTCTCGCGCCAGCACCGATCCGATGCCGCCCAGCCGCAGATGCCCGAACTCATCGCGGCCCACATCCTGCAGCACCGGAGCGCCATCATGCATCTCCTGCCCTCCCGCGAACTTCGCGCCTTCCGCAGCGACCACGATTGAAAAATAGCGTCCTCGTGCGTGGCGTTGCCGAATCAGTTCCGCGACCTGCTCAATATCGAAAGGAATCTCCGGCACCAGAATGACGTCGGCGCCGCCGCCAATGCCGCTATAGGTTGCGATCCAGCCCGAGTCGCGGCCCATGACTTCGACCACGATCACCCGGTTGTGCGCCTCAGCGGTGGTATGCACGCGATCAATAGCCCCGACCGCGATGTTCACCGCGGTATCGAAGCCAAAGGTGAAATCCGTCCCGGCAAGGTCATTGTCAATCGTCTTTGGCACCCCCACCACCTTCACGCCATTGGCAAACATCTTTTGCGCGACCGAGAGCGTGTCGTCGCCGCCGATAGCTACCAGCGCATCGCAGCCATGCTCCTGCAAAGTAGCCATGCAGCGGCTCAGGCCGTCGCCGTGCTTGGCCGGATTGGTGCGCGAGGTGCGTAGGATCGTCCCGCCGCGCGGCAGAATTCCTCCCACCGTTTCCAGATCGAGCGGCATGGTTTTGTTTTCCAGCAGGCCGCGCCACCCTTCCATGAAGCCCACAAACTGGTCGCCGTAATGAAAGAATCCCTTGCGTACCACGGCGCGAATCACTGCGTTCAAGCCCGGACAATCGCCGCCGCCTGTCAGTACTCCGATCTTCATTGCATGCTCCTGAATTGCCTGCTCTGGTGCCGCTCTTATAAGTTCGCGCCCGCGGCATTGAGGCCGTCTTCTGCCTATTAAATTGAGCCCGAACTTATCAGGTTATCACGCGGTTGTTGCCCGCCGCCGATGGCCCTTAAGAAACTCTGATTAAGTCAGGCTTTGAAGGGGAGGGCCTTCAGGCCGTCCGATAAATTCCGTAAAATTTCGGGGGCTTTAGCCCTGGGGACTTAATCAGACTCTCCTCGAAGCCCGTATACAAGGTGTTAAGATGTGTCGCTTGCAAGCGACAGCAGTGGAGTTTCGCGTCGTCGGAGGGCGCGAACGTCATGAATACGTTGCCGGTCTTGATCGGCGCTCTATGTGTTTATGCGCTCTGCTACCGTTACTACAGCGCTTACATCGCTGCAAAGGCTTTGGCGCTTGACGACCGGCGTATAACTCCCGCTCACGCCTTCGCCGACGGCAATAACTACGTTGCCTCTCCACGATGGGTCATTTTCGGACACCACTTCGCCGCGATCGCCGGCGCCGGTCCGCTCGTCGGTCCCACTCTGGCAGCGCAATTCGGTTTCGCGCCGGGCTTTTTATGGCTGGTGATCGGCGCCGTTCTCGCCGGCTGCGTGCAGGATTTCACTGTGCTCGTGGCCTCCCTCCGCCATCGCGGGCGCTCGCTCGCCGATATCGCGCGCACCGAGATCAGTCCCTTTGCCGGCCTGGTCGCCATGATCGCTGTCCTCTTTATTCTTCTCGTGACGCTCGCTGGCCTCGGCATCGTGGTCGTCAACGCGCTTTCCAACAGTCCCTGGGGAGTCTTCACCATCGGCATGACGGTTCCAATTGCGATCGTGATGGGCCTGTGGATGTTCAAAAGCCATGCGGGGAAAATCACGATTCTCGGCCCCAGCATCTTCGGTGTGATCATTCTGCTTCTGAGCGTGATTGCCGGGCGCTTCTTCGCGCAGTCGGGTCTCGCGCACGCGCTCACCTTTACCCCGCACCAGATCACCATCCTGATGGCGATTTACGGACTCGTGGCTTCAGTCCTGCCGGTCTGGCTGCTCCTGCAGCCGCGCGACTACCTCTCCGCATACGTGAAACTCGGCACCATTCTGATTTTGATCGTCGGAGTCTTCCTGGTTCATCCCGATATCAGGTTTCCCAACTTCACTCCCTTCGTCAGCGGAGGCGGCCCGATCATCAAAGGCAAACTTTTTCCATTTCTCTTTGTGACCATCGCCTGCGGCGCGATTTCCGGCTTCCATTCCCTAGTTTCCTCGGGAACGACTCCCAAGATGCTCGACCGCGAGAGCGATGCCCGCTTCGTCGGATACGGCGCCATGGTCTGCGAATCGCTCGTCGGAGTGATCGCGCTGATCGCCGCCTGCTCCCTGTATCCCGGAGATTATTTCGCCATCAATACCACGCCCGAGGTCTTTCACAAACTCGGCTATGCCACCGTGAACCTCGATCTGTTTTCCCGCGAGGTCGGAGAGAAACTTGCCGGCCGCACCGGTGGTGCGGTTTCGCTTGCCGTCGGCATGGCGCAAATCTTCAAAGGCCTGCCCGGCATGGATCGCCTCATGGGCTACTGGTACCACTACGCCATCATGTTCGAGGCGCTCTTCATATTGACCACCATCGATGCCGGCACCCGCGTCGCGCGCTACGTCTTGCAGGAGCTGATGGGCAAGGTCTACAAGCCCTTCGGCAACACGCTTTGGCTTCCAGGCAACGTGCTCACCAGCTGTGTTGTGGTGCTTGCCTGGGGTTACCTGATCTATACCGGCACCGTCTCGACCATTTGGCCGCTATTCGGCAGCGGCAATCAATTGCTGGCGACGATCGCGCTCGCGGTGGCGACCACATTCCTCATCAACATGGGCCACGCCAGATATGTCTGGATCACCGCGCTCCCCATGTGTTTTGTCGGCGCCACCACGCTCACCGCCGGCGTGCTCTCGATCCGCGATATTTTCTGGCCGCTGACCTCGAAACCCGGCATGGTCTTTACCGGCTATCTCGACTCCGTGCTTATGGGAATTTTCATCATCGGTGTCATTCTCGTCGTCTGCGATGGTGCCTGGAGATGGTATCGCGTGCTGCGCGGCGCTCCCGTCCCGCAGGAAGCCTTCGGCCCTCCTCTGACCACCAGCGGCGAAATCAAGATGGGCTGCTGTTGAATTACCGGGGCGGGTGGCCCAGGGTCGCGAGCATTCTTTGCGAGCTAACCTCGGAATACCACGTACTTTTTTCCAAGCTCTTTACTTCTTCGAGCCTCACTTCTTCGAGCCTCACTTCTTCAATCTGACTTCTGACTTCTGCAATTCAGCCCCCGCTCCTTCATTGACTTGCCTCTTTCTTCAACGTAAGATTCCGCTCCAATCGCATGATCGGCGAAACCATCTCCCACTACCGCATCGTCGATAAACTGGGCGGCGGGGGCATGGGTGTTGTCTACAAGGCTGAGGACACCGCCCTCGGTCGCTTCGTTGCCCTCAAATTCCTGCCTGACGACGTTGCCAAAGACCCGCAAGCTTTGGAACGTTTTCGCCGCGAAGCTCGCGCCGCGTCCGCGCTCAACCATCCCAACATCTGCATGATCCACGAGATTGACCAGCAACATGGTCGCCCGTTCATTGCCATGGAATATCTCGATGGCATGACGCTCAAGCATCGGATCGGCAATCGTCCGTTGGAGATCGACCAGCTTCTCTCGCTCGCCATCGAGATCGCCGATGCTTTGGACGCCGCGCACGGCGAAGGCATTATTCACCGCGACATCAAACCCGCCAATATCTTCATCACCAAGCGCGGACACGCCAAGATTCTCGACTTCGGCCTTGCGAAAGTCGTCGTCACAGGCGGTTCCGCGAGCGACATGGCAGCCGAGGGCACACAGACCGGCTCTCTTCAACATCTGACCAGTCCCGGCGCGGCCATGGGCACGGTCGCTTACATGTCGCCCGAGCAGGTCCGAGCCAAAGAACTTGACCCTCGCACCGATCTTTTTTCCTTCGGCGCCGTGCTCTACGAGATGGCCACCGGCACGCTGCCGTTCCGGGGCGAAACCTCAACCGTAATCGGCGAGGCAATCATGAATCGCACCCCGGTTCCCGCGATTCGATTGAATCCAGACCTGCCTCCCAAGCTGGAAGACATCATTAATAAGTGTCTCGAGAAGGATCGCAATCTTCGCTACCAGCATGCCTCTGATATCCGCACCGACTTGCAACGTCTTAAGCGCGACACAGAGACGAGCCATATGCCGGCAGCTGAGTCGGGCGCCGTAGCCGTGGCGCGGGACAGCGGTCCCGAGATAGCTGCGGTTGTGACGCCATCGCCTGTACCAACCTCGTCTTCTTCAGGATCTGGAACGATCGGATCTGCAACGATCGGATCTGGAACTGCCGCCGCCACGCAAACCGTCGCCGGTGGATGGAAGAAATGGCTGATTCCGGTGCTGGTGCTGGTCGTCGCCGGTGTGGTCGTCGCCGGCTTTTACCTCCGCTCTCGTTCCGCAAAACCGGAAGCAGCAGCAACAACTCCGCTCACCGCGAAAGACACCATCGTCCTGGCCGATTTCAACAATACGACAGGCGATCCCGTCTTCGACGACGCCCTCAAGCAGGCGCTTGCGGTCGAACTCGGACAATCTCCATTTCTGAATGTTCTCTCCGATCGCAAGGTCGCCGAAACTCTCGGAATGATGGGCCGTCCCGCCAGTTCCCATATCACCATGGACGTGGGCCGCGAACTCTGCCTGCGCACCGGCAGTAAGTCCTTGCTTGGCGGCACCATCTCAACCTTGGGAAGCCATTACCTCATCGAATTGAGCGCCGTGGCCTGCGCCACCGGCGATACTCTCGCCAAAGAACAGGGCGAGGCGGCGAGCAAAGAAGATGTCTTGAAGACGCTCAGCCGCACCTCCGCCAGCCTGCGCACCAAACTCGGCGAGTCGTTGCCGTCGGTGCAAAAATTTGATGTTCCCATTGAAGCCACCACGCCATCCCTCGAGGCGTTGAAGAGTTACAGCATGAGCATCACCGTGGGCCGCGAAAAAGGAGACGCGCCGAGCATTCCGTTTCTGAAGCGGGCCATCGAACTCGATCCCAATTTCCCCATGGCCTATGCCGGGCTGGCCATCTCCTACGCAAACCTCGGCCAACCTTCGCTGGCGCTCCAGTACGCCACCAAAGCCTACCAACTGCGCGACCGGGTCACCGAACGCGAAAAGCTACGCATCACCGCCGACTATTTCCGCGCCACCGGACAATTGGAAAAAGAAACTGAGACCTACGAATTGTGGATCGCCAACTACCCGAATGATTCGGTACCGCACAACAACCTGGGCGCGAATTACGCGTTTATGGGGCGCTATGACAAGTGTCTTGCGGAAGGCCTGGAAGCGCTCCGCCTTGAGCCCAATGATGTGATTACTCGAGCCAATGTAGGCGAGGCTTATCTTTTCCTGAACCGCTTTGATGACGCCAAAGCTTCGCTCGAGCAAACCTTGGCCCTGAAGATGGACGGCGCCAACGTCCATCTTTACCTGCACTACCTTGCCTTCCTCAAGGGCGACTTTCAGCAGATGGAGCAACAGGCGGCGTGGGGCGCGGGCAAGCCCGGCGACGAAGACGTGCTGCTCTCCGCGCAATCCGACTCCTATGCCTACTTCGGCAAGCTTGCCCAGGCGCGCGAGTACTCACGCCGCGCCGTCGATTCAGCCGTCCGCGCCGACTCGAAAGAGACCGCCGCCTTGTGGCAGGTCAACGCGGCGCTGCGGGAGGCGGAATTCGGCAACGCGGCAGCGGCGAAACAGGAAGTTGCGTCCGCTTTAGCGCTTTCTCCGGGTCGTGATGTCAAGGTCTTCGCCGCCTTGACACTCGCCGGGGTCGGCGAAACTGCCCGGGCCACGGCTCTATTGGACGATCTCGAAAAGAATTATGCCGATAATACGGTCCTGAAGCTTTACTGGTTTCCCACCGTCAAGGCCGCCATCGAACTGGGCAAGAGCAGCGCCTCGCAGGTCGCGATCTTTCTCGAGGCGGCTGCACCGTACGAACTCGGGAGTCCGCCCCCACTTCAGTTCGGGACCCTCTACCCCGCCTATTTTCGCGGACAAGCTTACCTGCTTGAGCACAATGGCAAAGCTGCCGCTGCCGAGTTTCAAAAAGTAATCGACCATCGCGGCGTGGTCGTGAATTTCGTCACCGCGTCAATGGCTCGGCTTCAGATCGCTCGTGCCTACGCCATGGCCGGCGATGCCCCGAAAGCCAAAGCCGCCTACCAGGACTTCCTGCTCATCTGGAAAGACGCCGACCCCGACATCCCCATCCTGAAACAAGCCAAGTCCGAGTACGCAAAGCTGCAATAATCAACTGACGCCGCCAGGCGTTCTCGCAAGTTTGCCGCCTCGTCTTCGCCTTTTTCCGGGTCGACGAGTGTCATCAAAATTTAACGCCAATCCTGCCGAAACACTGGCGATCCCGCAGTCATCATTGACTTGTTCTTGCATCGCGCCTACGATACTCCGACCCCATGATTGGCCAAACTATCTCGCATTACCGCATCGTAGAGAAGCTCGGCGGAGGCGGGATGGGCGTGGTCTATAAGGCAGAAGACACGCGGCTGCACCGCTTCGTTGCCCTCAAGTTCCTGCCAGAAGATGTTGCCCGTGATCCGCAGGCACTTGCCCGCTTCCAGCGCGAAGCCCAATCCTCGTCCGCGTTGAACCATCCCAATATCTGCACGATCTATGACATTGGCGAACAGGGCGGGCAGGCTTTCATCGCCATGGAATTTCTGGACGGCCAGACCCTCAAGCATGTCATCGGGGTTCGACCGCTGGACCTGGAGACATTGCTTTCGCTGGCCATCGAAATAGCCGATGCCCTCGACGCCGCCCACTCCAAAGGAATCGTTCATCGCGACGTCAAGCCGGCTAACATCTTTGTCACCGAACGAGGCCATGCCAAGGTGCTCGATTTCGGCTTGGCCAAAGTGACCACATCCAGCGGAAGCGGACAGCACGAGAACACGCTCACCAACGCAGAGGAAGCGCACCTCACCAGCCCCGGGACCGCGATGGGAACAGCCGCGTATATGTCTCCCGAGCAGGCACGCGGACGAGACTTGGACAATCGGACGGATCTGTTCTCCTTTGGCGCCGTGTTGTACGAGATGGCCACCGCCCAATTGCCATTCCGCGGAGCCACGACCACAGATCTGTTCGATTCCATCCTCCACAAGGCGCCGGTTCCTCCGATACGGCTGAACCCCGAACTGCCGTCGGAATTAGAACGCATCATCAGCAAGGCGATGGAGAAGGATCGAGACCTGCGTTATCAGCACGCTTCCGACCTCCGCGCCGATCTGAAACGTCTGCAGCGAGAAACCGAATCGCACCGGACGGCAATTCCCGCCGCCAGTGACGCCACGCGCCCGCCCGCAACCGGGACAGTGGCTCCGGGCGCCAGTGTCTCGAGCGGCCAACAGCAGGCGATATCGACTTCGGGGCTGGCATCGGCTGTAGCGCCATCCTCCGGCATCCGTTGGAAGATTCTGGTTCCGGTTGTCATAGTCGTCTTCGCTGTTCTCATCGCCGGCGGTCTCTATTGGCGCTCGCGTTCCGCCGCTCCAGGGGCGAACGCTGCGCCCCTTACGGAGAAAGACACAGTCGTCCTGGCCGACTTCGACAACAAGACCGGCGACCCCGTCTTTGATGACGCCCTCAAGCAAGCGCTCGCCGTCCAACTGGGCCAGTCTCCGTTCATCAACATTCTTTCCGATCGCAAGGTCGAGGAGACCTTGCGCCTCATGGGACGACAGCCCAACACTCGCATTGTCCCCGACATAGCTCGAGAACTCTGTGTCCGGACGGGCAGTAAGGCAATTGTGCTGGGCTCCATTTCGAGCTTGGGCGCGCAGTTCATAATTGGGGTCGACGCTGTCGGCTGCAGCACCGGAGACACGCTGGCTAAGGAGCAGGAAGAAGCGGCAGGCAAACAGGATGTTCTGAAGGCCCTGGGCGAGGCGGTTGCCAGCCTGCGCACCAAGCTCGGCGAATCGCTGGCCTCGGTACAGAAGTTCGATGTGCCCGTTGAAGCCACCACTCCCTCGCTCGAAGCCCTCAAGGCTTACAGCATGGGTATTACGACTGGACGCACCAAGGGCGACGCTGAAGCCATTCCGTTCATGAAGCGGGCTCTCGAACTCGATCCCAACTTCGCCATGGCCTACACCGGCATCGCGGTGGAGTATTCCAATCTCGGACGGGCGGACCTCGCCTCCGAAAATGCCAGGAAGGCTTACGAGCTTCGCGACCGCGTCAGTGAACGCGAGCGTTACCGCATCTCTGCCTTCTATTTCGACAAAGTAACCGGTGAAATCGAGAAGGCCACGGAAGCCTACGAACTCTGGGCAAAAAGCTACCCGCTCGATATGGTGCCGCACGGCAATCTTGGAGTTTGTTATAACGCTTTAGGTCAATATGACAAGGCCGTCAAGGAAACCGAAATAGCGCAGCGGCTCGAACCGAATATCGTCGGTTACGGGAACCTGGCAGGCCTTTACATCAATGTCAACCGCTTGAAGGATGCACGGCAGACGATTCAGGAAGCGCAGCAGAAGAACTTCGATGGCCTAGTCCTTCGGTCCGACCTGTATTCGCTTGCATTTTTGTCTGGGGACGCGGCGGAAATGGAACGCCAGGTCGCATGGGGTGCTGGTCGGCCCGGCGAAGAAGACCAGTTGCTGAACGTCCACGCCGATACCCAGGCTTACTATGGCCGCCTGGAGAAGGCCCGTGATCTGGCACGGCGGGCATCCGACTCTGCGGTTCGCGCGGATGCCAAAGAGACCGGTGCCCAATGGCTCGCTTTTCAGGGGATTCGTGAAGTTGAGTTGGGCAACGTGGCGGTTGCCCGGCAACAAATCGCGCGCGCGTTAGCACTCGCTCCCGGGCGTGATGTCAAAGTCGTGGCCGCGCTCGCGCTGGCGCGTATCGGCGAGACCGCCCAATCAAGGACCATTCTGGACTCGCTGCAGAAGTCAGATCCCAACAACACCTATCTTAAGGTGTACTGGTTCCCGGTAATCGAGGCATCCATCGCCCTGGCCCAACAAGCGCCAGACCGGGCAACCGTTGCGCTCGAACCCGCGCTCCCCTACGAGCTCGGCGGTCCCCCTCCCGGAATCGCGATGTATCCCGCCTACATTCGTGGCTTGGCTTATCTCGCCCAGAAGAACGGCCCAGCTGCGGCCGCCGAGTTCCAGAAATTTCTCGACCACCAGGGAATCATTCAGAACTTCCTGCTCGGTTCGCTCGCCCGTCTCCAACTCGGTCGCGCTTATGCAATTTCTGGCGACACTGCCAAAGCGAAAGCGTCATATCAGGACTTCCTCGCACTCTGGAAGGACGCCGACCCCGACATCCCCATCCTGAAAGAAGCCAAAGCGGAATACGCGAAACTGCAATAGTCAGAGGTCAACGACGTTCACATGCACGAGCGCCAATCGGGCCCTCAGCTTGGAGCCTGGAGCCAAGAACTTAGAAGAGCTGGAATCCCCGCCCTATACCCAATGTCATCCTGAGCGGAGTGAGAACTTCACGAAGTGAGGTTCTCGCGCAGTCGAAGGACCTCGTGTTCTTCGCCGTCACCTCCGTTAGCAAGGAGTCCTTCCAACCGATGCCGTCCTCATAAACGCTTGGAGCCTGGAGTTGGTGGTTAATAGCTAAGACCTCAGACCTGAGACCTAAGAGCTAAACCCAACCGATGTTGCCTTGACTGGGAACGCTCATTGAAATATCTCGAAGAAGATGCAGAGCGAAGGTTACACTCAAGGCACGCATGCGCGTCCTCGGCATCGATTGCGGCACCGAATATACCGGCTACGGAATTGTCGAGCTGTCGGACGCATCTTCTCCGCGCGCGCCCGAGCAACTCGTCTGCGTCACCTGCGGCGCCATTCGCGTATCCCCGCGTGATCCCATGCCCACGCGCCTGTCGCGCATTTCGCGCGGCCTCGAAGAACTCATGGCGGCTCATCATCCCGATTGCGTCGCCATCGAGGATGTCTTCTATGCGGTCAACGTAAAATCCGCGCTCAAGCTCGGACAGGTTCGCGGCGTCGCCATGCTAGCCGCGGCCACGGCCGGGCTTGAAGTCAGCGAATACGCGCCCCTCTCCATCAAATCGGCCGTCGTCGGATACGGCAAAGCCGAGAAGCACCAGGTGCAGCACATGGTGGCGCGGCTGCTTCGGCTCGATGAGATTCCCGAGCCCTCCGATGCCGCCGATGCGCTCGCCATCGCCATTTGCCATCTGCACACCATGGGAACATTGCAACGGCAGCAAGGCGCGGCGCGAGCAGTCGCACGCTGACCTTTGTTATCTTGAGCTACGGTGCGCTGACCTGCCACTTGACGAGCATGAGGACCATCCCCAATGATGATCAGGGCCTCATGTTGCGACCACTTCTACTCTCTTCCCTGATTTTTTGCGCCATCGTTTTTTGCGCTATTGATGCCTGCGCGCAGACTCCACCAAACCCCGCAACTAGCCCAGACTCGCCCATCGTGACCTTCACGCTCGACTTTCCTCAATCTTCCCCCGAGCACTATTCCATTCGTGTGCCTTCAAACGGGCCGGCGCACTACGAGTCGAGCGGACGCCTGTCGGCCGATTCCGATTTCTCCGACAGTTTCAGCTACGACTTTTCGATTTCCCCCGAATTGCGCTCGAAAATTTTTGCCTTGGCCGCCAAGGCCGGCTATTTCCAGAAAGAACTCGATGCCCATCACAAGAACATTGCCTTCACCGGCAAGAAAACTCTCCGCTACAGCGACCCCGCCCGCACCGGTGAAAGCACCTACAACTTTTCGACCAACGCGACAGTCCAGGAGCTGACCGCGCTCTTTCAAAATCTTTCCGCCACGCTCGAATTCGGGCACCGGCTCGATTACTACCGCCGCTACCAGAAACTCGCTCTTGAGGAAGAACTTAAGCGCATGCAGGAGATGGCCCGCGACAATACGCTCATCGAAGTCGCGGCCATTCAGCCCATCCTGGAACGGATCGTCGCCGACCAGTCTGTCATCAACGTGACGCGAGCCCGGGCGCAGCGCCTGATGGCGGCCGGAACTGGCCGCTGAGCGCCCGCTTCCGAAGATTGCCCATCCACTCCGCCCCCGCTTCCCATCTTTCTTGACCTATTTCCCGAAACCCCTTGACTTCGCTCCTGACCGGGGACAGACTCAACCTTATTCGCGTGACTGGGCAACTTGGGAACGGTGTGGGATTTCTAATGCTCGCACGATACTCAAGGAGATGTGTATGACGATCAGCAGGCTGGCAAGCAGGCTGGGTCTGGCGGCGCTCGTCGTCTCGACGTTCCTGGTGAACTCCGCTGCGGCAGAATCGAAGGTCCGGATCGTGCGCTTGAGCGATGTTGAGGGCGCGGTTCAAATGGAACGGGCTCCCGGCGAGGGCATGGAGAAAGCCTTCCTCAATCTGCCCATCGTCGAAGGCTCAAGATTGAAAACCAGCGACAATGGCCGCGCCGAAATCGAGTTTGAAGATGGCAGCACGGCGCGCATCGGTCCCAACAGCGATCTCTCTTTCGTTCGCCTCTCGCTTGGCGACAATGGCGAGAAGTTGAACACTCTGCAACTCAAGTGGGGAACCTTCTACGGCAATTTCCGCGAGAAGAACGGCAACGACTTTCAGCTGAAGTTCGCGCAAGAATCAGTCACCGTGGCTCAGAGCGCGCGTTATCGGGTCGCAATCGGCGATCCGCATGCCGTCACCCTCGCGGTCTTCAAGGGCAAGGTCGAGGCGACCGGCCCTGCCGGAACCGTCGAGATTCCCGAGAAACACAGCGCAAGAATCAATCTTGCCGCCGCCGATCCTAAACAAAAAGATGCAATCGTCGTCTCCAGGAACTATGACGACGATCCCCTCGACGGTTGGGACCGCCGCCAGAACGACTATCACGAGCGCTACGCCAGCGCCGGCGGCTCCGACTTTTCATCTCCCTACGGCTACGGATTGAGCGACCTCAACTATTACGGTTCGTTCAGCATGATTCCGGGATACGGGTATGCCTGGCAGCCCTTCTTTGCCAGTGCCGCGTGGAATCCGTTCATGGATGGCGCCTGGGCCTTCTATCCCGGCGCGGGTTACATGTGGGTCTCGGGATATCCCTGGGGCTGGATGCCCTATTACTACGGGAGTTGGGCCAACGCTCCCGGCCATGGATGGATCTGGCAGCCGGGGTCATGGAATAGTTGGAACGGAGTTCCGCGCGTCCTGAACTCCGCAACTGCTCTCGCGCCCACTCCGCCCGCGACTGGACACCAAACCGTCATGGTCGGCAAAGGGCTCATGGCCAATGCTGCCGAACTGCCCGCCAAACTTACCATCAACCCCGGCTCAGCCGGATTCGGAGTGCCACGCGGCTCGGTCGATCGCATGGCTCACGCATCCAGATCCATGGACCGGAATTTACGTCCTTTGACCATCACGACCGAGAGGCCGATGGAGGCGCGCGCCGGTGGATTTGGCATGGAGCCTGCCTCCCATGGCGGCTCGTCATTCCCTGGCAGCCCCTCCATGATGTCGTCGTCGCCGGCGACCCATGCGGCGGCTCCCGCCCCGGCAGGTCCACACAAATAGCGCTCATCATCCGGCGATTCAATGACTCAATGATTAAATGACTGAATGACTAAATGATTCAATAATGATCACTGCACGATGATGCCCGCATAGCCAACCACATGTTCAAAGTCGCCGGAGATCTCGCCTGAGGTCGCATAGCGCACCAGCGTGGCTGAAGTCGCGCCCAACATCTTCGACGCCGTCAGCATGACGATCGCCGGACCGAAGCCGCACATACTCACGCCTTCGTGCATGACTGTATCCCACAATCCACGAGGGTCCATGGCGAGCACGCGCTCAATCGCTTTGCGATCTTTGACGCGAGTCACCGTGTCCGATTCGTAATGGTTCATGTCGCTCGACGCGACGATCAGCACCGACGATTCCGACCTGTCGATCACGTCCGCGATCGCTTGCCCAAGCGCGCGCAGGATCTCGAAGTCCCGCGTGCCGATTGCGATCGGCAGGATATGCAGATCGTTTTGTCGCACCTGCAGAAACGGCAACTGGACTTCGATCGCGTGCTCGCTGTGATGGGCCGCGCTGTCTTCTTTTAAGAGCGGGAAGCGTTGCAGCAGGTCGTTTCCGAGTTGTTCGCTCGCTGGCACCTCGCCTAATGGAGTCTCCCACGAGCTGCTGGTCATCGTCGCCAGCGCAACGCCATATCCGGTGTGGTTGGGGCAAAGAATGATGCAGTGTTCGGGAATTTCGAGCCGCGAAAACACCTGCCCCGCGACGTGTCCCGAATACATGTAACCGGCGTGCGGCACCATGCATCCGATGGCGCGAATCAGCGTTGCCGGCACAGGCCTTGTGTATTCGCTGATTTCACGCTGCAACTCTTCCGGATGGCGCGGATAAAATCGGCCGGCAACGGCCGGCAATCGTACATGAGAAGTCATGCTCGACCTCCCGCTCTCTTGATTTTATCGCGCGTGGGCTCACGCAGGCGATTACCAACCTAAGAACCAAGAGCTTGCAACTCGAAGTTAAGAGCCTAAGCTTGGAGCTGAGAACTAGGAACTGCGCAGCGCCCGATACAGCGCCGCCGTTCGCTCCAGCGTGAGCGCCTCGGCGCGAGCTACAGGCTTGATTCCGCTCTTCGCCAGCGCGCCCCGGAGCGCGTCTTCACCGTACCGCCCCTTCAGATTGTTCCAGATCGTCTTCCGCTTCTGTCCAAAGCTCAGTTTCAGAAAGTCGATGAACTCAGTTTCATCTTCAATACCCAGCACCGCCACTCGCGGCCGGATCGTGATTCGAACCACCGTCGAATGCACCTTCGGTGGCGGAGAAAACGCTCCCGGCGGCAGCGTAAAGATTTTCTCGACCTCGCCATAGAGCTGCACCGTCGCTGAAAGCAGGCCATAGTCGCGGCTTCCCGGCGATGCCGCCAGCCGGTCGGCCACCTCTTTTTGCACCATGATCACGATCGTCGAAAAGTAGCGGTGATATTCCACCAGGCGCAGCAAAATGTCCGATGTAATGTAGTAAGGCAAATTGCCAACCACGCGCGTCGGCTCTGGAGAAAACGTCAGCCCCGGGCGCAGCGTGCCGGGCTTCGGCCCGAAGATGGTGTCAAGCTCGATCTTCAGAATGTTGCCTTCGATGATCTCCACATTCGGCTGCGCCGAAAATTTCAGCCGCAGCTGTGCCGAGAGCACGCGGTCAAGCTCAACTGCGATCAGACGCGGCGTCTTCGCCGCCAGAATTTCCGTGATCGCTCCGCGGCCTGGCCCGATCTCGAGCACGGTCGAATGCGAGACATCGCCCAGCGCCTCGACGATACGAAGAGCGGCCGGATCGCTCGCCAGAAAATGCTGGCCCAGTTTGGGCTTACGTGAAGAACTGGCTCTGGAGGATATGGCTCCGGTTGCGGCCTTCAGCGTGTTCGACCTGGGCACGTTGATTCTGTTTCCTTTCAGTTTTAGACTGAATGAGTTTTCTTCCTGCGCGGTTTCCCCATGAATCGCAATCGGCGAACAAGTCACAGTTGGGATTGCGGCTGCGAAAGCCCCAGTCCCGGCGCATCCGGGGTAGCACGCGGAAAGCAGCAACCATCATAACGTGAGCGCGACAGAATGACTCGCGCTCGGGAGTTTGATCGTCATGCATATCGCTTTCGTGGCCTCGGAATGCGTTCCTTATTCAAAAACTGGCGGCCTCGCCGATGTGGTGGGCGCGCTCCCGCATGCGCTGGCTAGCCTCGGCCACAAGGTCAGCGTCTATCTGCCGCGCTACCGGCAGACCAAGCTTACCGACCCCGAAACCGTCGTCCGCAGCATCACCGTTCCGTTCGACGACAAATATCGATTTTGTTCCGTGGTGACCCAGGGCACAAGCGCCGGCGTCCGTTTCTACTTCGTCGACTATCCCGACTACTTCGATCGCGACGCCCTCTACGGAACCGCCGCCGGCGACTATCCCGACAACGCCGAACGTTTTGCGTTGTTCTCACGCGCCGTGCTCGAAGCCAGCAAAATCTTGGGAGTTCCGCAGATTTTTCATTGCCACGACTGGCAATCCGCGCTCGTGCCCGTCATGTTGCGCACTCTCTATACCGAAGACCCGGCCTTCCGCGAGGTAGGCACCGTCTTCACCATCCACAATATGGGCTATCAGGGACTGTTTCCGCCTGAGATTTTGCCCTTGCTCATGCTGCCCTGGGATCTGCTCACAATTTCGAAGATGGAGTTCTTCGGGCAGGTCAACTTCCTGAAAGGAGCGCTCGTCTACTCCGATTTCGTGACCACCGTCAGCAAAAAATATAGCCACGAGATTCAGACCACCGAATACGGATTCGGTCTCGAAGGCGTGCTGCGCAATCGCGCCTCAACCGTCACCGGAATTCTGAACGGCGTCGACTACGACGAGTGGAGCCCGCAGACTGACAAATTCATTGCCGCGAAATATTCTCCGCAGGACCTCGCTGGCAAAGAGAAATGCAAGAAAGATTTGTTGAATGCCTTTGGCGTGCCGCAAGCCGATTCGAAATTGCCCGTCATCGGCATCGTCTCGCGCTTCGCTGCGCAAAAAGGATTCGATCTGATTTCGCAGGTCATGGATCGCCTCGCCCGCGAAGAGATGATCATGGTCGTGCTCGGCACCGGCGATAAGCCCTATGAAGAAATGTTCCAGCGGCTCAACAAGCAGTTCCCCAACAAGATTGCCATCAAACTTGCATTCGACAATGCGATCGCGCACAAAATCGAAGCCGGCGCCGACATGTTTCTCATGCCCTCTCGCTACGAGCCTTGCGGCCTGAACCAGATCTACAGCCTGAAATATGGAACGGTCCCCATCGTGCGTGCCACCGGCGGCCTCGACGACACCATCGAGCCCTGGGATGCCCGCTCCGGGAAGGGAACCGGCTTCAAATTCACCGACTACACCGGCGAGGCTTTACTCTTAAC
>DATJNC010000062.1:0-10543 GCA_035508395.1 Terriglobales bacterium | reverse complement strand
GTGGTGGCGTATTCGGCATATATCACGCGGCAAATTTCCGGGCTGCGTGAACTGCAAAACAATCTGGTGGATCGCAATCGCAAGGACTCGCTGCAGTTGTTGCGCATCCAGAACGATTTGAATTCGCTCGGGCTGGCGATGCGCGACATGCTGGATAATGACGAGCCTTATCCGCTGACAGCGTGGTCGGCTCAGTTTGAGCGGGTGAGGGGGGATCTGGATGATGCGCTGCGGAGGGAGAGACAGGCGGCTCCGGTGAATCGGAGCGCGGAGCAGCAGCAATATCTGGAGAGTTCGGTGGCGCAATTTTGGGATGCGGTGGATCGGACATTTGCGCTGGCGAAGGGCGAAGACCCGGAAGAGGCGCGGACGCAGATAAGGATTTCGCTGCGGGCGCGGCAGGAGGCGCTGAGCACGGCGATTTCGCGCTTGCTTGTTGAGAACAATGAGAGCGAAGAACAGGCGGCGCAGCAGATCGGGCAGATCTACGATCGGGTACAGCGGCAGGTATATCTATTTTTTACGGCGACGGTAATTGCGATCGTGCTGACGAGTTTGTATTTGATCCGGTGGAATCGGCGTCTGTTTGCGAGATTGGGAACGCTGTCGGAACAGAGGAGCGAGCTGGCACAGAAATTGATTGCGACGCAGGAGTCGACGCTGCGGCATATTTCGCGCGAGCTGCACGATGAGTTCGGGCAGATTTTGACGGCGGTCGGCGCGATGCTCACGCGGGCGGGAAAGCAGCTGCCGGAGGGATCACCGGTGCGGGCGGATTTGAAGGAAGTGTGCGAGGTGACGCAGGAGGCGCTGGATAAGGTGAGGAGCTTATCGCAGGCGCTGCATCCAGTGATGCTGGAGGAAACGGGGCTGGAGAGCACGCTGGACTGGTACTTGCCGATGGTGGAACGGCAAGCGGGCATTCACGTATTCTATGAAAAATCGGGCGAGGCGTTTCCTATTGATGGCAACAGCGCGGTGCATATCTATCGCGTAGTGCAGGAATCGCTGAACAACATGACACGGCACTCGGGGGCCAAGGAGAGTTGGGTGCGGTTGCGATTTTTGCCGAAGGCGTTAGAGGTTGAGGTCGAGGATCACGGCCGCGGGTTCGAGGCGGGCACGGTGAGGCAGGGAATTGGACTGGTGGCGATCCGGGAACGGGCGGAGTTGCTGGATGGAAAAGTCGAATTTGAGCGGCCAGCGCAAGGCGGGACGGTAGTGCGATTGCGCGTTCCGAGAGAGAAGCTGGAGGGGCAAAAGTAGGAAAGCCATGGCGGATAAAATTTCAGTTTTGCTGGTAGATGATCACAGCCTGGTGCGGCGCGGGTTTCGCCGCATTCTGGAAGATGAGAAAGACATCGAGGTTGTGGCCGAGGCGAGTGACGGGCGGGAGGCGGTGAAGCTGGCGGAGGAGTTGAGGCCGAACGTGATTGTGATGGATTGCGCGATGCCGGGGATGAACGGGTTAGAGGCGACGCGTCAGATTCTGGCAAAGGAGCCGAAGGCGCTGGTGCTGATGCTGAGTATGCATCCGGAGGAGACGCTGGTGAAGCAGGCCATGGATGCGGGTGCGCGTGGGTATGTGCTGAAAAATGCCGTGGATCTGGAATTGGGGGCGGCGATACGGCGAGTGGTGGCGGGCGAGACAGTGCTGGATTCGCAGTTGAAGAGGGAACCGGCGCTGAAGGGGAAGAGGAGCGCGGCGCTGACTCCGAGGGAGCTGGAAGTGCTGCAGATGATTGTTGAGGGGAAATCGAATAAAGAGATTGCGACGGCGCTGGACCTGAGCGCGAACACGGTGGCGGTGCATCGCGCGAACATGATGGACGCGCTGGGAGCGCACAAGACTGCTGAACTGGTGGTGTATGCCATCCGAAATGGGCTGGTAAATCTTCCGTGAACCGGCGGTCCTTTCTTTGGCGGATGGCGGGGGGAATGGCGGGGCTGGGGGCGGCCGCGTCGCTCGAGTTGGGTCCGGGATTCTTGCTTGATGCGCTGGCCGCATCTGCACAGAAAATCGACGCGGGATTTCGGCTGGTGGATGTGACGAGCCAGGCCGGGATTCATTTCCATCACAACAACGGCGCGTATGGCGGCAAGCTTTTGCCGGAGACGCTGGGGTCCGGCTGCGCGTTTCTGGATTACGATCGCGACGGGTGGCAAGACATTCTGCTGGTGAATGGCTGCAACTGGCCTGGGCACGCTCGCGAACGGAAGTCGGAACCGAGCACGCTGAAGCTCTATCGCAATAATCGGAACGGAACATTTTCAGACGTGACACACAGGGCTGGATTGGACGTGGAGATGTACGGGATGGGCGTGGCGGTGGGCGACTATAACAATGATGGGTATCCGGACATCCTGATTACGTGCGTGGGGCAGAACCGGTTGTTTCGCAATACGGGCGAGGGAACGTTCGTTGATGTTACGAAGGCGAGCGGGTTGGGCGGGCGAGCGGCGTTCAGTTCGTCGGCGTTGTGGTTTGATTATGATCGCGACGGGCTGCTGGATCTGTTTGTTTGCAACTACGTGAAGTGGTCGGAGGAGCATGACGTTTTCTGCAGCCGGGATGGGAGGCATAAGTCGTATTGCACTCCAGAGGCGTATCGCGGGGAGACCTGCTGGTTGTTTCGCAATCGCGGTAACGGGACATTTGAAGATGTGACGGCGACGAGCGGAATTTTCGATAGCAGCTCGAAGTCGCTGGGCGTAGCGATGCTGGATTATGACCACGATGGATGGCCCGATCTGCTGGTGACGAATGACACGCAGCCGAACAAGTTATATCGGAACCAGCGGAATGGAACTTTCAAAGATGTGGCCGTAGATGCGGGCATTGCGTTTTCGGCGGAGGGGAAGGCTCGAGCGGGGATGGGCGTGGATGTAGCCGCATTAGATAGTTCTGGAAGTCCGGGAATCGCGATTACGAATTTTGATAACGAAATGATTGGGCTCTACCGTTCTTCGGGTAGCGGAAGTTTTGGCGATGTGGCCTTGCAGAGCGGCGTGGGGATGGCATCGAAGGACAAGTTGGGATTTGGATGTGTTTTTCTTGATGCCGGCCTCAGCGGCGCGCAGGATCTGGTTGTGGTGAACGGGCATATCGATGACACGGTAAGGAATGTGAATGGCGTAGGGTATGCGCAGCCTCCACAGCTCTTCCTGAACAATGGAAACGGATCCTTTGTCGATGTGGCAGCGGAAGTTGGAGGCGACTTTAACCAGCCTAAGGTGGGGCGTGGCCTGGCTTATGGAGACTTCGATCGCGATGGGGATCTCGATCTGCTGATTACGACAAACAATGGTCCAGCATATCTTTATCGCAACGATCAGGCGACGAAGAATCGCAGTATTCGATTTCACCTGCTGGGAACAAAGTCGAATCGAGACGCCATCGGCGCGCAAGTCCGCATTTTTGCTGGTGGAATGAGCCAAGTGCGACTGGTGAAGGGTGGGTCGAGTTACTTATCGCAATCAGAATTACCGCTGACATTTGGACTCGGAACGAGAGATCGAGTGGAGCGGGTGGTGATTGAATGGCCGAGCGGGAGAAATGAGGAGTTCAAAAACGTGGCCGCCGGCCGAGCGTATGAATGCGTGGAAGGGAAGGGAATCAGCGAGGGCGGCGGGTAATCGGGCGATCGTGGGCGCAAAGCAGGATTGACGGCCGTCAATCCTAGGCAGGGAATGTTCTGCCCGATCTAGCGGCCTGCTTCAAAACGATAACCGATTCCGCGCAACGTCTTCAGGTAGCGAGGATGGCGTGGGTCGCGCTCAATTTTCTCGCGAAGGCGACGCACAAAGACATCAATCGATCGCGGCGTGACGAAAGAGCCTTCTTTCCAGACAGCATCAAGGAGTTGATCGCGGGTAAAAACGCGCCCGCGATGATTGGCGAGATATTCGAGAAGGCGGAATTCGCGGACGGTAGTCGAGACGTTTTTTCCGGCCACGCGAACTGTCATGGAGGCGGCATCGATTTCCAGGTCTCCTACCTGTATAAGTTCGCGATTGGGAGGCTCGGTCTGGGTGCGAAGAACGTTGCGGACCCGCGCGATCAGTTCGCGCGGGCTAAAGGGTTTGGTGATGTAACCATCGCCGCCAGCGTCGAAAGCCTGGATGCGATCGGGCTCTTGCGTGCGAGCCGAAAGAAAAATGATGGGAGTTTTGCCGAGATGCTCGTGCTGGCGAATCTGGCGGCAGAGATCGAAACCGCTGATTCCCGGCAGCATGATATCGAGCAGGAAAAGCGAAGGGTGGGCCTGAGCGGCTGAGGGAACGACGGGCGCGCCGGAGTAAAAAGTAGAGACATCGTATCCGGCAGTGCGAAGGTTGTGCTCGATGAGCCGGGAAACATCCATATCGTCTTCGACAACATAAATCAGGTCAGTGCGGCGCGAATTGTCGGCGACGTCCATTGAGTGCATGGGAGAAGAAAGAGCCTCCACTTATCGGAAGATTCTATTGAGTGGAAATCTCAGGGTGAAACAGTAGATGTCGAGTGTTGCAGCAATGTTGCGTTCGTATTAAAGGGAAGTTAATTCGCAGACCTGCACAGGACGCAATCGTCGCTGGTTTGCCGCGCTAGTCCTGGCTCGGAGCACTCTTAAGTCACTTCAACAATCCGCTCGCAACCTCCCTCGAATTTGGCTTCGCGCCGTACCGCATTTACCAGAAAGAGCGGTAAATATCGCCAACTATTCTTTTGTGGGTCATGCAACTTTTACAAAGGTTTTCTATTATCGCCGCACTTGAACTTCAGTGTTCGGTTGGTACCGCCGAAATAGAAAGTTGATCTCTCGCACGGGAGATCGTTGGGTTCGGGTGCTGTTGCGTTCCGATTCCGACAGTTCGGCAAGCAGGTGCTCCTCGTCCTGAGATATCTCAGAGACGAAGAGAGCTGAGCCTGCATTTCGAAGTTCCGCTTCTGGAGCCAACCGAAGTCGCATCACGCTTGGCTTGCAACGCTAACAGGTAGTAGGGCCCCAAGCCGCGACAAGGAGTTTCAAGTTGAGTCAGACCGTAGCTGTTTCCCCACCAGCTCTGGACTACTCCAAGAGCCAGCGTCCCTTTAAGGGTTCGGCATTGGGCATGAGAGCGTCTGAGGCCAGGGTACCAAGAAGCAGCCTGGTCGATGGCTTGAGTGTTGATTTGGAGGATTATTTTCACGTGGAGGCTTTTGCTTCCCGTGTTTCCCGCTCTGACTGGACGCACATTCCGCAGCGAGTCCGGCAGAGCGCAACACGCGTGCTTAATCTGCTGGAGAGGAACCGCTGCCGCGCGACATTCTTCGTGCTTGGCTGGATCGCCGAGCGAGAACCCGCACTTATTCGAGAGATCGTAGATGCGGGGCATGAAGTGGCATGTCACAGCCACCTGCATCGTCCGGTATACCATTTGTCGCCGGGCGAGTTTCGAGAAGATATTCGAAGGTCGCGCGCTGCCATCGAGGACGTAAGCGGCAGAAGGGTCGTGGGATTCCGCGCCCCGACTTTTTCGATCATCGACCGGTCGATGTGGGCACTGGACATTCTGGCCGAAGAGGGATTCGAGTACGATTCGAGTATCTTTCCGATCCGACATGACCTCTACGGAGTGCCGGACGCGTGTCCGTGGATTCACCAAAAACAGCTTTCATCTGGCCGAAGTATATGGGAGCTGCCGCCTTCAACGGTGCGACTGGGCAAGATGAATTTCCCGTTCGGAGGCGGCGGCTATCTCCGGCTGTTGCCGATGTCGTTCACGCGCTGGGCTATTCGCACGACGCACCGACGCGAGGGGCGGCCAGTCATGGTGTACTTCCATCCCTGGGAACTTGACCCGGACCAGCCGAGACTTGAGGGAAGCTGGAGATCGCGCCTGCGGCATTATCGCGGATTGGAAAAGACCGAGTCGCGACTGGAGGAGATACTGGCGGCGGGAACGTTCCAACCATTTATCAGTTTCGTGCGCGGGTTGCAGGAATGCGTACTGGGGACGACGGAAGGTGTGTTGGCGACGGCGACGGCAGCGAGCTGATGCGAAGATGCTGTGCAAAATTCTTTACGATGTTTTCACGTGCGTGTCATCGCCCGGTGACAAAGCCCTGCGAAATTGTCATCGGTGAAGGCACGTAGCTCAGCGGCAGAGCGCTACCCGTACACGGTAGAGGTCTGGGGTTCAAATCCCTGCGTGCCTACCATTCCTTTCGCGCGGTCTCAGGAGAGGCGCGATTCCCGGCTGGTTCGTGCAACGCTTGATGCCGTTGCGCGAATCTATTTTCAGTTAGTCGGAGAGAATCGCTGTTCCGGCAATTCCTAATTTCCTCGAACAGGTCTTGACCACGACCTGGATGAGAAGTACTTTGCCGTTATCCGCGACCGTCGGTCTGCCTCGAGGGCAGGGGAAAGGGCCGCATGAACGCTGCGGGCATCTTCGCTCTTGTACTGTTTAGCTTGTACGGGCTATGGCTGGTCATCGCGCCGAGGAGCGTGGTTGATTCTTACAGTTGGATTCACAAGAATCGACCATTTTTCCGTCGCCCCAAGCCAGTTGTCATCCGCGCGGTTGGGATTTGCTGGATAGCGGTCGTCCTGATCATTTTTGCTCACAGTGGTCAGTGGTAGCGGCGCTGCACCGCTTATGGGGTCGCTTGGCTAGCTTGTAACTGCATGGCTTTTTCATAAGACGCCTGCGCTTCCGAAGGCCGATTCAACCGTTCCTGAGCACGGCTGAGCAGCAGATATGTCTTGGCGGTGGGCTGAATCTGAATGGAGTGCTCGTAATCGGTGACGGCGTCGGCGACGTTCCCTTCCTTTTCAAATGTCAGGCCCCGATTCATGTAGGCGACGGCGAGGGTAGGATTGTATTGCAGGGCGCGGGTGTAGCTGTCGCGGGCGGCAGCGTAATCGGAAAGGCCGTCGTAGATGACGCCGGAATCGAGATAGGCGGAGGCGAGCTGTTCCTTGTCAGTTGACAGAGTGATTGCCGTCTTGAATTGGTCGAGGGCTAACGCAGGGTCGTGGTTCGCGCCCAAGCAGATGCCCAGATTGATGTAGTTCGTCGGATCGCTGGGATCGAGCGCGGCAGCCTCGCGCAAGTGCAGCAACGCTTCTTCAGGCTGGTTGGAAACCATCAGCGCCCAACCGAGCTTTCCCTCTGTGAAAGCATTGTTTGCCGTGACCGCCAAGGTGTGCGACCAAAGGGTGACGTCACTCGACCAGAAGTCAATCTGACGATTGGTGGCATAGGCGAGAGCCAGTAACGGCAGGACTGACACAGCCACGCTCACGGTCCGCGAAGCTTTTCTCGAGTGGAGAAAGTCGGCCACAGTCCACACAACCATGAGAAAGATTCCGATCAGCGGAACGTAGGCATAGCGGTCAGCCATCGCCTGATTTCCGACCTGCACGAGGCCAATGACTGGAACCAACGTCCCGAGAAACCAGCACCAGCCGGTCAGCAGGTATCTTCTGGCTCGAAACGCCAGGCAAAGACCGGTGATTGCCGCGAGCGCGAGGGCCGAGAGAATGACTCCCGCTAAGCTCACCGATGTGCCGGGGTGCGGATAGAAAGGCGCCAAGTTGACTGGCCAGATCGTCTTCCAGAGATAGAGACCGTACGCCAAAATTGCGTTTTCAAGTCGAGCCACAAATGGTAGTCGCGCGGTCGAGCCCATCGCGTGGCCGGCCGCTTGCACTTGATAGGTAATTACGGAGCTAATAACGGAAAGGGTAAACAGAGGGAGCTTTTCGAGAACGAGACGAGCATGGTTCGTCTTTTGACTGAAGCGGCCAAGCGGCCAGAAGTCGAGCAACAAGAGGACGAAGGGGAGTGTGACCAACATCGGCTTCGCCATCAGGCCGCAGGCAAACAGCGCGACCAGCAACAGGTAGCGAGTCCAATGCGGCTTATGCGAGTACCATCCGTAAGCACCCAGCGTCAGGAAGAAGAAGAGCGTGCTCAAGACATTCTTGCGCTCGGCGACCCACGCGACGGATTCAACGTTGATGGGATGAATTGCAAACAGCATGGCCACAACGAGACTTGGTCCGTAACGCCTGGTGGCAGAGAAGGCAAGCAGGAAGAGGAGGACAGAGTTGAGAGCGTGCAGGATGACGTTTGTGGCGTGGTGGCCGCCGGGCTGCAGTCCGAAAAACTGAACGTCAAGGGCGTGGGAGATCCACGTCACCGGATGCCAGTTGGAATCCTGGGAGGAGGCGAATGCCCATTTGATTGAACTGAAGGTGAGGCCGTTTCTGATGTGAACGTTTTCGGTTACGTAGTCTGCGTCGTCGTAATTGATAAAAGGATAGCTGAAGACGGGATAGTACAAGACGATGACTACGGCCAGGATCAGGGCGCATGTCGCAGCAATTCGCATTCTTTTCGGAAATGAAGGCAAAGGGTAGCACGAGAACTTTACAGGATTGCAACAAAGTCGCTGATCTCCACTGCGGCTCATCGCAATTGAAGCGAGGATCGCAGATTCGAAATGGGCATTGAGGGACGTTAATTCCGCGCCCCTTCAATGGGAACCGAAGAAAGCGTCAAGTCACGCGTCGCAAACAAGCTACCCGGAATGGCATTCACGACCGAAGGACTTGAAACCGCAGCACTCTTCTGGCCTCTCGACCAAAGTGCAAAACTGAGGACGATGCCGAAGAGATCGCCAAGGTGATCCTCTCCGCTTTGAAAGCCATTCCACAACTGACGTGTGGCGGCCGTATTGAGAAAGGACGGCGAATGGGTATTTCGAAACAAGATATCCTCTGCCCAATGGCGCAGCGATCCTCGCATCCAGGGAATGAAGGGAATACGAAATCCCATTTTCTTCGCGTCAAGAAAACCGTCGGGCAGCAGCGGGCTGATCGCTTTGCGCAAGAGGTACTTTCCTTTTCCATCGCGCAATTTCATGTGCACGGGCAACGAGCAGGCGAACTCGACCATGTGGTGGTCGAGCAGGGGCACGCGCACTTCGAGAGAGTTGGCCATGCTGGCACGATCGACCTTGGTCAGGATGTCATCGACCAAATAGGTCTTCAAATCGAGGTAAGAAATTTTGGAGAGAAAATCGGAACCGGGCGCCCGATTGTAGACATCGCGAAAGCCGTCGAGCGGATCGTAGCCGGCGAGTTCGTGTTTGAGATCTACCGAGAATATGCGGCTTCGCAGAGCCTTATCGGCGACGGTAATGCCGTGTAGGTATGCATCGCGAGTTCCGAGGGCGGTCTGGTGCAAAACTCGGCCGAGCCGCTCTGAGAGGGCGCCATTCTCACGATTTCCGACTCGTGAGCGGAAAGGCGATAGAAAGACATCTGGCACGGAGCGGCGGATGCGTTCGAGGGCGTGGTGTCGGCGGTAGCGGCTGTACCCGGCAAAGGTTTCATCGCCGCCGTCTCCGGAGAGAACGACCTTAACGTGCTGGCGAGCGAGACGTGAAACGTACCAAGTGGGAATGGAGGAATGATCCGGGAAAGGCTGATCGTAGAGGTCGATGAAGTTGGCAAGCAATTTCGCGGGCTCGGCGGTTACGATTTGCTCGCGATGAGAGCAGCCAAAGTTTGCGGCCACAGTCCGGGCCCGCGCCATCTCGTTATACTCCTGTTCTTCGAAGCCGATGGTGCATGCTGTTACGGGCTCAGGAGTGAACCCGGACATCATCGCGACGACGGAGCAGGAATCCACGCCTCCGCTAAGGAAGGCGCCGACAGGAACGTCGCTCAGGAGGTGGGACTTCACGGCGTCGCCCAGGAGGGCGAGAAGCCGCTGGCGATATTCCTCTTCGGAATCAAAATTGGGCCGGTCGAGATTGAGCTGGTCAAGATTTGGTTGACCCTGCTGCAGATCCCAGTAATTACGCTGAAAAAAACTACCGCTTCGATCGACTCGCAAGTACGAGCCGGGATTCAGGGAATAGACATTCTTGTGAATCGTCTTCGGTCCTGGGATGTAGAAAAAGGAGAACAGGTCGGCGATCGCGGTTGGATCGATTTCGAGATCGACAAGGCCGGAAGCTTGAATGCATTTGAGTTCGGAGCCGAAGACGATTCCGTGGCGGCCGACACCATAGAACAACGGCTTGATTCCGATTCGATCGCGAGCGAGGAGCAACCGCTGTTTGCGCTCATCCCAAAGCGCGACGGCAAACATTCCTCGCAGCTGTTCAAAGCAGCCTTCGCCGAGATCTTCGTAGAGATGGATGATGGCTTCGGTATCGGAGTTTGTGCGGAATTTGTGACCGCGCTGTTCCAGCAACGGACGCAGCTCAGGGTAGTTGTAGATTTCGCCGTTGAACACGATCCAAACCGTACCATCCTCGTTGCACATGGGCTGGCGGCCACCCTCAAGGTCAATAATGCTGAGGCGTCGATGGCCCAGGCCCAGTGCTTGCGAGGTGTAGAAGCCTTCCCCATCAGGTCCGCGGTGCGCAATAAGGTCGGTCATTCGGCGCAGTTTGTCTGCGTCGACCGGCTGGCCCGATTTGTGGTTCCATATTCCAGAAATTCCGCACATTGTATTTCCCTAATTCGAGTGAAACCTATTCCTGCAAGACATGTTC
>DATJNC010000061.1:0-13570 GCA_035508395.1 Terriglobales bacterium | reverse complement strand
CAATGTTGGCCAAAGCTTGTGCGTCCGAAAAACAGAGTGCGAAGAGAGCAAGAAGCATCAGCGCGTAAACCGCCATGACAAGCACTGGCAGGGCCAGCAGTGATCGAACCGCCGGCTCGCCGCAGCGTTCACAAGTGGGCTCGGGAAGCTTGCCAAGATACATCTGCCGTACGATGCTAAATGGGGACCACCGCGTAATCTGCGTGACAGGAGGGTTAGTGCTTACGAGGGGCGCAAAGAATGTGAGAATACCCGCCACGATTACCATTAGGGCCAGTAGACGCCTCTTCGATCGCAACGGGAGACCGTCTCCTGCGAGGACGCTCCAGAAACTATTTCTTCTGACGCTGTGATTCCTCTGATTCACAGGAAGAATATTCGTTAGGTCCCAGTTTGAGGCCACGCTTTCGCACTCAGCTGTCGAAAAATCGCGATAGCGCGGGCACCACTACACAGATCACTAACTAGCTACTGATCACTGATTTTTTCACTGCCCCAAAATCAACGGGAGGCCGTTCTTGCCTCCGCCGATGACGATCACCTTCGCGTTCGAGCTCTTGGCTAGAGTCTCGGTGGCCTCGATACCCTTCCATTCGAGCAACTGCGCACTGATTCCCTGCGAGACAGTCTGCTGGAAGTCGCGAATGCCCTGAGCCTCGATGCGCTTGCGCTGGGCCTCCTGCGTTTCTTTTTGCAGGCGGAAGTTCATGGCGAGCGCTTCCTGCTCGGCCTGCTGCTTGGCTTCGATGGAGGCTTTGAGCGTGGCTGGAAGCTGGATATCACGCAGCAGAATGCTTTCAACGACGATGCCGCGCTGGCCGAGCAACTCGGTCAAGGTGGCCACGATCTGCTTGGCCACCATTTCTCGCTCGCCGGAATAGAGTGCATTCGCAGTATGCGAAGCGGTCGCCTCGCGGATGGCCGAGCGCAGGTTGGGCTCGATGAGGACGTCGACATAGTTGGGCCCGATCTTCTGAAAAACTTCAGCGGCCTTGTCGGGATTGAGGTGGTAGATGAGCGAAGTATCGAGCGCGATGACCAGGCCCTCGCTGGAGGGAACGCTGGCAGTCTCCTTGATCTCCTGAGTGCGGATGGAAACCTCATGGTTGGTCTTGAATGGGTTGATGAGGTGGAGACCTTCGGGGAGAACTTCGCCGGTGACCCTGCCAAACAGAGTGAGGACGCCGACGGCGCCGGAGTCGACGCGGGTGACGGCGGAAAATAGAAAGATGACGACGACAAGGCCGAGGACGCCCAAACCGATCAGGCCGAGAATGGGGCCGGCTTGGGCGTTGACGCCGCGGCCGCGAGGTTGATCATCGAAGAGAGCCATGGGATCTCCTTGGAAGGATTGTAGGAGGCGGGGCGCCGGGGCGCGAGTAACTGGGGAAGAACGGGGGAAATCTAAACCCGCTGTTGGCTGTTGGCTCATCGCTGTTAGCTTTTCGTCGAAACCGTTTTTCGTCCATCGCTATGTTTCTGTCGCCCCCACCGGGGCTGGCCCGTTTACCATCCCTTTACCCACGGCTTGCGCCGTGGGCTGCATTCTTTCACCGCTCCGCGGCTCGCCTTAGTGGCCGAAGCCGTTTGCGCTGATCGCTGATCGCGAAAACCGTCCTTCGTCTTTCGTCCGTCGGTATTCGGCGATCGCTGATAGCTTCGGGTTCCGGACTTTGGGCTCGCGATCAGGGCTGTTTACTTTTTGTGTGGTCCCAACTAAGAAATAGTTGTCAAGGAGACTGGAAATCTCCGTTTTAGAGAACTCCCTGTTGAGCCGGTGCTGGGGGCCAAGGAACACGGGGTCCTTCGACTCCGTTCGGCATTTGCCTCACTTCGCCCAGGATGACATCTACAAGAATTCTCGATAACTTTGCCCTATCCGCTGCTGACGCCTGATATGCAGGCCTGACATTTGAAGCCGGCAGCCGGACGCCTGTATCCTGGAGGACAATGTTTATGCGGTCGGAATGAGGTTTTGCACAGTCTGGATTGGGCCTATGAAACGCGGAGATAAGCGTTCTATTTCGGGAAAGGTCTCGAAAATCCCGTATAAACACTGGGGATTTCGAGATCTGGCCAAGGAGTTGCACCATTTTGCGGCACCCGCCTGTGAACAGCGTGCACTCGATTGATAAACGGCAAGTTAAAGATCGGTGAATTCGATTGACGCTGAAAATAGGAGTGGTAAAACCATAATCGTTCTTTGACACGTTCTGAAGTTTTTCCGGTTGGTGCAGCGTCCGGGGCTCGAGCAAGATCACGCCGATAGCCGCGAGGTGAGTCGGAGAGGGTCAGCAAGGGTCTATAGCTAAGCGCTGGTCGAGAAGAACAGGAGCCTATGTCGAAGGCAAGATAGAGTCCTGAGGCGTTAAACTGGTTTATCCGGTTGGCGGTGAGCCCGGAGCCCGAGCAAGATCGCCGGAAGGGATACCCGCAAGGGAACCTTTCGAGAGAGGTCAGCAAGGGTCTAAACGCGAGCTACTGGCCGAGAGGAACAGGTTTAACATCACCTCAGGACTCTTATATTTTTGGGGCGTTCGTCGTGCCTCTTCGTTCTCAGCGAATCGCTACTGTTTTCTGTTCTACTCTTTCCTTCCTCTTTCACGGCAATCTCACGAACGTGAGCCTGCGTTAATTCACTTGCGCTGACGCCGGTCATTAGCGCTTATGCTATGGCATATGCCTGTTTCGGTGGAAGCTCAACCTTTGATTGCGGTGCGCGACGTCAGGGCAAGTAGCCGCTGGTACGGGAAATTGTTAGCGACGGACTCGCTGCCTGATCATCCACACCGCGATTTGTATGACCGGGTGTTCTCGTCCGGTCGATTAGTTCTTCAGCTTCACGCCTGGGATGAAGAAGACCATCCAAATCTTGTGAACGCGAAGGCCGCCCCTCATGGGCACGGCGTCTTGCTTTGGTTCCAGGTCAGCGACTTTGACTCGGCGGTAGATCGAGCGAGAGAGCTGGGGGCTGAAGTGATTCAAGAACCTCGGGTTAACCCGGCACCCCAACACAAAGAAATATGGCTCCGCGATCCTGACGGTTATGTGGTGGTGATCGCGAGCCCGGATGGCGAAGTAAGTTCGTAGCGAAAGCATGACGCCTCAAGCCGGTCGCCTCAGGCCGGACTAATCCACGTGCTCCCCCTCCTCAAACAATCCTTCTGAAGCCGGCAGGACGTCGGTTTCGCCGGCGACCCAGACATAGACCGTCGGGAGCAGGAAGACGCTCAGGATGAGTCCGGAGATCAGTCCGCCTACGATCACGATGGCGAAGGGCCGCTGCGAGTCGGAGCCGATGGCATGGGACAGCGCGGCCGGCAACAGGCCTAGTGTCGCGACCAGCATGGTCATCATGATGGGGCGGAGACGCTGCACCGCGCCTTCCACGGCGGCGTCTTCGATGGTGTAGCGGCGCACGCGCAGCTGATTGATGTATTCGAGCATGATGACGCCGGTCTGCACGCAGACTCCGAAGAGGGCCAGGAAGCCGACACCGGTGGAAACGCTGAAGTGGGTGCCGGTAATGAGCAGGGCGAGCAGCCCGCCGATCGGCGCGACGGCGATGTTGACCATGATGAGGGCCGTCCATTTGTAGGACTTGAACATAGTGAACAGGATCATAAAGATGATCAAGATGGTGATGGGCAGCACGATCAGCAGGCGGGCGTTGGCGCGCTTCTGGCTGGCGTATTCGCCCTCCCAGCGCAAGGTGTAGCCGGTAGGCAGTTGGACTTTTTCGTTGACGTGCTTCATGGCCTCTTCAACGGTTGAGCCGAGATCGCGTCCGCGGACGCTGTACTTGATCGCGATGTAGCGCTGATTGCCTTCGCGATAAATTTCCGAGCCGCCGTCGGTGACCTTGATGTTGCAGAGTTGCGCCAGGGAAACGCGCTCTCCCGAGGGCGCAACCAGACGGATGTTTTCAATTGCCTCCTGCGTGCTGCGATATTGCGGCAAATAGCGCAAAGTGAGGTCGTAGCGGGCCTCGCCTTTCAGCACCTGGGTGAGCGCGTTGCCGCCGACCGCGGTCTGGATCGCATCCTGCACGTCGGAGACATTGATCTGATAACGGGCTGCGGCTTCGCGATTGACCTGGACGTTCAGGTTCGGCTGGCCGAGTACGCGGAAGATGCCGAGGTCTTCGATGCCGGGAATCTGCCGCATGACACCCACGATCGCGTCGGCTTTGTCTTCAAGGATCTTCAGGTCGTCGCCGTAAATTTTTGTGGCAAGCTCGCCCTTCACGCCGCTGACGGCCTCTTCCATGTTGTCTTCGATGGGCTGCGAAAATCCCCAGATGACGCCGGGAATTCTGTCGAGTTCGCGCTGCATGGCGGCGATCAACTCATCTTTGTTCTGGTGGAAAACGGGGCGCCATTCTTCCTTGGGCTTCAGGTCGACGAAATATTCGGTATTGAAGAAGCCGGTGGCGTCGGTGCCATCGTCGGGGCGGCCAACCTGGCTGGTGCACTGCGGTACCTCGGGGAACGAACAAAGAATGATGCGGGCCTGATTGGCGATGCGAATGCCTTCGTCGGGACCGGTTGATGGGGCAAGAACACCGCGCACCCAGATGGCGCCTTCATCAAGGTGCGGGAGAAATTCCGATCCGATAACGCCGCTGAAGGCGAGAAAGTTGCCGATCAGAACAAAGACCAGGCAAACTCCGACGGTGACGTAGCGGTGCTGGATGGCCCAGCGGACCGCGATGCGGTAGCGCATGAGCAGCCATGTCATGACCGGATTGCGCCACTCGCTGGCGCCCTTGGCGAACGCGAAGCTCGCGAGCACGGGCGCGACCACGATGGAGAAGAACAAAGCGCCTACCAGCGCGAAGGCAACCGTCCAGGCCATGGGGCGGAAGAGGCGGCCTTCCACGCGCTGCAGCGTGAAAATGGGGAGGAAGGCGGTGATGGTGATGATGATGGCGTAGAAAACCGGGCGCTGGACCTCGTGGCAGGAGTCGCTGATTTTTTCGATCGGCGTTCGTACTCCTCCCTGACCGCGATGCAGCGTGTGCACGATGTTCTCGATGAGGACGATGGCGCCTTCTACCAGGATTCCGAAGTCAAGCGCGCCCAGCGAGAGCAGGTTGGCGGGAATGTGAGATAGATCAAGACAGATGGCGGCGAACAGCAGCGAGAACGGGATGGTGGCGGCGACGATGAGAGCGCCTCGCACATTCCCCAGGAAAAGAAAGAGAATGAGCGAGACCAGGATCATTCCTTCGGTCAGATTGTGCAGCACGGTATGCGTCGTGTAGTGCACGAGCGTGCTGCGATCGATGAAGGGAACGATTTTGACGCCTGAGGGCAGGATGTGAGAGTTGAGTTCGTCGACGGTCTGGTGGATGTCATCGAGGGCGACATCGGCCACCGCGCCCTTGCGCAGCAGGACAATGCCGGAGACGACGTCGTCGTTATCGACAATCTTGCCGTCCTCGCGCAGGATGGCGCCGTTGCGGCCGTAGGGACAGTCCCTGCAAGCCCGGGCAAATTGGCCAAGCCGAATCTTCGGGCCCTGCTCCACTACTCCGAGATCTTTAATGCGCAGCGGCGTTCCATTCTTGGTGGTAACGACGGTCTCGGCGATATCCTGCGATCGATCGACTAGGCCCACCGAGCGAACATTGATCTGCTGCAATCCTTCCTGAATGAAGCTGCCGCCGGCATTGGCATTGTTGTTCGTGAGTTGCTGCTCAATCTGCGCGAGGGTGAGGCCGTAGGCGACGAGCTTGTTGGGATCGAGCCGCACCTGGTATTCGCGCGTGGGCCCGCCGAAGCTGGCGACATCGACGATGTTGGGGATGGCTTTGAAACGCTTTTCGACAACCCAGCTTTCGAGCGATTTGAGTTCCATCGCATCGTAAGCGGGGTTGGAACTGTGCAGCGTGTAGAAGTAGATCTGGCCAACCGGGCTCCAGTCGGTACCCATTTGCGGGCTTACGCCGGGGGGCAGCGTCACCTGGCTCAGGCGCTCCAGGACACGCTCGCGGTTCCAGGCGTTATCGGAGCCATCGGCAAAAATAAGCTTCAGGTCAGAGAGGCCGAAGAGCGAGAAAGAACGCAGGTGAACGATCTCCGGGATGCCGTTCATCGCGATTTCAAGCGGGATGGTGACTTGCTGCTCGATCTGCTCGGCGGAGATGCCGGGCCACTGGGTGATGACTTCAACGTAATTGTCGGCGACGTCGGGATACGCCTCGATGGGCAGGCGCTCAAACGAAATGATGCCCCAGGCAAACAGGAGCACGGCAAGTCCGAGGACCAGGAGCCGGTTGCCGAGGGCAAAGTCGACGACGCGTCGAATCATCTATTGCTCCACCGTGTTTTGCAGAGGCAAAGCAATGGAGACGACTTTATCGCCGGGTTTCAATCCCGAGAGAACCTCCTGCATGTTGTCCGGGAGCATTTTGCCGGCGACCACTTCCTGCCGCTTGAAATGGCCTGCGACGTTCAGAGGCGTATAGACCCAATCGCGGTCATGCAGGTGAAGAATGGCGGAAGCCGGCACGGCGGCGTAGGTTTGCGGCTGGCGTCCGTAGAAGGTTGCGGTGACGAACATGCCGATGCGCATCAGGCCAGGGTTGGCGACTTCGATGCGCACTTTGGCGGTGCGCAGACTGGGATCGAGCACGGGCAGAATATTGTCGATGCGGCCCTTGAAAATCTGGTCGGGATAGGCACTCAGGCGGATATCGGCAGTTTCTCCGACGTGTACGGCATCGAGATCGTTCTCATAGACGTCGCAGATGATCCAGACATAAGAAAGATCGGAAATGGTGAATGGATTGGGCCCGGAGAGACCCTGCACACCAGAGGAGTTGGTCACCTGCTGATCGGTGATGACGCCAGAAATAGGAGCGACCACATCTACAATCGCGGAGGGATGATTCTTGTCGATGCCGAGGAGCCGAAGTTGCTCGGTGGCCGCGGTCAGGTCGGCCCTGGCGTCATCTTCGGCGGTTTGAGCCTGTTCGAGCGCGCTTTTGGCAACCGCGCCTTTGTCGTAGAGAAGCTGAGCACGTTCGAGTTGCACGTGAGCGAGGCGCTCGTCGTTTTCTGCCTTTATATAGTTCTGATAAGCCCCCGAGACATCGTTACTCTGCACCCGCATCAGAAGCTGGCCCTTCTGGACCTGATCACCGAGACGGGCTTTGACCTCGACCACGCGTCCTGCCGCCAGGGAAATTACCGGCACGGCGCGCGCGATATCGGGCTGCACCTGACCGGTCACGTTCAGCGCAGAAACCGCTTTGCGCTCAACTGCGGTAACGAGGGGGAACTGTTCGGGATGATCGACTTTGAAGTTGTTCGCGTCGAGATCAGGCTCGACCTGCGCTTTGGGGGGAGCTTCCTCTTGCGGATTCGCCTTCTCGCTGCAGGCAGCCAGGAGCAGGCAGAGAGAAAGCCCGAGCATGGCGGCGAACAAAATTGCTGCGAATTTCGGTTTCATTGGATCACTTCCTGGCCGACGGCCATGTTGAGTTGAGCCGCCGCCGTCAGATACGAACCCACCAGATTCACATAGTTCAGCTGCACGCTGCGGTAGTCGCTCTCCGCGCTCAAGAAGTCGAGCAGGGACGCGCCCCCGTGCTGATAAGAAAATAAAACCGTGTCGCGCACATGGGTCGACATTTCCAGATATTTTGCCTTGTAAGGACGCAGCAGAATCAGCGTGCTGTTCAGCGTGGCATAGCCGGAGTCGACGTCGCTGAGCACCTGCGCCTGGGCGGCATCGCGCAGCTTCTCATTGCGCGAAATATCGAGCCGGGTGCGCAGCTTTTCACCCTGATTGCGATCGAAGATGCGCAGGGGAACGTTCACGCTCACGCCGAGCGTGTCATAGGCAAACGGGTTGTTGGTGGAAGCGTTGTGCGTGTACCAGGCGCCGATAGTGGGATCCCACGATCCGTTGGCGACAGCGAGCTTGTAATCGGTGTGGGCCTTATCGACCGACTGAGTCGCCGCCCGCAGATCGGGCCGATTATCGAGCGCGATCTTGCGGAATTCATCCTGCGGCTGCAGCTGGTCGTTGAAATCGTAAGTTCCAGCCACGTCAAACTGGTCGATGGGAGTGCGGTCATTGAGCAGCGTCAGCAACTGGATCTTCGAGGTGCGCAGGTTGACCTCGGCCGTCTGCGCGTCTGACTCATACTGCACACGCTGCAACTCGAGACGGTCGAGATCGATCTGCGCGATGTCGCCAGCCTGAAAGCGAATGCGGCTGATCTCGAGGATGTGATCCCAGTAAGCGAGGTTTTCTTTGGTCAGCTGAAGCACGGTCTTCGCCTGCAGAACGGAGACGAAAGCGCTGCGCAGATTGAAAAGGAGACTTCTTTCAAGATCGGCGTGATTCGATTCAGTGATGAGCGTGTTTTTCTTCGCGCTTTCCAGGCGCAACCCCCGCTTATGTTGACGCTCGATCAGTTGGCTGATGCCGGGCGATTCGAAGGTGCCCGCGAATGGCTTCCAGACGCCATGGCTCGGAGCGATCTGCGTGCCATCAACAGAAAGGTTGAGATCAGGGTTGGGACGGAGGTTGGCGGTGATCTCCTCGGCCTTGGATTCCTGAATGTTCAATGCATCGGCGAGCAGCGTGGGATTGGAGTTTTCAAACTTGTCGCGAATCTGCGGCCAGGTATAGCTCTGCTGCTGGCCACGGGCGAATGAGGCCACGAGCATAAGCGAGACCAACAGCAGGTTGTGCAACTTCAACATCCGTGGCTCCAGGTGAATTGAGGAACACCGGTTGCGCCGGCGCCTGCGGAATGCTCCCGATCTTTACGCAAGGAAACAGGGATCGGGGCTACAGAGAGACAGCCGAAACAGGAGGGGATCGGCCGGCGGAAACGAATACGATTCGCGAAACATTCACACCCAAGCTAAAAGGCACGACCGTTCCCACCTGCTTCAGTACGACTCTCGCATGCGAAATCGCGGGCAACGAAGCCAACGAGCGTTGAACAGGGGCATGCGAGGAGCAGGAGCAATGCGCACCATGGCGGACGCTGCGCTTGGACTCTTCCATGGCCTGCCCGACCGCATGCAGGTCATCGCTTGCCGAGATGATGGGAAAGAGCATCACCAGGGCAGACCCCAGCGTGCAAATGATGACAAATGAAGCCCGCGTCCAGGGCCGGGATGAAGCGCTTCGCCGCCACAGCAAATAAGCTGGCAACAGCAATCCCACCCAACAAACATTGAGAAAAAGTTCCATGGAAGATTCCGGAGGGCGAAGGCAGGCAGAAATAACCTAGTCGCCACCGGGCTATTTACTTAATCGATGGTAGTAAGGATAGCACAGGGGTAGCAAGTGACCGGCGTACCTGGAGTTACGGAGAATTGGAAGGGCTCCGCCCTGGTCGCGGATTTCAGGGTCCTACGGCGACCTGTAACGACCGGGGAGTCTGCAATCGCTGCCGAAGAATGCTGTTCTTGGCCTCGATTTCGGCGATGGCATCCGCATGAACGATGTAGCTTCCATTCGGCATGGAGAGGCCAAACGGAATTTTGAGGTCGGTAGTGCCGGGTTTGAGGGGAAAGTGTTGATAGCCAATGGCCGTGGCGCGGTCGGTGTCGGTGGCAACCGCGACGATGACCACAGTCAGGTCAAACGTATCTTTCGAGCCATTCGAAACCTTTAGTGAACCGTCGATGCGGTCATTGTTCACCTTGGGCGCATCCAGCCAGGAGAGCAGGAGGGCGGCGGTAATGGTGGCGTGGAATTCCTTTTCCGCGGTTTGTGGGGGGGTGGCCGAATCCGCGACCTTCAGCCGAACCGTCACATCCTCCACCTTCACCGGCCGTCCCGAGAGCAAGCCGTCCGCACTCAATCGGATACCGGCCGGCAAGTCGTCAACCGCGGTCCACTGATAAGGCGGCGCGCCACCTTTGGCGTGAAGCGCGAGGTGGAACTCGTCGCCGGTATGCATCGTGGGCAGCGAGTCTTCAACGATACTGAGCGGGCCCTGCGCAAGGGACGTTGCCAACAAAACAGCGACCGTCGCAACCGCCATCACAATCTTCGCCAAACTCGCCTCCCGTGCGATTGATTTTACGTCGGCGCCGGGGTAAAAGAACTTCTATATATGCCCAGCCGCCGTTTTCTTACCGCCAGCCTGCTGGCCTTCCTTTTGACTGCGAGTGTTTGGATTACGAACGCAGGGGCACAGGTTTCTTCCGCCAAGAAAAATGACCACTCGCAGGAAGCGGCCATCTTTCAGCGTATCTTCAACCGCGCCCGGTTTGAGAATGACGGTACCGGCGTGGAGGAGAGCGAGGCGGTCATTCTCGTGCAAAGCCAGGCCGGAGTCGAGGATTTTGGACAACTGGTCTTCGGGTATTCCTCGGCGACGGAAAAGCTGGACATCGAGTATGTGCGCGTGCGCAAGCCCGACGGCTCGGTGATCACCACACCCGACTCCACCGCGCAGGATTTCGCCCCAGACGTGCTCAAAGAAGCGCCCCTGTACAGCGATTATCGTCAGCGCCATATTTCGGTCGCCGGTCTGCGGCCGGGAGATACGCTCGAATACCGCACGGTAACTCATATTGTCAGCGCACTTGCGGCGGGCAATTTCTGGTACGAGCACACATTTCCCAAGGGCGTAGTGGTGAATGAAGACCGGCTGGAAATCGATGTTCCGAAAAACAGGGAGATCAAGCTGAAGACGCCGGCTTATGCGCCCGAAATTCAGGACAAAGGCGACCGCCGCATCTACTCCTGGGAGGTGAAGGGGCTCGAGCCCGATCGTGATAAGGATAAGGATAAAGATGAGTCCGGCGAGACTCCCGACGTGCAGCTTTCGACCTTCACCGATTGGAAGCAGATCGCCGACTGGTACGCGAAGCTGGAGAACGACCGCTTGACCGTCGACGACACGGTGCGCAAGAAAGCGGACGAGCTGACCAAAGGCGCAAGCACTCCGGAAGAAAAAGCGCGGCGGCTGTACGATTTTGTCGCACTCGACATCCGGTATGTCAGCATTTCGCTGGGAGTGGGCCGATATCAGCCGCATTTCGCCGCCGAGGTCATGCAGAGCGGCTACGGCGACTGCAAAGACAAACACACGCTGCTCGCGGCCCTGATGAAAGCTGAGGGCATTGCGAGCTATCCGGTGCTCATCGATAGCTCGCGCAAGCTGGATGAAGAAGTTCCCTCGCCGGCGCAGTTCGATCACGTGATGACGCTGGCGCACGTTGGTTCGGGGGGCTCGGACTGGACGTGGCTCGACTCCACGCAGGAAGTTACGCCCTACGGGCTGATTCTTTATCCCTTGCGCAATAAGCTCGCGGTGGTGGCCGCCGACAACGCAGATGGCGGGGTGCGGCGCACGCCCGCCGATTCGCCGATCAAAACGTTTGCCCACTTCGAGCTGAATGGCAAGTTCAGCGAATTCGGCGCGCTCGATGCCACGCTCGAATTCACCGCGCAGGGCGACCGCGATTGGCCCATGCGCTCGAGCTATCGCCGCGTACCGCAGGCGAAGTGGGATGATTTTACGAAAATGATTTCGGCGAATTGGGGCTTGCCTGGCGATGTGGATCATGTCGCGCTCGATCCGCTGGAGGACACCTCGAAGCCGTTTCATTTGAAGTATCACCTGCATATCGATCGTTATTTCGTGGTGCCGTCGGCGAGCATCGACTTTCGCCCCATTCCGCCGCTGGGCGCGCCCGCCATTCGCGCGGCCGACAGAAGCACCGAGCCGCTCGATATCGGCCCGGCCGGAGATGCCGTTTACAAAATCCGGCTTGAATTTCCTTCCAACTATTCCCTTCACATGCCGCTGCCGGTGAAGATGGCTCGCGATTACGGCGAGTACTCGTCTTCTTATTCGCTCGCCGCTTCCGCAACCGCGCAGGTACTCGAAGGCGAGCGCAGGTTGGATGTCAAAGTCAATCAGCTTCCACCGTCGCGCCGCACCGACTACGAGTCGTTTCGCAACGTCACGCTCAGCGATACGGATCAGGTATTGTCGTGCTCGATTGCGCCTCCGTCGGGCGCGGCGCAGAAAGTGGCCGCGCTGCAAGGCACTCCCCTCGAGTTGCACACCGCGGGCGTGAAGGCCCTCGAAAGCAAGGACTACCGCGACGCGATTGATCTGCTGCAGCGCGCCGTCAACGGCGACGCGAGTCTGAAAGACGCATGGTTTGACCTGGGCCGCGCTTATGCCGGAGTCAATAATCACGCCGATGCCATCGGCGCGTTTCGCAAGCAGATTGCGCTCGATCCGAATCACAAGTCGGCGAACCTTGAACTTGGAATCGAATTGCAGCAGGCGGGGAAATCGGACGAGGCGGTCGACGCCTATCGCAAGCAGATCGAAATTGCTCCTTATGATCAGGCCTCGCACAAAGACTTAGGCCTGTTGCTGGCGCAGATGGGACGCACCCAGGAGGCGGCAGGAGAGCTGGAAGCCGCTATGGCCGTGCCTCCGGAGGATCCCGAGACCAAGCTCGCACTGGCCGAGGTTTATACGAAGCTCGGCAACACGGCTAAAGCGCAGGATCTGATGAAAGGCCTGACCGGTAGCGCGGGCGGCGACGCTGGGCCCGACATGTTTGCGGCCGCGCTCAAACCAAATATCGATCCGGCGCAAACCGAAAATGACGCGCAACAGGTTCTCTACGATATCGGAGGTCAGTTCGATTCGGGCGAATTTGATCGGCTCCCTCCTTCGGCATTTTCTGCGATGAAGCTAGTCGCGCTGGCGTGGGCGCGCATGGGATGGGCGAAATCGATGCGCGGAGAAAATCTCGCTGCCATGCAGTTCTTGAATTCGGCGTGGTTGCTGAGTGGGTCGGGCACGGTGGCGAACCGGCTCGGTCAGGTTTACGAGAAGGCGGGCCAACGCGATAAAGCGATCCACATGTACGCGCTCGCGGTTGCAGTGGTCGGAGAGAGCGCTGACGATTCGCGCGAGCGGCTGACAAAACTTGCCGTCGACGCGAGTGCAACGAACAAGCAGACCGCCGACGCAAAAGCCGAGCTGGCCCAGCTCTGGACGGTGAAGCTTGACGCGATGAAGCCGAGCGTCGCGGCCGCTAAAGCTGGCGCGACGAGCAACAAAACAGCCTCGAAGCCCGGCACGGCGCGCTTTACGCTGGTCTTCGACAGCTCACCGCGGCCAGAGCGGGCGGAATTCGCCGGAGGAGACGAGGCACTTCGCGGCGCCGCCGATGCGATGCGCGAGAAGGACTTCCCTGTCCGCTTCCCCGACGCGTCGTCGATCAAGATCATTCGCCGCGGCGACGTCACGTGTGGGGCCTCGGGCTGCAGCGTCACACTGCTGCCGATCGAGGAATGAAGAAAAATCGCCGTGTGGCCGGCCGTGCCTGAATCAGGCAGGCTCAATGCGGAATCGACACTGGAGCGCTATGAAATCCCCTTAGCATTGAGGTGATCGGAATATTCGCGATCCGTCTGTTTGATGTGGTGGATCAGCCAGTCTTTAAGAAAGTCAACCACTGCTATGGTCCGGACCCGTTTCCCTGCCTTCATGTCTGATTGAAACTCTTCCACTTTCTTGACGAAGGCGCGGTGTTGCATCTGGTGGGGGAGG
>DATJNC010000060.1:0-10856 GCA_035508395.1 Terriglobales bacterium | reverse complement strand
GGCGGCATCCTGCACGTGCAACTTAGCAGCGCAACTTCGAAAGGCATCGAACTCCGTTCGCTGACCCCCGGCGCAAAGCTCGTAAATGCAGAGCTGCAAATCCCGCTTCCCGCTGTCGAAGTCGGAATCCCGCATGGGCTGCCCAATCCAGGAGCAGTCACCGCCCAGATGAAAGTTCTCGATCAAGAAGCTTCTTCCCGCTCACTCCGTCTGCAATTGTCCGCTCCAGCAAATTCGCGGCAGACATTATTCCTTCGTATCAATGATCCGAAAATTAAGCTCAAAATAGAGGGAGCGGAAATCGCTGCTGGCTCCAATCAACTGGCTATCGAGTTTCCAGCGGGCGCCGGATATGTCGAAAAAACGGTGACAGCCTCGTGGTAGTTTGGGTGGGCGAGAAAACACCAAATGCCGATTTCGCATCTCCAGTAGACAGCCTGTTACCATGACCCCATGTTCAACTTCGGTCAACCGAAAACTGTTGGCGACTGGATCGTCCATATCGTAGGAGCCGTCATCGCCATATTCCTGATCTGGTGGATGCTCCGGTTGTACGTGCTCTGATTCTGCTCCGGCCGGCCCTATTGCGGACCCTCCGGTTTGTGCTCTCCTGCCGCCAGAATTTTCGAAGCCATATCGACTTCCTTTTTTGCCTCTTCGTTTCGCCCCAAACTGCGGTAAGCCTGCCCCAACAAGGTGTGCGTCAGATAATTTCCCGGATCCATCTTCTCCGCATGCTGCAGATATAACAATGAAGTCTGCGGATCATCCTTCCTCAGAAGCACCTTCCCCATCAGAATGAACGCCCCCGTCTTTGTCTGGTCTAGTGAAATCGCCTTCGTCAATGCCTCCTGCGCCTGCTGCCATTGTCCCATCCGTGCGTAGACATCCCCCAGCCGGTCATAAACTCCCGCATCTCCGGGATTAATCTCCCGCTCCTTTTCAAACTCCCGCAGCGCTTGGTCCGTATCCGATTTTGCCAGATAGTATTCGCCCACCAAAAAGTGCGCCATCGGAAGCCCAGGCGCGAGCTCACTTGCTTTTTTCCCGGCTTCTGCCGCCGCATCTTTGAAGCTCAAGGGCATCAGCAATTTCCCCAATAGGAGATAAGCCGCTCCGGAGTTTGCCGCCAGCCCAAACTCTGCCGCGAAGGCCTGCCGGGCGTCGTCAAAGCGTTGCGCATTCACGTAGCACAGCCCCAGCACGTGATTCGCGTCAGCATTCGCATTGGGCATCCATTGCCGAACCCGCTCAAGAAACGGAATCGCCTCCGTCGCCCGTCCCATCCGATAAAGCGCAAGTCCCCGTAGTTGCACCGATTCCATGTCATTCGGATCTTCTTTCATCGCCTTGGCGAATGCCTGCTCGGCAAGTTGCAGTTTTCCGGTTCGATAGTAAGCAATTCCGAGTTCGTGCTGCACGCCTTTCGTCGGTCCGCTTCCGCTTGCCAACTTCTCCAGCATCGCAATGGCGGCTTGTGAGTCTCCGTGATCCAGTTTCGTGTGCGCCGCCGCGATCGGGTCCTGATTACCAGAGGTGGTGTCCGGAGACGCTTGCTGAGCCAAGCCAGCTTTGGCGTCTTTTATCCCAAACGTCGATTCCGCACTTGAAGACTGGGCGTTGCCCAGTCCGCTCATGAACAGCAGTAGTAGACAGATATGAGAGGCACGCATGCCACTATTCTAAGACCTTTCAAATAGGAGGTTTCGCAACGTCAGGAGCACGAAGTTTTTCTGAGGCTCTATAATGGCTCGCACGGATGGCGCTCACCTCTGGTACGAAGCTCGGGCCCTATGAGATTCAGTCTCCGCTGGGAGCCGGCGGAATGGGCGAGGTGTATAAGGCTCGCGATACCCGCCTCGACCGGACCGTAGCTGTCAAAATTCTTCCCTCACATCTTTCTGAGAACACCGAAGCCCGGCAGCGCTTTGACCGCGAGGCCCGCATGATTTCTTCGCTGAGTCATCCCAACATCTGTACCCTCCACGATGTCGGGCAGCAGGACGGGATCCATTACCTGATAATGGAATACCTCGAAGGCGAAACCTTGTCGCATCGTTTGATGAGAGGGCCGCTGCCCATCGATCAAGTCTTGAAATATGGAATTGAAATCTGTGAAGGCCTCGAGAAAGCTCATCGTAGCGGCGTCGTGCACCGCGATCTGAAACCCGGCAATATCATGCTGACCAAAGCAGGTGCCAAGCTGATGGACTTTGGCCTGGCGAAAGCAGCGCAGGCCAGTCCGGCATCGGCGACCTCAGGACTCACCGCAACTCTCACCACGCCCCCCGGCAGCCATCCACTCACCGCGCAGGGTATGGTGGTGGGTACGTTTCAATACATGGCGCCCGAGCAAGTGGAAGGAAAGGAGGCCGACGCGCGTTCTGATATCTTCGCTCTCGGCGCCGTGCTGTACGAGATGGCTACGGGCAAGCGCGCATTCGAGGGCAAGACCGCAGCGAGCGCAATGGCAGCCGTGCTCGAGCGTGACCCGGCTCCAATCTCTTCGATGCAGCCAACCAGTCCGGCCGGGCTCGACCGTCTCGTCAAGACTTGTCTTGAAAAAGATCCTGACGAACGCTGGCAAACGACGCACGACGTCAAGTTGCAACTGCGACAGATCAGCGAAAGCCGGTCGCAAGCTGGCGCGGCTGCTTCCACATCCGCTGCCGTGCCGCTCCCACCGCGCAAGCACGCTTTGTCCTATCTGCGATGGGCGGGGCTGGCATTGCTGATTATTGGCGCGGCGGGCGCCGGATTCTTCGCTCAACGTCCTGCGCGCACCCCAACCATCTGGGGCGGTTTGAACATTACCGGATCGCTCGGTGAAGAAGGCAGTTTTATCCTGTCGCGAGATGGCACACAGTTGGCCTATGTGGCCGCCGACCCCCAGGGCCGAATACTGTTGTGGGTGCGCAAGCTCGACTCACCCAAGGCGGTTCCTTTGGATGGAACCGAGGGACTGGAGTATCCCTTCTGGTCGGCCGACGGCCGCAATCTCGGTTTCTTCGCCGATGGCAAACTGAAACGCATCGATACCGCCGGCCAGAATCTGCAGATTGTCTGCGATGCACCCAACGGCCGTGGGGGCACGTGGAACCAGGATGGAGTGATTGTCTTCGCTCCTAACGCAGTCGGCGGGCTATCCAAAGTAAACGCCGCCGGCGGCACACCGGTTCCGATCACTCAGGCGACCCAGAGTGCCAATCATCGCTTTCCACGCTTCCTGCCGGACGGTCGCCATTTTCTCTTCACGTATGCCTACAGTAAGGACGGCAAAGACGGGATCTATGCGAGCAGCCTTGACTCTCCTGATATCAAGCTGGTTTCGCCCGGCTCGGCTTCGGAACCTGACTATGCTTCCGGTTTTTTGCTCATGGTGCGCGAAGGCAAGTTGTGGGCGCAGCCATTCGATCCTCAAGGCCTGCGCGTAACCGGGGAACCGTTCCTGGTGACCGATGGAGTGCGTTGGGCATTCGATCGCCGCGCCGCAGATTTTTCTGTCGCTCAAAACGGCATGCTGATTTTTCTTTCCACCGCGGGTAGCGGTCAACGGCTGGTGTGGTTCGATCGCGAAGGCAGGGAACAAGGAGTTGCCATCCCCGATATCGGCAATCCCACCAGCGGTCTCATGGCGGGGACGCTCTCGCCGCAGGGAGATCGTGTTGCCGTCGCCCGCGCTCGCGGCAACGGCTCCGACATCTGGATTTACAACCTGAAGACCGCGCTCGGAACTCGCCTGACCTTTACCGACGATTTCAACGAAAGCCCTGTGTGGTCTCCCGATGGCAAGAGTGTCGTTTTCACCCGCAACCTGCTCGACCATTATGAGTTGCGTTTGAAATCGGTCTCGGGCGCTGGCGAAGAACAAGTGCTCGTCAAGACTCCGGGGAACACAATTGCAAGCGCATGGTCGCACGATGGCCGATACATTTTCTATGGTGCCGACGTCTTTGCCCAGAGCGGAAAGACGCAGGGCTTGGCGCTCGACGTCGATAGTAAGGATCACCACGTCACCATCGCCGTGCCATCAGCGGGCAACGTGTTTGCCGGATTCTTCTCTCCCGATGATAAGTGGCTCGCGTTCATCTCCGACGAAAGTGGCCGCTTTGAGCTTTACGCGACCACCTTTCCCGCTCACGCCGGCAAATGGCAACTTTCCACCGGCGGGGTTGACGCGGCGGTCGGAGCGCTTTGGGTTGGCAAGGGTCTGCAAACAGAGGTTATCTTCCGGGACATGCAATCACATTTGGTCTCTGTACCCGTGCACGTAGCAGGAACTTCGTTGAGCCAGGGCGCGCCCACCGTTCTGCTCGGTGGCAGAGCGCTCGCCAGTTCGCGCTTCATCGATGTTACTCATGATGGCGCACGTATCCTAGTCGGACTGCCGCAGGAGAATGCGAGCACCCCTCTGACGTTGCTGTTGAACTGGACCGAAAGCCTAAAGCGCTGACGAAGCAGTCGCGCATACTTCCTGAAAGAGGGGGCTGATTGCTCGTCAGTCATGTTTTGCTCTCGCGCCTGAACTGCCCGCAACATTCGCCGCGACGCGGGTTAATATTTCTTCGTGGGGAGAAATATCCTGCCGAAGGTTCGTGTCGGCCATCGCTACCGGCGTCTCGCGATGATCGCAGCCATTACCCTCGCTATCTCCTTCGTCAGCGCCTCGGCGCAAGACAATCCAAGCAGCGACTCCGTAGCAAAAGGCGCCTGCTCCAATCTTGGCGTGTACATTTTTGTCGGCGGGACCGGTGGTTTTGATGCCCTCAGGAACGGCGACCAGTTCGCCGCACTCCTCCAGACCGGCCATGTCGGACTCTACGAGCATGCCAATGCCATCGCCGCAGCCGAGAACCCGCCGAGCATACTTCAAGCAATCGAAAGCACCTTCACCGGAACCGGTCCGGGCCAAGCTGAACTGGGACAGGTCGGCGCCAATTACTTCACTCTTCCGCCAAGCTATGGTTACTACCAGGCTGTGTACATACAAAATGGTCTGCATCCGACTGAGGCCAACGTAAACACTCCGCGTGATGGCGTCCCGCGCTCGGAATTGCGAGAGTACGAGAAAAACTGGAAAGAGTACGTGGATGCGGCCCGAACCGCGGGTATCGAGACGGTCGCTCCCATTGTCGGCCCCAACGATGCGAGCGAACCAAAACAAGGAGATCGCGTCTTTGCCACCAACCCTTATTACGCGCTCGAGCGCTATGAGTCACTTTATGGCAAGGCCATGGCCTTCGATGTTCCGCCCAACTTTTTTCTGACTGGCGGCAGCGGACCCGGCTATCAGACATTTATTGTGCAGGCCATCCAATGGGGCAATGAGCACGGCATACGCACCACCATGTTGCTCTCTCCTTACCCTTGGCCCAATAACTCCAAAGGCCAGCCCGATACTTTTCGTCAATTCACCAACAATACTTTCGGTCGCGACACCGAGAAGTTCGTCCACTATCTGAGCCAGCAACAGGCAGTTCCTTCGGAATGGTCGGTCGATAATTACGAAGATCCATATCCGCACGATGGTCCCGCTGTTGTATCGGAGACCTTCCCCAATACCACGACCGCGGTTGGCCTGTGGCTGGCCAGGAATGCGCCGGTTTTTGTAACGGGAATGGCCGGTAGGAGTGTGATCTGTAGACCGGACTCCTTATCAGATCTTGGCGAGCAGTGATGCGAGCTAGGCAAGAAGTGCTTTGTGGAAGACTTCGTAATCGGTCAAGGCGGAGCTATTCCAGGGCTTGTCTCTCCGGCTCTCGGGTAATCAATGTATGAGGAAAGTAAGAATTAACCTCAATCTGGTGGAGCCAGGGGCCGGGTCCAAACATCGAATGACCCAAAAGCTCTACACGCAATGCCTTTGGCCAGAGCTGTTTATTCAAACCAAATTCACAGACGGGGATATAGGTTAGAAGACCAGCGGCCTTAAGAGAGGACAGTTCATGGAGACTGCAACGCAATTTCCCGCACGAGTCCTGCCGAGAGTTGAAACCGAGCGGAATGGATCAGATTTCTTTTCTAGCGAATCCGTACTCGAAATTCTAAAGTTGATTTTGTCCGGGTCCCCGTTGTCCGAGCTGCTGGCCATCATTGCACGACTAGTTGAATCCCAAGGCAAGGGGATCTTGTGCACGATCTGGCTTCCGGATGAGGATGGGACGCAACTGCACTGTGCGGCGGCGCCCAGTCTACCCGGGTTCAGCGCCCATGTGGGGCCGATGTCCATTGGCCCGAAAGGTGCATCTTGCGGCACGGCTGTTTATCGGAGGAAGCCGGTTTACGTGACCGATATCCTCAGAGATCCCATTTGGGATGACTATCGTGACTTGGTTTCGCCTTATGGGATTCGTTCCGTCTGGTCGCGCCCCCTATTCACAAGTGAGGATAAGCTCCTCGGCACGTTCGCCATCCTCGACCGTGAAGCGCGAAGTCCTGGAGCCACCGAACTTCAGTTGATCGAGAATGCGAGCCAGATTGCGGGAATCGCGATAGAGCGCCACATCAAGGAGCAAGAATTACAGCATGAACGCGATCGGCTGCGCCTGCTTCTCGAACTGACGAATAGCATGACATCAAAGCTGGATCCTTCCCGTCTGCTCGAGGTGCTTTCTACGAACTTGCTAAGCGTGACGGGATGTGATTTTTGTGCACTGCTTCTGCCCGATGACGATAGCGGAGAACTGCGCCTGACCACTCTATATAACCCCGAGGCACGGGGTGCAGTGTGCGACGGCACCATTGTTCCTATCCACGGCTCCATCTGTGGGAAGGCATTTTGGACGGGCAAGACTCAACATTTCGACCACTTTGAAGAATTGCAAAACGATCCAGAAGGCTTCGGTAGCGCAGGTCGAGGTTTCTATCAAAGTGTAATGGCGGAAGGCCTGAGATCGGGGTGTGACCTGCCGCTTATTGGCCGAAACGGCGTGGTAGGGGTTTTGGCCGCGCTAAAGAGAACGGAGAAGGCTTTTTCCAAAGATGACGTTGCCTTTCTCGAACAGGTCGCGCGTCAAATGGCGATTGCTGTCGAAAACGCGTTGGACTATGAAAGGGCAATCAAGGATAAAGACAAAGAAACGAAACAAAGACGTTACCTCGAGGACGAACTCCGCGTTGAATTCGGCGAAATCGTGGGAGAGAGTCTGGCGCTGAAGACTGCCTTAAATCTGGTCTCCTTGGTTGCGCCAACAGATTCGAGCGTTCTGATACTGGGCGAGACCGGAACCGGTAAAGAACTTGTCGCGCGTGCCATCCACAATCTAAGCAGTCGTTGGGAAAGAGCCTTCATTAAGTTGAATTGTGCTGCCATTCCGCTTGGGCTCCTGGAAAGTGAGTTGTTCGGCCATGAGAAAGGTGCATTCACTGGAGCCATAGGACAAAAAACTGGACGATTCGAACTTGCCAACAAGGGGACGCTCTTTCTCGACGAGGTCGGCGACATCCCACTAGAACTTCAGGCCAAATTGCTGCGCGTATTGCAGGAGCAGGAATTCGAGAGGCTAGGCAGTAACCGCACCCATAAGGTTGATGTCCGCCTGATCGCAGCGACGCATCGAGATTTGGCCGGGATGGTGAAGCAAGGGACATTTCGCGAGGATCTTTACTACCGGTTGAAGGTGTTTCCCATCAGTATTCCTGCTCTGCGGCAACGCGCTGATGACATTCCGAACCTGGTCCGCCACTTCACAGCCATATATGCCCGACGCATGGACAAGCGAATCGATGAAGTCCCTCCCGAGACGATGGACGCGCTTGTTCGATATGGTTGGCCGGGAAATGTTCGCGAATTGCAAAACTTCATCGAGCGGGCGGTCATCCTGTCCCCTCACTCCGTGCTGCGCGCCCCCATCTCAGAGCTGGAACCAGTCAACTCTCATAGGGAATCCAACTCTCCCATGAACGGTCTTGCAGAAGTAGAGCGGGATCATATTCTCCGCGTGCTTGATGCAAGTAACTGGGTGATCGGCGGCAGGAATGGTGCGGCGCAGCGGCTTGGGATGAAGCGGACGTCATTGGTTTATAGAATGAAGAAGCTGCGCATCAATCGTCCACACGAGTCAGCAGCCTGGTCCGAAGATTTCTCAACCAGATAGTCGCGTCGCGGAATCGTGTCGAGCCGATACTGTTCGAGACCGAAATCCGCCAGTGTTGGATATTGGTCACGAATTCGTCAGCGTTGATCAAAGAGGATTGCCGGCTGTCACCTGACATCTTCAACTCACAGAATCACTTAGGCCGCAAGCTCCGATTGAGTTTTCACGCATCCTCGTTGGCACGTTGCGTGCCTCGGAATCGGTACGGCATGCAGCTCCTCTGGGCTGCAGCTAAATATGGGCCCGGTGCCACCCCGTAGGACGCAATGTCTACTCTCACGGCAGAAATATCGCTTTGGCGGGGTGTGCGGGCAAAGCTTGCGCCATACGCGCCCCTCCCTCTTCGATTAATCGTCGGCTATGGATTTCTGGCGCACGGCTTCACGAAATGGTCTAAGGGGCCGGACGCTTTCGCTGTCATTCTTCAGGCGTTGGGGACTGCTTTGCCGCACTTCATGGCTTGGGTCACAATCGCCACTGAGATTGTCGCTGGCTTCTGTTTCCTGATCGGAGCTTTCCTTCCTGTTGTCAGTGTTCCGGCCATCATTCTGCTCGTGGTCGCCCTCTTCACGGTCCACCTGCCGTATGGCTTCAGCTCGATCAAGTTGATAGGTGTCAGCGAGGGAAGAGCTCAGTTTGGGCCGCCGGGATATGAATGCGATCTGCTTTACATCGCTTCCATCATGACGCTTGCACTGAGGGGTCCAACTCCATGGTCCATCGATAAGTATCGATTTTTGAATTCACGGCGGCCTAAGTCGCCGAACAGCTAAACGGAGGAATGTCATGACCACCTATCGTCACGCCAATGTAAGAGGACAAAAGCTCTTCTACCGCGAGGCCGGCTCCAAGGATGCGCCCGCTATCGTGCTTCTGCACGGTTTTCCCAGTTCGTCGCATATGTTCCGCGACCTGATACCGCAATTAGTTGACAAGTTCCGCGTCATTGCTCCCGATTACGTGGGGTTCGGATACAGCGACGCCCCGAGTGTGCGTGATTTCCAGTACACGTTCGACAATCTGGCGGCTCACGTCGAAGAACTTCTCTTCAAGAACCTCGGACTGAAGCAGTTCAGCATTTATGTCCAGGATTACGGCGCACCCGTCGGTTATCGCATTGCGTCGAAACATCCAGATGCCATTCGAGGCATCGTGGTTCAGAACGGCAACGCCTACGTGGAAGGGATTGGCGGAGCCTTCGATCCAATGAAGCCATTCTGGACCAATCGCAATTCCGAAACCGAGAAGCCGGTGCGCGATCTCCTGACGATGAAGATGACTATGTTTCAGTACACGCATGGCGTTGGAGATCCTGAACGAATCAGCCCCGATTCGTACACGATGGATCAGTTCTTTCTTGATCGTCCCGGCAATGCCGCAATCCAGCTCGACCTTCTTCACAACTATCAATCAAATGTGGCGCTCTATGACCGTTGGCACGAATACTTCCGCAGCCGGCAACCCAGGATGCTGATTCTCTGGGGAAAGAACGATCCCTTCTTCACAGTGGAAGGCGCCAAAGCCTATCAAAGAGATCTTCCGAATGCGGAACTGCACCTTATTGATACAGGCCACTTTGCGCTGGAGGACTTCAGCCGTTTCATCGCGGAGCGAATGCGCAAATTTCTTGATCAAAGCGCCTCCGCCCCGACGGGCGCCACTGCCGCTTGAACTAGCGGGGGATTGAAATGACGGAATTCTGGTCTTCGAAGGAGACAGATGGTATGGAACGTCGGCGATTTCTCGGTTTGGTCACAGCCGCATCCGTAGGTGTCGTGCTCGAGAGGCCCTTCAGCGAATCAGCGCTCGCGCAGAACGTGGCACAAACCGCTGCAAATTCGCAAACTTCAAAGGTGAGCGAATTCCCTCAAAACTCAACAATAGTCTTGGTGCATGGAGCTTGGGCCGACGGGTCGTGTTGGCGCAAGGTGATTATTCCTTTGCAGCAGCACGGTCTGAATGTCATCTGTGCCCCTATCCCACTAACAACATTAACCAACGACACGACGGCATTGAACTGGGTGTTGGAGCGGACCAGTGGCCCCGTCGTCCTGGTCGGCCACGCTTACTCTGGCGCGGTAATCGCTGCTGCGCAGGAAGATCGGGTTAAATCTCTTGTCTATGTTGCAGCGCTCGCTCCCGATGAGGGGGAAACAGTAGCCAAGGTTTTCTACCGCGATCCAAAACCCCCCGAGTCTCCCAAATTGTCTCCCGATTCTCACGGCTATATATGGATTCCCGACGGCGGGTTCCGCCAAGCGGTTGCCCACAAGGCTTCCTCTGAACAAACGCGCGTCGCCCAGGCCGTCCAGCGGCCAATCGCGGTTCCGTGCATTCAAGAGCCGGCACCACGCCCTGCCTGGAAAACGAAGCCCTCGTGGTTCCTGATCGCGGAAGAGGATCGCATGATTAACCCGAAAACGCAGCAATTCATGGCCGAGCGCATGCGCGCGAAAACCCATTCATACCCTGTAGACCACAGCCCGATGTATTCGAAGCCCGATCTCGTGATTAACGTAATTCTTGAGGCGGCGCGCGAAACCCTATCGTCATAAGTGGTCTCACTGACCGATTCAACCATTAGACGAAACAACGATATGCCAATCATAAAATCTGTCGCCATCGGAGGCGAGGTCAAGGGCGTTTAGGCGTGGTCAAGGAGGAGCAATGAAGCGTCGTACTTTTCTTGGTGGCCTCAGTGCCGCGTCCTTCGGAGCCCTGCTCGAGAACGCTTTTGCCGAACCGGCACGAGCAGAAGAT
>DATJNC010000059.1:0-3035 GCA_035508395.1 Terriglobales bacterium | reverse complement strand
TGATACGCCACTTGTCCAGCGAAGATGCCCCCATTTCGGTAGGGATAATTTTCGATGCAAGCGGCAGCATGTACGGGAAGATGGACAGGTCTCGCGAAGCAGTGCTTCAGTTTCTTCGCAGTTCAAACCCAGAGGACGAGTTCCTTCTGGTTGCATTCAATGATCGTCCCAAACTTCTGGTGGACTTCACGACTTCAGCCGACGAAATTCAGGACGAGATCGCAAGAGTTAGGCCCGATGGCGGAACAGCCTTGTTGGACGCGCTCTATCTCGGTTTGGAACAAATGAAAAAGGCCCGCAACGAACGGAAGACCCTCTTGGTCATTTCCGACGGTGGGGACAATCACAGCCGCTACACAGCAAAAGAAGTATGGCCGGTTCTCAGAGAATCTGATGTCCAGATCTACGCAATGGGAATCTTTGACGAAGCCCCTAGAACCCAAGCAGAACGTGTGGGGCCCGATCTGCTGGCTTTTGCGACCGGCATCACCGGCGGTAGAACGTTCGCCATCCGCAATCTAAAGAAAGTTGGAGACGCAGCGGCCGAGCTTTCGATCGAATTGCGCAATCAGTACCTACTAGCATATCGCCCAGACAACTTGGCACACGATGGTATGTGGCACAAACTTACGGTGCAGGTCACGCCGCCACAACACTTGCCTCAGCTTCGAGTTTACGCAAAAGCCGGATACTACGCGCCCGCACGATGATGGAATTTGACTACAAATCGCGTTGTAACCAATTGGAACCACCGTCTGAAAACAACCCCATCCATCTAAGCACTCTGGTGGGCCCGGAATTCGGCTTTGCTCCAGTTAACTTCTGTTTTGCTCCTCACGCGGACACAATCGCGGCGGTTGCCGAATCCCGCCTTCCGTTCTTTGTATTAACTGTGGTTAACTACAACGAATAATCGCAGGTTAATAGTTCCAACCAATGGCACCTTGCCAGCTCTAGACCGAATGGGTGGGGAAATCATGACGCGGGCAGCTCACCTTGCTCTCCTTATGTTGAGCGTGGCTTGCTTTCTTCCGGCGAAAGCGCTGGCACAAGGCGAAACCACCAGCGCCATCATTGGCGAAGTTAGAGACGCATCTCGCGCGGTTGTGGCGGGCGCCACCGTGACGATCACAAATCACGAGACCGGTCTCAAGCGAAGTGCCAAAACCGATGACGCAGGCCGGTTCAATTTTGCAGCAGTTAAAGCCGGGTAGCTATTCGGTCACTGTGGAAGCACAAGGCTTCGACGCGGGACAAAACAACAACGTCGTTTCGGGCCTTGGCCAAAAGCAAGCCGTGGATTTCACGCTTAAGGTGGCCCGATCCGACGCGACGTGCAAGTCCGGTCGGAAGTGGTCCACCCCAATTCGCTTCATCGCGCGGTGCCGCGAGGTCCCGCCAAACAGGAGCAAGATACTTTCGCAATAGACTGTTCGAGATCCTGACCAGAGTTGCTGCGCCTGTACTGATCTGAACTCGGTCGGCTACAATTCATTCCCGGGCAGGGACAGCTGCTCTGGGTTGGTGTTTGCCTGGGGCACGATTTTGGACGATTTAGCTTGGTGTCCATGGTGTCCATTAACCTCGGAATTCGGCTCTACGAGGTTGAAACATGCGACACAGGCGAATCGATTTGACACTCGAACCGAGGGGCTCCACCACCGAGTTGAATTCCTTCGGCAGATGTATTCCCGCTGTAATGTCATGCCACGGATGGGACACAGTTCTAATCTTTCTGTTCTCAACCAATGCGATAGAGGACGAGAATCAGGATCAGAAAACCTAAGACGCAGGCAACGTACGCATTCAGACGTCCATGGTGCATTCCTGCCAGCAGTCTCGCGACAGAATTCACGATCGTTCCGACGGGATGAAAGAAGAGGCGATCCACGAGGTGCGTCTCATCGCGGCGGCGCCGGATTGCCGTCCGAAAATGCACGGCCACCGTTTCGCGGGTGTCCTCGACGATATTCGGGCGGAAAATCGCTTGGAACACGACGCGCACGGGGTTGGAAAATCCTGTTGCCGTATAGGTCATTTCAGGCAACAGAGTTGGAATGCCACCGGCCCAGACTTCGTTTCTGACGAGCGAGCGTTTACGAGTGAGGCGCGAGGTGATGAACCAAGAGAGGAGCAGCAGAATCGTCAACGCCACCACGCTGTAAGAAGGAGACATGGCAAAGACCACCGGATTTTGTTCGCCGCCGCGCAGCAAGATTACCAGGCCGCGACCGGGCACCCATCGGGCTCCGGTTTGTGCTCCCAGGTTATGAAAGTCCGCCAGGAAGGCGGGCGGAAGCTGCTGGTTGGTTTGCGTAGCTGTAAAGAACGGTGGAACGAGCGAAGCAGTTGCGCTCGCTCCTGCCAAAGGTTCCACGGCGCAGTTCAAAGCCGGAATAACATAAGTCGGCAGCACTCCCAGAAGAACACAAGCCGCCGCGAGAAGTATCAGGGAAAAACGCGGCCTGCGCGCGAATTGGGCGTTTGATTCCCAATGACTGCGCGGTGTTCCCAGAAAGCTCATGGCGTAGGTTTTCACGAAACAAGTGACAGCCAATGCGGCCGTCAGCGCCAGGATGGCACCGGAAAGGGCGAAGACGATCTTCACTGCGGCCGAGGGGAGCAGCGAGCTGCGCAGGAAAGTCTGCAAGGTTAACCATTCACTCACAAAACCATTGAAGGGCGGCACCGCCGCGATGGCGAGACATCCAGCTAGGAATACGATCGACAGCGCCGGCAAAGAGCGGATCAGCCCCCCCAGCCGATCCATGTCTCTTGTGCCCGTCGCGGCTTCAATGTGGCCCGCGCCTTGGTAGAGGAGTGCCTTGTATGTCGAATGATTCAGCATGTGATAAAGCGCGGCAGTGAGCGCAAGGGCAGCCGGGATCGCATTCCCGGAATTGCGGAATACCAGAAAGGCTCCGATCCCAGCCGCGATGATTCCGGCATTCTCGATGGAACTATGGGCCAACATGGTCTTCAGATCGTTCTCAGTCGTGGCATACAGAATGCCCACTAGCGCGGTGACGGCTCCG
>DATJNC010000058.1:0-10384 GCA_035508395.1 Terriglobales bacterium | reverse complement strand
GCCCTCGAGCGGCACCCGCTGCTGCTGGTATTTCCGGCGAATTATAAGTCCCGATCATGGTGGGGATGTGTGCCAGCACGGCCGGCGGAAACCCCGTCCCATTGCCCGCCCCTTAATTTATGTTGCAGTGGCAACATAGTTATGTTGTAATAGCAACATGGACGCCGAAGCCACTGCCGGAACCGCTACCACTCTTGACCCCATCTTGTCCGCCATCTTCCAGCGCCGCGCCATCCGTGCCTTCCAGGCGGTCGATATCCCTCTCGCGACCCGGGACCTGCTCTTGCACTCGGCGCGACAAGCGCCGTCCAGCTTCAACATGCAACCCTATCGCCTCTTCTGGGTCGAGTCCCCAACTGAACGCGCCGCTGTGGCGAAGCTCTGCCTGAATCAGCCTCCGGCGCAAACCGCTTCTGCCCTGGTTGTCGCCGTTGCCGACATCGCATCCCTGCGCTCCACCACCCAACTGCAATTGGCCTGGATGCGCCAGGCTGGCTTTCCCGCCCGCAAAATCCGCGAATATGTTCGCACCGCTCGCATCGGCCGCCTCATCTTCATGCCCGGACCGCTGAATCTTTTTGGCCTGCTCAAACGTACCTTCTTTCGCCTGCTGAGCGCCTTCGTCACCCTCGGTTCACCGCCCGTTACGCGCCACGACCTGTTCAAGTGGGCTGGCAAGAGCACCGCGCTCGCCTGTCAGAATCTGATGATCGCCGCCGAAGTCGTCGGCCTGAACACCTGCCCCATGGAAGGCTTCGATGGTCCCCGGCTCTCGCGCCACCTCGGTCTTTCGCGAAAGCATCAGGAAATCGTGATGGTCATTGCCCTCGGCAAGAAATCTTCTGGCTACGCCGTGCAACCACAGTGGCGTCGCCCCCTCGAAACCACGGTGACATGCCTATGAATTCCAACTCGCCCATCATTCCCGATTCGAAGATTCCCGATGATATTCTCCAGGATTCTCTCCTCGCGCAACTTGCCGCCGCTTACTTCGGCGTCAGCAAACGTCTGGAACGAAAGACCGGTTGCTCCGCCACTCGCGGCTTCATTCTCTCCATCCTCGGGCATGACGCTGCCCTCAATCAAAACCAGATCGCCCGGCGGCTTGGCTTCGACCGCACCGTGGTGCATCGCGCCGTCAAGACCATGCTCAAGGAGGGACTGCTTTCGGAACGGAAAGCGAAGACCGGACGAGCCCTCCTGCTTCACCTCACGCACAAGGGACAGAAATACCATCAGGCTCTCATCCAGCACCGCCGCGCTGCTGACGAAAAAGTTCGGCAGACGCTGACCTCCGCCGAACGTGCGACGTTCATTCGACACCTGAAACTCATCGCCGCCACGGAATTCTGAATGCCGGTCTCGCCCGTCGTATCAGGCGAACAATGGGTGAAGAAGCGCCACGGCGCGACCGCCACGGGAACCCCAGGTGCGGCTCACCAAGCAAAGAAAAATCGAACAAAATGCGAATAAACAACGAAGCTGAGATTCGTCCCGCGGATCTCGGCGCGCGCCCGCGCCTATATCATGACCTGTCAAGTCCCGGTTTCGCTCAAAAGAATCGCTAACCGCCTGGGCGCAAAGAGCTTGGAAGCATGTATGTACAAATCTGTGTTCCAATAAATATTTTGTTCGCTCTTTATTCGCTCGGATCTTTCGCTATCCGTTTGCCTTGACCAACCCGTCCTTGCACCAGGCTCCGGTTCCGCTTCTGCAATCCGCTTCTGCGATTTACAATGTTCGCTTCATGCCCTTTCACTTCGTCAATAAGCCCGCCCTGGTCGCCTATGTCACCTGTGGCGACCCGGATCTCGCTACAACCAAAGAAGTTATTCTCGCCGCCATCGATGCCGGTGCTGCCATCATCGAACTCGGTGTCCCCTTCAGCGACCCCGTCGCCGATGGACCTGTCATCCAGCGCGCCAGCGAACGCGCCCTCAAGCAAGGAACTACCCTCGAGCACGTCCTCAAACTCGCCGCCGAAATCCGCGAGCACTCCCAATCCGCCGGCCTGGTCATCTTCTCTTATCTCAATCCCATCCTCCGCATGGGCCTCGCCCGCTTTTGCCACGTCGCCCGCGCCGCCGGTCTCGACGGCCTGCTCGTCACCGATCTCCCGGCCGAAGAATCGCAGGACTATCTTGTCGAAGCGCGCAAGAACGACCTCGCCACGATTTTTCTGGCCGCTCCTACCAGCACAGATCAGCGCCTGAAACAGATCGCCAAACTTTCCTCGGGTTTCATCTATGCCATCTCGCGTACCGGCGTTACTGGCGAGCGGACACAAATGTCGGGCGATGCCGAGAATCTGGTAAGGCGTCTCCGTCGCTTCTCACAACTTCCCATCGCGGTTGGCTTCGGAGTTTCCAGTCCCGCGCAGTTCGCCGCCTTAGGCAAATTCGCGGAAGCTGCGGTTGTTGGTAGCGCGATTGTCAACGTGATCGAACAAAATAGGGGAAGGGAAGCCGCCTCTGTGGCACACTTTATAGGCTCGCTCGTGGCGCGCAACGCATAGGCGAATTCGAAGATTTATGGATATCTCCGATTGGCGCAAGAAGATCGACGACGTCGACCGCAGGATGGCCGCGTTGCTCAACGAACGTGCCAGCGCGGTGATCGAGATCGGCAGGCTCAAACGCGACGCCCGTATGCCCATTTACGAGCCTGACCGCGAAAAGGATGTCATCGCCAACGTGCAGCGCAGCAATGCCGGTCCGCTCAAGGGTCGCGATCTGGAAAGAATCTACGAACGACTGCTGGATGTGATGCGGAGCATTCAGGGACACGAGATTGTCCCCCAGCCGTCGCCCAACCCTCACAAGAGCGAACTCGATTCGCACATCGAGGATTAGGATCAAGTAAAGTCAGAATCAGGATTGAAGAAGTAAAAATCGCGTGCTCTGAGCAGTTAAGAGGCCATGCTCTCTGTGCCTGTTTAGCTTTTGGTTTTATTTCTGCGATCCGCCTTCTGACTTTGAAAAAACGTACAGATTCAAGGCTGCACCGTGTCACGATCGAATACCGCGGTGGGCCAACTGGATAACTCATGATTGTCGCCATGCAAGACCATGCCACCGAAGATCAGATCCAGTACGTGATCGATCAACTGGTTCAGATGGGCTTTGAAGTTCACCGCTCTACCGGAGCGCTCAAAACTGTTCTGGGCGGAGTCGGTTCTCAAACCGATTTCGATACCCGCGAAGTCGAGATGCTTCCCGGCGTACAGGAAGTTCACCGCATCACTTCGCCTTATCGCCTTGCCGGTCGCAATTTTCGCCCCGAAGGCACGGTGGTCAAGTTCCCCAATGGAATCGAAATCGGCGGCAAGAAGGTCGTGGTCATGGCGGGTCCTTGCTCAGTCGAATCGCGGGAACAACTTTTCAGCGTAGCCGAATTGATATCCCAAGCTGGAGCGCGCGTCCTTCGCGGTGGCGCCTTCAAACCACGATCTTCTCCTTATTCATTTCAGGGGCTCGGGCTCGACGGACTCAAACTTTTACGCGAGGCCGGTGATCGCTTCAGCCTGCTCGTCATCAGCGAGGTTATGGAGATCTCGCAGATCGAACTGATGCTCCCCTATGTCGATATTTTCCAGGTCGGCGCGCGCAACATGCAAAATTTCAATCTGCTGCGCGAACTGGGCAAGATTCGCAAACCGATTCTGCTCAAGCGTGGCATCGCAGCCACCATCGAAGAGCTTCTGTGCTCTGCCGAATATCTTCTCGCCGGTGGAAATTATGAAATCATCCTTTGCGAGCGCGGCATCCGCACCTTCGAAACCTATACGCGCAACACAATGGATATCTCCGCCATCCCCATCATCCACAAGCTCTCTCATTTGCCCATGACCGCAGACCCCTCCCATGGCACGGGCCGACGCGACAAGGTCGCCCCCATGGCGCTTGCCTCGGTGGCGGCGGGAACCGACGCGCTGCTCATCGAGGTTCATCATCAACCCGACAAAGCGCTCTCCGATGGTGCGCAGTCCCTCTATCCCGAGCAGTTCGCAAAACTGATGGATAGCATTCGGATGATTGCCCCGGCCATTGGAAGAGAAATCGCGTAGAAATTTGCAATTTCTGATTTGAAATTTGTGATTGCAACTAGCGGTTCGAGAAATTACCAATTACCAATCGCAAATTACAAATGTCTTTCAAACAAGTCACCATTATCGGCACCGGATTGATCGGAGGTTCGCTTGGCCTCGCGCTGAGGAAGCGGCATCTCGCGCGCCGTGTTATCGGTTGCGACCGTGCACCGGTTCTGGAGCGTGCCATTGATTGCGGCGCCATCGAAGAGGGCACACTCCATCCTGCCGATTCCATCCACGGCAGCGACCTGGTTATTCTGGCAACACCCGTCATTGCGATTCTTGATCTCATTGGACGCCTGGGCCCATCCCTGCCTGCGCGCACGCTCATCACCGATGTCGGCAGCACGAAAGCTGAGATCGTCGCTCGTGCTGCCAAAGTTTTCGGCCGAACGGCAGGTCAACGGTTTCTGGCTGGACATCCAATGGCGGGCAAGGAGCACGCGGGAGTCGAATTCGCCAACGCCGACTTGTTCGAAGGCGCCTGCTGGCTCTTTACACCGCTGCCACGCCAGAATCCTCATGCTGGAATTTGCGGTGAATTCATTCACTGCGTGGAGAAAATGGGCGCTCGCGTCGCCATGCTGAGTCCACTCGATCACGATCGTTTCTGCGCCTGGGTCAGCCATCTCCCGCAGATGATCTCGACCGCACTGGCATCGGCGCTGGTCGACGAGTTTGGCCCCGACGCGCCGCTGCTCGATATTGGAGGCCGGGCGCTGGGCGAACTCACACGAATTTCGAGCTCTCCCTATTCCATGTGGAGAGATATCGCGATCACCAACCGCAAGAACATCGGCGCAGCCATGCACAAACTGGAACAACGCATGGCACACATCCGCGAGAATCTCGATACGCGCGGATTGGCGGCGGAGTTCGAACGCGCCCATCAACTGAGAAAGCCGCGAGTCTCAAGCCCGGAGCCGCGAACGAAAACAAAGTAGGTTGCTCGCGGCTCGTAGCTCGCGGCTCGCCCCTTGATTTACAATCTCACCGTCGTGCACAAAGTCGTTTCCAACGCCGAAGAAGCCATTCAGGATGTGTTTGATGGCGCAACCATCATGGTCGGCGGCTTTGGTCTCTGCGGCATGCCCGAGAATTTGATTCGCGCACTGGCCGCGAAAGGTACGAAGAATCTCACAACCATCAGCAATAATGCGGGCGTCGACGGCTTCGGCGTCGGTTTATTGCTGGCTAATGGCCAGATCAAACGCCACATCGGCACCTACGTTGGCGAAAACAAACTCCTGGAAGCGATGGTGCTCGATGGTCGCGTGCACCTCGACCTGGTTCCCCAAGGAACTTTCTCCGAGCGCATCCGTGCCGCGGGAGCGGGCATTCCAGCGTTCTTCACTCCGACCGGAGTCGGAACGGTGGTCGCCGACGGCAAAGAAACACGAGAATTCGATGGTCGCACTTACATCATGGAGCGCGCACTGAAGGCCGATTTCGCCTTTATCAAGGCTTGGAAAGGCGATACTTGGGGCAATCTTATCTATCGCAAAACCGCGCGCAATTTCAATCCCATGATGGCGACCGCTGCCAAAGTAACCATTGCCGAGGTCGAGCATCTCGTCTCGCCCGGTAAACTCGACCCCGACACAGTGCATACGCCAAGCATTTTTGTGAAGAGGATTTTTCAGGGCGCAGTGTTTGAAAAGAGAATTGAGAAGAGAACGGTGAGGAAGGAGATCGTTAGTCGTTAGTCGTTAGTCGATGGTCGATGGTCGTTGGGGATTCCGTGGCGCTGCGGTCTGCTATGTTTTCCGAGCGACGAGCGACGAACGACCAACGACGAAAACAACATTCAAATGCCTACGGAAACCAAGCCCGCCAAAGATACGGAAAAACGCGAACGTATCGTCAGGCGCATCGCGCGCGAGTTGCGCGACGGATTTTACGTGAACCTTGGCATTGGCCTTCCCACGCTCATTGCCAATTACGTCCCCGGCGGCATGGATGTCGTTCTTCAGAGCGAAAACGGCATGCTCGGCATTGGTCCTTACCCCATGGAGGGAACCGAAGACGCTGATCTGATCAATGCCGGTAAGGAAACAGTCAGCGAACTTCCCGGCACTGCGTACTTTTCCAGCGCCGACTCCTTTGGCATGATTCGAGGTGGCCACGTCGATCTTAGTGTGCTGGGAGCGATGGAAGTCGACGAACATGGCAATCTTGCCAACTGGATGATCCCCGGCAAAATGGTCAAAGGCATGGGCGGCGCAATGGATCTGGTCGCGGGCGCGCGCCGGGTGATCATTGCGATGGAACACGCAACCAAAGACGGGCAGCCGAAAATCCTGAAAAAATGCACCCTACCTCTGACCGGCGTGAAGGTGGTCGACACGATCGTGACCGAGATGGCATACATACGTGTCACGCCGGAAGGACTCGTACTCGAAGAAATTGCTCCCGGCCTCACTGTCGAGGATGTGCAGCGAATGACCGGGGCCAAACTGCATCCCAGCCCCAACCTCCTGGTGATGCAGGGCTGAGTTTCTTACCCGTTTTCCTCAATCTCATTGTGCAACTTGGCCAGCCAAGCGCCCGGGAACATCTAGCCCGCGTGATGGATGCGGAATGGCGCGCTCAAAAGCCGTGCCGGAAGCAGGATGGCTTCGCGGATCAGAGCGAGAACTCCATGCACAGCGATACCCAGGATGCGAAACGGAAGAAGCAGCAGCCACACAATCGGGTAGAGAACGAGAGCCAAAAGTGCCAGCGGCCAGCATAGTACGAATAAGAGACACCAAAGCAGGAAGGTAAACATAGACGTCTCCTCGCTAATTAATGATACGTGAGCTGTTGGGAAAAAGTTCGCACCTTCACCTCGCCCTGAGCCCGTTCAACGCTCAATCCGCGTCACGGGAAACACATTTTGGTTTTTAGCTCTGCTACCAGCTGCTTAAACTCAGCATCATTGCGCAAGGGCTGAAGGCCTGCATCCTCATCGAGGGTACCCGGGACCGAGAGATCAGACGGCAGCCAGGTGTTTTTGCAGAAACTTCAGCGTGCGCAATCCCGCATCGCGCCAAACCTCGCTTTCAAATCCGTGTCCAGCGTCCGGATAAATTTTGATTTCGTGCGGAATGCCTTTCTCTTCAAGCAGGCGTTGCAGGTCGTGAGCTTCGGAAACAGGGACGGTCTGGTCAGCTTCTCCGTGCAGGATCAGCGTAGGGCAAAGACGGCGCATAAAGAGTTTCATCTCGCGCGGAAGACCTCCGAAAAACTCGACCACCGCTTTCACGCGGCCATCGATCGAGGAATTGGCAAGTGAAAGGTATGCGCCAAGAGAGAAACCGAGCAGCGCGATGCGCGAAGGATCGACCGAAGGTTGTTTTTCCACGAAGCTGATCGCATCCCACAGAGTCTTCATCCAGACTGGAAAATTGAGCAGGATCGTCGGCTTATCCGCGTACGTAGTGCCGGTGCGATCGAAGTAATGGAGAACGTAAACCGCAAACCCCTGCTCGGCGAGAAGCGCGGCGGACTTCCCCGATCCAGTAGCGTCGCCGCCGGCGCCGTGCAGCGCGATGACCGCCGGAAACCTGTTGGCATTTGAGTCGGGCAGGTATGCATCGAGGCGAATCGGTTTGCCGCCGCTTGTAAAACTGATTTGAGCTGGGATGATCTGTGGCATCTAGCCACTTGCCGCTTGGCCCTTGGCTAAGGCCTGGAGTGATTTCTCATAGGGAGCCCGGGCGATTCCTCGCTCGGTAATGATAGCGGCCACGTACTTTGCCGGAGTCACGTCGAATGCGGGATTTTCGATCGAGACACCGTCGGGCGTCATCTGCTTCCCGGCAATGTGCGAGACTTCCCTCACATTGCGCTGCTCGATCGGGATTTTGCTGCCGTCTAGCGTGTCGAGGTCAACTGTCGACATTGGTGCCGCGACGTAAAACGGAATGCCGTGTTCTTTGGCGAGAACTGCGACGGTATAAGTGCCGATCTTATTGGCGACGTCACCATTGGCAGCGATTCGGTCGGCGCCCACGACAATCGCGCCAATCTTGCCCTGCTTCATCATCACACCCGCCATGTTGTCGGAGATCACGGTCGTGGGGATCCCGTCCTTCATCAGCTCCCATGCCGTCAGGCGCGAGCCTTGCAGAAACGGCCGCGTCTCGTCAGCATAGACGTGAATTTTCTTGCCTTGTTCAACCGCGGCGCGAATAACTCCGAGTGCCGTGCCATACCCAGCGGTCGCGAGCGCTCCAGCGTTGCAGTGCGTGAGCACACCGCCAGTGGAGGGCAAGAGCGTCGCCCCGTGGCGGCCCATCGCCTGATTCGCCGCGATGTCTTCGGCGTGCATGCGCTGCGCCTCTTCAATCAACGCCTGTTTGATTTGCGGGATCGGGCGGCCGCGCAGCGTCTCGAATTTTTCCTGCATGCGGCGAATGGCCCAGAAAAGATTCACAGCGGTAGGACGAGTCTGGCGGATGGTTTCGCAGATCTGGTCGAGGTCTTTTTTCAGATCGCCAACATTCTCCGCTGCTGAATTCTTGACGCCGATCGCAATGCCCATACCCGCTGCGACGCCAATCGCCGGAGCGCCGCGCACGATCATGTCGCGGATGGCGTCTGCGACCTGCTGGTGTGTGGTGCAGGTAACGTAGATCTCTTCAGTTGGCAGCTTGGTCTGGTCGATGAAGACCACGCCGCGGTCAGTCCATTCGAGGGTATGAATCATTCAGTTGTCTGGTCTCAATTTCCAGCTGTTAGTCAATTCCATCTCCGCGCGAACCTGGGCGAAGCGCAAATTACAGACTAACGGATAATCGGGATTTGTGGCGCAATGTCGAGGGGCAAAAGCCCGCGCAGGCGCGGATCATCGGCGACTTCAATTCCACGCTTATACGCGCGAAAACCGCATTTCATATAGAAAGTCAGCGCGGCGGGGCTGTCGAGGGTGCAAGTGTGTAGCCACACACGCGATGTCCCGTCCTCCCATGCTTTTTCAAGCAACTGACCCATGAAGATGCGGCCCAGGCCCTGTCCGATCGCCTCACGAAACAATCCGAAGCTGGTGATCTCGACATTGGGAGACTGGGAGCGGTCCAGCTCTCCCATCCCAATCTCCGTGCCTTCGCGCTCGGCGATCCATAGCTCGGTGGTTGGCCGGTCGAGGACTCGCTTGAGTTGCTCTTCCGTCATCTCCAGGCGACTGAACCAAAGCCAGTCTGCTCCAGCCCGGCGATAGACGTTGAGATACCAGCTAAGGTCAGCGTTCTGCGCGCGCCGCAACGATAGGCCATCCGACGGTGCATCGCCGAATTCGGGACGCTCCAGCATTTCCACGTAAGTTACAACCGCGGCAATCTTTCCTGGAGCGATATCCGTATAGCCGTCAGCGATCATTTGGGAGCCGGGCCCTTGCCTTGCGCAACGTGTTCGCGCCGCACGTCATTGGCGGTGAAGATGCTCACGAATGCCGCGGGCGCGGCGGCTTTTTCGACATTCGGCCGCCCGTGTGCGTCTTCGCGCTCGACCAGGCACATCACGCCGGCGATTTTGAATCCGAACTCGCGCGCGGCTTCAATGGCCGACACCGTTGAAGCGCCGGTGGTACAGACGTCATCGACGATCACCACGCGCGCATCCTTCCCGCGAAAGCCTTCAATGCGCTGACCCGTCCCGTGCTGCTTCTCGGCTTTTCGAACCAGAAATCCATTGAGGGTGCCGCTGACGACGGCCACAGCGACCACGATGGGATCGGCACCCATGGTCAGCCCTCCAACCGCATCGGCGTGCCAACCCTGTTGACGCATTTCGTCGAGAAAAACGTGGCCGGTTAGCTGTGCGCCGCGAGCATCGAGGGTGGTGGTGCGGCAGTCGATGTAGTAATCGCTGGTTCCACCGGACGACAACTTGAACTCCCCAAGCCGGAATGATTTTGTGGCGAGGATCTGCAGCAGCTCCTGGCGGTGGCTGGACATGAATTTCTAAGATAGCAAAAAATCAGTACCCAGTTGCCAGTACCCAGAACGTCGCGCCTGAGGACTGGGGCGCGAGCACTCATCTGCTGGGGACTGGGTACTAGGTACTGGGTGCTGATGTTTACTGATTCAATTTCTCCAGGTGCCGAAAGCCATCGGTAGCGGCAAACATCAAAATCGAAATCGTTCCGTTGTAGGCCACGTGAATTAGCAGGCTGGAAGCGACAGAATCCTTATATGCGCGCACCATGGTCAGGACCATGCCGACCAGGAAAATCACCAGCACGGGCCCCCAGGCGAACATCAACTGTCCGCCATGGAGGAGCGCAAACGTAAAAGCCGTGAAAAGAATCGC
>DATJNC010000057.1:0-7337 GCA_035508395.1 Terriglobales bacterium | reverse complement strand
GGTGTTGCGAATTTTCTTGTAGTTTTCTCCGATGCGCTGCATGAGCGCTTCGGAGCCGACCACGTCTTCCCGGAAATCGACGGAGGCGACCCAGAGGCGCACGATCTCGCCACCGAGCCGGCTTGAGATATCGACGGGGTCGACATCGTTGCCGCGCGACTTCGACATGGCCTGACCTTTTTCGTCGAGCGTCCAGCCGGGCGTGACCACGCCTTTATAGGGAGGCGTACAGTGCACGCCCATGCCGCAAAGCAGCGACGACTGGAACCATCCGCGAAACTGATCGCCGCCTTCGAGGTAGAGGTCGGAAGGCCAGGGATTCTCGGGCTCGGCGGCAACCAGCGCCAGATAACTTGCGCCGGACTCCAGCCACACGTCGAAGATGTCCGTTTCTTTTTCGAACTTTGTGCCGCTGCAGTGCGGGCACTTCGTTCCGGCGGTAACCAGCGTGTCAGGCTCGGAGGTGAACCAGGCATCGGCGCCCGAGCGCGCAAACAGCTGGACGACCCTACGGTTGATCGCAGGATCATTCAGGGGCTTGCCGCATCCGGAGCAGAGGAAAACCGCGATGGGCACTCCCCAGACACGCTGGCGCGAGATGCACCAATCGGGGCGTGTCTCGATCATGTTCGACATGCGTTCGTCGCCCCATGCCGGGTCCCACTTCACCTTGTGGATTTCGGAGAGAGTGCGGGTGCGGAGCGTGTCATCTTTATCCGAACCTCGGCCCGCGTCGGCTCCCGGCATCGGCGTTTCCATCGAGATGAACCACTGCTCGGTGGCGCGAAAGATCACCGGATTGTGGCAGCGCCAGCAATGCGGATACGAATGTTCGGTCTTCTCCGTGTGCAGCAGAGCGCCGCGGCTCTTCACAAGATCGATGATGGGCTGATTGGCGTCCCACACGCGCTTGCCTTCGTATTCCGGCAGGCCATTGCGGAGGATGCCTTTCTCGTCGACGTTGCTGGTGGCATCAAGACCGTATTTGACTCCGGTGAGGAAGTCTTCCGCGCCATGAGACGGCGCTGTGTGGACCACGCCGGTACCGGTATCCATGGTGACGTAGTCGGCGAGCACGCCTAGCACCTTGCGATCGAGAAACGGGTGTTGAAAGTTGAGGCGTTCGAGCTTGCGTCCGGGAAAGTGAGCGAGCGGGCGCGGATCGGCAAGATTGCACTTGGCCGCGACATCGTTGGCCAGCTTCGAAGCAACGACGTATACCTCGCCGCCCGATTCGACGGCCACGTATTCTTCATCCGGATGGAACGCTACCGCCATCGAGGCGGGCAGCGTCCAGGGCGTGGTGGTCCAGATGATAGTCGAAATTTTTTTGCCAGCCAGCACAGGATCGATGGTCGCCGGGTCGTCGAGCAGACGATATTTCACCCACACCGTCGAGCTGGTGTGGTTTTCGTACTCGACTTCCGCCTCGGCCAGCGCGGTTTCGTCGTGCATGCACCAGTAGACGGCCCGCAATCCTTTGTAGACGAACCCGTGTTCGTAAAACGAAAAGAAAGTCTCGACCACGGTCGCTTCGTACTGTGGGTTCATGGTGGCGTAAGGATCGTCGAAGCGACCAAACACTCCAATGCGCTTGAACTGCTGCCGCTGCAGGTCAAGATACTTCTGCGCGTACTTGCGGCACGCGGCGCGCACGGCCAGAGCCGGCATCTGCAATTTTTTGCCGCCGAGTTCTTTATCGACCTTGATTTCAATGGGCAGGCCGTGGCAGTCCCAGCCCGGGACGTAAGGTGCGTCGAGGCCTGACATGGTCTTCGACTTGACGATGAAATCTTTCAGGCACTTATTCATCGCCGTGCCCAAATGGATGGGTCCGCTCGTGTACGGCGGGCCATCGTGCAGAACGAATTTGGGCGCGCCCTTGCGCGATTGGCGAATGCGGTCGTAGAGCCGTTCCTGCTCCCAGCGAGCCAGCATTTTCGGCTCGTTCTGCGGCAGATTTGCCTTCATGGGGAAATCGGTTTTAGGAAGGTTGAGGGTAGATTTCAGCTCCAGCGGCACAGAGAGGTTTCTCCAAATGGTTGAATCTTTTCATTATAGGGAGCGCAAAAGGTCACTGTCTATTCGGACGCTGGTACGGGTCGCGAACTTGAAAAGTAATGCTTCGGCCTGAGAAAATGCGTGTACAATTTTCTGCAGATCTTTATTCTGCATATCTGGAGACTCAGCATCTAACTGATTGCAAGATTTGATCTGGTGGTTCCACTGGACGTTTTGCGAGGCCCCTTTTTCCAAGGAACCTGACAAGCTGGATCACGCATCAAAGTGGATGTTATTGAACTCCGATTGGCCGGCCTGGGTGGCCCGGCTAGCTCCGAGAAAATATGGGTGCTATTGAAACTCCGAATCTGCCGAAGCGTGCCAGTGAGCCGGAGCCCGAGCTCGATCTACTGCTGCACAACCAGACGCTAGACGAGCCGATCTGGAAGTCGCTGTTCCGCAACATCGACGAATATTTCTTCCCCAAGAAATTGCCTCCCCTGGTGCTGACCTCAAAGCCAGTTCCTGTAAAGGACATCTGGGGTTTCTACAACTACAAGGGCAAAGGGGTTCTCGGCTCGACCGTGGTTCACATCCTTGCGATCGCGTTGATTATCGTGGGCACGATTATCGGCGAGCGCGCGGTGAAGCAGATCGTGAAGCCGAAAGAGACTGTCGAGCTGATTGCGCCTGCCGACATGCCAGCGATGCAGCCGTCGAAGACGCAGGCCGGCGGTGGTGGCGGCGGAGGCGATCGGGATATTTTGAAGGCCTCGCTGGGGCGTCTGCCGCGGCAGTCGATGCAGCAATTGGCGCCTCCGGCTGTGATTGTGCGGAATGAAGCGCCTAAGCTTCCTGTGGAACCGACCATCGTGGCTCCTCCGCAATTGCACCTGCAGCAGCCGAACATGCCGAATCTCGGCGACCCGCTTTCGCATATTCCGGCGTCGATTCCGTCGAACGGAACTGGTTCTGGTGGCGGGATCGGCTCGGGTAACGGCGGTGGCGTGGGCAGCGGTGAAGGCCCCGGTTTTGGACCTGGCCGAGGCGGCGGCGCCGGCGGCGGCTTGTTCCACGTTGGCGGAGGCGTTTCGGCTCCCAAGGCAATTTATCAGCCTGAGCCGGAATACTCTGAGGAAGCCCGCAAGGCGAAGTTTCAGGGAACTTGCGTGCTGTGGTTGATTGTTGATCCCGATGGAAAACCCCGCGATATTAAAGTCCAGCGAACGCTGGGGCTGGGACTGGATGAAAAAGCCATCGAGGCTGTGAAGAACTGGCGCTTCGAGCCCGCAAGGCTCAACGGAAAGGCGGTGCCGGTGCCGGTCAGCGTAGAAGTGGAATTTCGCCTGTACTAGCTTTGATGGTTCGAGTTTGGTTGTTCAGTTTGAGTTGAATACGCAGGGAGCGCGGCCGCGAAAAAAGCGGCCGTTTTTGTTTTTGGGCCGCGGGTTAGGAGCGGCGAGTTTCGAGCGACCGACTCTTTGTTCTTCGATTTTCGATTTAGAGGAGAAAGGGGCGGATTGATCTATTCCTTCAAATTGATGTGCAGCACATCTTCGACGGGAAGTCCCAGGAACCGGGTGCCCATCTTCTTGAATTTCTCCGCCGAATCGGTGGCGAAAAACTTCAGCCGGGGGGCAGAGCGCCGTTCTGGCTCCGCGGAAGAAGCGAGCGGCTGAATGTGCAATTGGCGGGCGACTTCCTGCGCGGTCGATTCGGCCGAATCCACAATCGCCACGTGGACGGGGGTGATCCGGCGCAGCAACGGTTTGAGGAGTGGGTAATGTGTGCAGCCGAGAACCAGTACGTCGGCATTGCGTGCCTCGCCTGAAAAAGCTTCATCGAGATAGATTCGCGCTACCTGCTCGGTCACGGGATGATCCGTCCATCCCTCCTCAACCAGTGGCACGAATAGCGGGCAGGCCTTTTCCTTGACTGCAATCTGACGTGCATCGAGGGCGCGACGATAGGCGTGACTTGCGACGGTGGCATCGGTACCAATGACGACAACGTTACGATTCTTGCTGGCCTTGGAAGCTGCGTCGGCTCCGGGGTCGACTACGCCAATCACTCCTACCTGGCAGGCGGCGCGAATCTCATCGAAAGCGAGCGCAGTGGCCGTGTTACAGGCGACGACCAGAAGTTCGGCGCCCTGCGCCTGCAGGTGCTGGACGGCCCCAACCGCATAGTGGGCGACCGTTGCCGCGGATTTTGAGCCGTAGGGAAGGCGGGCCGTATCGCCGAAGTAGAGATAGTTGGCGCCAGGAATAGTTCGAAGCAGAGCCGCTAGAACGGTGAGGCCGCCGACTCCGGAGTCGAATACGCCGATGGTCGGCCTGCGAACACCGGCGGCCGGTGGCGTTGCAGGCTTTGTTTGCCGCCCGGGAGGGTCTGGGCTGGAGTTGTTCGTCACTCTGGAATTGACTCAGCCTTCGGCGGTTGTGGGGCCGATGATGGATCGAACCTGCGAGATACGGTTTGCCGGGAAGCCGCCCTGGCGCGCGTGTTCGCGAATCATTTCTTCATTGGGCGCAATGTAGATGCAATAGATCTTGTCGTCGGTGACGAAGCTTTCCAGCCATTGGATCTCGGGGCCAAGATTTCGCAAGACGCTGCAGGATTTCTGTGAAACTCCCATGAGTTCCTGGGCACTTAATTTTCCCGCGTTCGGAATCTCTCTTTCGATTACATATTTGGGCACGATGACTCCTTTTAGAATGTTTGAACGATTCACATTGAGACCGGATTTTAGCACCCGTACCAGGCCCGGATATCTCCAACTTGTCTCTTACATGTTAATTTTTGAACGCAGTGGCCACCACATCGCTAAAAGAAAATTCAATTGAGACGTTGGGATACTCCTTGCCGCCGACCTCAACATAGGGATAAACAAAGTAGTTCAGCGGCGGCCCATCCTGCGCAGGCGTGAGTTTCAGGTCGCGTCCCTGAGTGAACTGAAAGCGGTTCACATCGTGGGCTCCGAAAAAGTAATCGTGCTTTTCCGGATGCTTCCAGGCCTCTGAGATGTCAATCGGAATCCAACCGATCGAATCGACGTAAAACTCTGCCCAGCAGTGATAGCCAGGAATCTCGGCTGATGATTTATCCGCCGGAAGCGGAAAGCCGATCTGAAACCGCGCTGGAATCTTTTCCGATCGCGCCATTGAAATGAAAACAGAGTGGAAGTCGGTGCAATTTCCGTGCTTCGAATCGCAGGCCCAAAGCGTGTCGCCGTGTCCCCAGCCAGTGCCGGTCTTGTCATAACGCATGGTGCGAAAGACGTATTCGTAGATGTCCTTGGCTTTTTCGAGCTGGGTTGTCGCTCCTTTCGTCTGTTCCGCGGCAAGCTGGGCCGGAACCCCTGTCACCGGGACGAGCCGGTCGGGCTCGAGAAAACGTGCCAGCTCGACCTTTGCCACTGGAGGCGAGAGTTCATGAACCGGCTTTCCATTGACCAGCACAACATGTTCGCGTCTGACCACGTCATAATCGATGGAAAATTTGTATTCGGGGCGATCTGCCTTCGCTATCTCGGCATATAACACTTCATTGCCATATTCAGATTCGCGAAACTGCTTCAAGGGGAGATCGCCGGATTTCGCTGTGACCTTAACCTCCTGAAAGGCGTCGGCGTGGGCAAGCGGAATCCAGATTCGCACACGTTCACCCGAAGAAATGTTCTTGACCGTAAATGCGTAATGAAAAGTAAAGTGGCGTTCGGCTTGAGCAAGAGCGGACGGTGCGAATGCAGCCAGAATTGTGGATACGGCCACCAGCGTTATGGATAGAGAACGACGCGACATGACGACATCCTTTTCGGTACGAGTTTGTTAGAAGAAAAAGGGAACGACCGACGGACGTTGGCTAGGGCTGTATTCAGGTATAGCCACGACCGGAAAGGCGGGGAACGGGTCGCATGATTGTGGCAGTGTGCACGTCAGGCCAGCCGCCTGTCAACTTGCGGAATGAGTGTAGCGTCAACAAACAGCTCGAATCGAGGGCACGCGTTGCGGCGCTCCGTCCTTCGGCCGCATGTGAGAAGGTTGCGGGACCCTGCCTACCGTTTTATCCTTTTCGCGTATGCCCAGCACTCTTGTCGAATGTGTCCCGAATTTTTCCGAAGGCCGCGATAAGGCCAAAGTCGATGCCATTGTCGAGGCGATGAAAATTCCCGGAGTTTTTCTGCTCGACCGCGAAATGGATGCCGACCACAACCGCTGCGTGATTACGCTCGTTGGGGAGCGCGAGCCGATACAGGAAGCAGCCATTCGCGGGGTAGGGAAGGCCTCGGAGTTGATCGATCTCACCAAACATCAGGGAGCGCATCCCCGCATGGGCGCAGCCGACGTGGTGCCATTTATCCCCATTGATGGCGTATCGATTGAAGACTGCGTGACGATGGCGCGGCAGGTAGGCGCGGAGATATGGCGACGGTTCGAGATTCCGGTCTATTTGTACGAGGCAGCCGCGGCTACGCCCGAGCGTCAAAATCTGGAGAATATTCGCCGCGGCCAGTTCGAGGGCATTCGCGCCGATATTGCGACGAATCCCGCGCGCAAGCCTGATTTTGGCGAGCCGCGCGTGCATCCTACGGCGGGCGCAACCGTGGTCGGCGCCCGCAAGTTTCTCATCGCCTATAACGTATTTCTCAACACACCTGATGTCGAAATCGCGAAGAAAGTCGCTAAGGCCGCCCGCTTTTCGAGCGGCGGATTACGCTTTGTGAAGGGAGCAGGCTTTCTGGTTCGCGGCCTGGCGCAGGTGTCGATGAACCTGACCGACTTCGAGCAGACCCCGATTCATCGTGTTTTCGAGTACGTGAAACGCGAAGCCGCGCGCTATGGCGCCACTCCGGTTTCGAGCGAAATTGTTGGACTCATTCCGAAGAAGGCGCTGGAACAGGCGGCCGAATGGTTCTTGCAGGTGGAGAATTTCGATTCTTCGCTGATCCTCGAAAATCGCCTGACCGCGGTCATGGGCGGCAAGGTGGCCGTGGGTGGCCTGCGAGCTGGCATCGAGCCGTTCATCGAGCAGCTCGCCGCGCCAACCGCGACTCCGGGAGGAGGCAGCGCCGCGGCGGCTAGTGGAGCTATGGCGGCAGCGCTGGCCAGCATGGTTGCGACCATGTCGCGCGGCAAAAAGGCTTATTTGCAACATGAGGCGCCGTTGAGCGAGGCTATCGCCCGGCTCACTCAGCTTCGAGAGGAATTGAAGGCCGCGATCCAGGCAGATGCCGAGTCGTACAACACAGTGATGAAGGCATATAAGGGCGCCAAGGACTCATCCAACGGAGATGACGCAATCACCGACGCCCTGAAACAGGCGACCAGCGTGCC
>DATJNC010000056.1:0-25706 GCA_035508395.1 Terriglobales bacterium | reverse complement strand
AAGGCCGGTGAGCGGGGCGAAGTCATTCTTGATCACACCCCGTTTTACGCGGAGTCTGGCGGGCAGGTGGGCGATCGGGGATGGTTGTACTCGGACGATCACAACACGGTGATTGCCGACGTCACCGGAACGTACTATCCGATTCAGGGAGTGAGAGCGCACCAGGTCATTACGAAGAAACCGATTCGTGTGGGAGATAAAGTCGATGCCATCGTGAATACCGATCTGCGCGTGGCGACCATGCGCAATCACACGGCGACGCATCTGCTGCATGCGGGACTGCGCGAGGTGCTAGGCAAGCACGTGAAGCAGGCGGGGTCGCTGGTTGAGCCAAAGCATTTGCGTTTTGACTTTTCGCATTTTGCCGGTGTGGAAGACGAAGAGCTGCAGGATATTGAAGACATCATTAATAAGGAAGTGCTGCGGAATGAAAAGGTAGAGATTTTCGAAAATGTTCCGATCGACGTTGCCGTAAACGAATATCACGCCATGGCGCTGTTTGGAGAAAAGTATGGCGACAAGGTGCGCGTGATCAAGATCGGAGATTTTTCAACCGAACTCTGCGGGGGTACGCACACCGCGCAAACCGGCGAGATCGGGCTGATTAAGATTTTGAAAGAGGGCAGCGTTTCGTCGGGAGTGCGGCGGATTGAGGCGGTGACGGGGGAAGGATCGCTGCATCACTTCCAGAAAGATCATGAGCTGGAAGAAGTAGTCGCGGGGCTCACAAGCGGAGAGGCCGCGAAGGATCCTGCGGAAGCGCTGAGGGCCGAGCTGGAAAGAAAAGACGCGGAGATCAAGCGGCTGGCGCGCGAACTGGACCAGGCGCGCATGAAATCGGCATCGGCGGGCGCGGCAAATATTGGGGACAAGATTAAAGAGGTGCGGGGCGTCAAAGTGCTGGCGCACCGGGCTGACAATCTCGAACGGCCGCAACTGCGGATGCTGGTCGATCAGCTGCGCGACAAACTCGGCTCGGGCGTGGTGGTGGTTGGATCGGCAACGAATGGGAATGTGTCGTTGATCGCGGGCGTGACGAAAGACCTGACGAGCCGCGTGCAGGCGGGGAAGATTGTGGGCAAGGTGGCGGAAAAAGTGGGCGGCAGGGGCGGAGGGCGTCCGGATTTGGCAGAGGCCGGGGGAAAAGAGCCGGGAGCGCTCGACTCGGCGTTGGATGAGGTGTACAAGATTGTGGAATCGCTTTTGAATGGGTGATCGGATCACCCGATGACCCAATAGAGTCATGGACGATCGCATTCATTTCGTCGAACACAAGGGCAAGAAGGTGCTGGTGTTCGATTTTTCGAACGCGGACGCGCACCAGATGCAGCTTCTGCTGGAGTACATTCGCGTGACCGTGGCCCAACACGCTCGCGAATCATTGCTGACCTTTGCCGACTTCACGGGCGCTGAAGTCGATCATGCCGTTTCCATGAAGATCAAGGAAGTGCTGACGCTCGACCGGCCATTCGTAAAAAAAACGGCATGGATCGGGACCGAGAATATCCCACACGCGTTCCTCGAGAACTTCCACAGTTTCTCGCAGCGAGACCTGCCAACGTTTAAGACGCGCGAAGAGGCACTGGATTGGCTGGTGGCGAGCTAACCTCCCATTTAGCTGGCCCTCAAGATAAATCCTACTAACTCCTTATTCCTCAAAGACTCAGCCAGAATCCAGCGGCTAAGTCCTTTGTTTTAAAAGACCAAAAACATTCCTCTTTGAGGAAATCGAGCAAAGTCCTGCGAAGCATTGATAACCTGTTATTTATCAATGACTTGTAATGAAAATTGCGAAGTATGGCCCGGACGAGTTAACCCCTTTATTCTCAAAGCCTGGCCAAAACATGCCAATAACCCCTTTATTTTCAAAGACCACCAGGGAGGGGAAAATATACTAGAGAGTAAACATCTATAAAACTGAGAAGTGCTCTTCTCAGCTTCTCCATCTCAGCGTCACTGGTCCGCTCATCGGATGGCGGAATTCGCCGCCATTCTTCTTCATATCGAGCATGGCGTTTTTCAGGCCGAAATACCATTTGGCGGGCTTGTCGGCGTCGTCGATCAGCATGAGGTGCGGATTGTGCTTAAGCCCTTCGGACTGCATTTCCATGGTGCGGCGATCTTGCTCGACAAATTTGGCGAAGACGAATCTGAGAAGTTCGGGGCCGAAAGGGAGCCAGCGGAACAGATTCCAGGCGGCGACGACATCGATGCGGCAGTGATTGCGCGTGATTGGCGTGACGGTGGTGAGACTTGAGAACCAGTATTTGCCGGCACGAATGATTTCGGAGCGCAGGTTGGGAAGGACGAAGTCGATGGTTGTGGTGATCGAATCAGCCTTGGCATAGAGGCGGAGAAGCTTGTAGGGCGCGCTGTTGGAGCTGGGCGTGTGCGCGCTCATGCGGAAGCCATAGGGAATGGGCTCGAAGTGCTTTTGCTTTTCGTGGATGGAATGGCGGGTTCGCCACCACCACGCCTGGTGAACGAATGGGCCGTGCGCGGGATCCATGAGACCGATGATGCCGTGGTCGACCGAGCAGGGAAGTTCGGCTGTGAGATAGGCGATCTTGTAATGCTCGCTGAATTTGGGAATCTCAGGCGCGGGCGTGGGAGCGGGCGCGGCTTTGGTGAATCCCGCGCCGGCGGGACCGGGATCGGGAATGAAGACCCAGACGAAGTCGTCGCGCTCTTCACAGGGAAAGCTGCCGGCGTAAATGCGGTCGATCTTAAGTTTCTGGTCGGGGACGAGCGAAGGAACCTCGGTGCACTGGCCGGTGTGGGAGTCGAACTTCCACCCATGATAGGGACACTCGACCTGCGAGCCGTCGAATTGTCCGTAGGAAAGCGGCATGCCGCGATGAGGACAGGAATCGCGCAGGGCAAACGCCTGGCCGTGGTGGTCGCGGCCGACGACGATAGGCTGTTCGAGCAACATGGTGGGGAGCAGCTTGCCGCGCGTGACTTTTTCGCTCGGGAGTGCGCGGTACCAGAAGCCGAAGAGCATCAGCGAATCCGGAGTCTGTTGTTGGAGTGGGGAATCGTCGGGCATCGACGGTGAGGATATCAAAGCTATTAGCTCTTAGCTCTCGGCTCTCAGTCGAAACGGTTAAAGAAGCCCAGCAGTTCGGTTCTAACAGCGCACATCCTTAGCCAGGAGCTAAGAGCCAAAGAGCTGCTCTACTTCAGCCTTGCATTGAGATTGGCGTAGACCTGGCTGGCTGAGCCGGGCTGTTCGATATGGGCGAGGAAGAGGCGGCGCAGAGCGGGAGGGCCGATGCGGCCATCGATGTAGCCGTCGTACAGGTCGTTGCCGATAAGGCAGCCGAGTTTTTCGGTGACGTAATCCCGTTTTTGACCAGTAAAGGAGAGCACGCGCGCCCAATCAGCGCCGGGGCCGCGGGTTCTTCGAGCGCGACGCGATCGGCGATGCCAGGCCAGGAAGTTGAGGATTTCGCTGACATCGGCGTAAGGAAGCAAGCTTTGCTGTTCGAGGTCTTCGCGAGTGAGGTCGAGCAGTTCTCCAAGTTCAGCATCGCGAAATGCGGGACGCGCCGGGTAGAGGATGCGCGAACCGAAACAGGCCAGAGCGTTTTCGAGGGTGGCGATGAAGAAGGCATCTTCGGAGGCGCGAGGCTCCAGCAATTTGCCATTGATGCAATCGGGGACGCCGCGGCAGGCGTGATGCAGGAAACGGGCAGCGTCTTCGGTGGCAGAGATCATTTCAAACTTGCGGATGTAAAAAGCATTGAGCGGCGCGAGATACGTGCTGCCGCGTTCGTGGACACGGCGGAGCATAGAGCGTCGCTGGGTGGCGGAGAATCCTTTGCGGGAGAGCAGACGGCGCAAGTAGGCGTCGGAATTGCGGGAGTAAACCTCCGGCATAAGGTCGACGAGCAGGAGAGGCTGCGTGGTGTTGTGAGGAGAATAAAGATTGATGCCGAGGAAGCGAACCAGGCCGTCGATAAGGTTATAAACCGTGGGACGAAGGTCAGGCGCGGCGCTATCGTCACGAACGCAGCGGTTCAAATAAAGCCGGTAGTTCTCGTATTTTTCCAGCGGCGTCGAATTGAAGACGCAAAAGGTGTCATCGGAGAGGCTTACGGCTTCGACATGATCGAGCTTCTCACCGGCAGCGTGCCAGTAGAGAGCGTCGACATTCTGGAGAACGATGAGGGTGCGATCGTCGGGCAGGATCGTGCGCACCTGCGCGGGCAGGTGGGCAGGTGCAAGGTGCGATTCTCCGAAGAGAACAAGCACTAGGGCTTCGGGGTGACGACGACGGATCTCGGCGATTTTGCCAGCCGCGTGGCGGTCGCGAGCTCCAATCTTGCGCAAGTCTTCGCGCGGCATGCAATCGAGACCGTAAAGGGCGACCGCATGTTGGCGGGCGGCAGTGAGCAGTTCGTAAAACGGGGTCCAGTCGTATCCCCAATCGAGATCGAAGCGGATGCGCTGGCGTAGCTCAGATTCGTCGATTTCGCCACGCCACCATTCGTCGACGATGTGCTGATCGCGCGCGAAGATGGTTTCGAGGCCGATGACAAGAGGCCGCTTGTTCAATTCTGGATCGCGGATCAGCGACGCGAGATATCGTTGGGAACTGGCGAGGGCGTGATAGTCGCCGACGAGGACGATTTCGGCTTGGGCAATGGCATCGCGAACCTGAGCGGCTTCCAAAACCGAGGTATAGGTTTGGTAGGCATCGCGGAAATCGCGCAGGTATTTGCGGCCGCCGGCATGATCGTACGATCGGATTTCGCGCTCCACGCTTGCGAGAGCGTGAAGTTGGGCGGCGGTGCGCCGCGTCCGCAAGATGCCGGTTGTTGCCATATTAAGCATGTGAGATGCGGTAAGCCGCGTCTCGATCAAAGCCGGGGGTCGGTGCGGCCTTGACTACTCCTTGATGCATCCCTATGCTCAAACGTTTCGAGCGTTCAGTTCGTTCTTGCCGTAGGGAGCACTAACCTTGACTGTATGCGCGCCGGAGAATCTGACGGTGGCGACAACGGGCGCCAGCGGATCGATTTTTCTCAAGCACTTTCTGCTCGCGGTGGAGCGCGATGCGCGGGTGAAGACCGTCAATTTCATCGCCTCCGATAGCGGCCTGCGAGTGATGGCCGAAGAGCTGGCGATCGAGGGCCGCTCGGACCTCCTACGTCAGATCATCGGCGGGGCATCGACGAAAATTCAGGTCCAGTCAAACGCCGACATCGGGGCGAACGTAGCCAGTGGGTCGTATCCCTCCGATGCGATGGTGGTGATTCCGTGCAGCGTGGGGACGCTGGGGCGAATCGCGAACGGCATTGCCTCGCACCTGATTGAGAGAGCGGCCGACGTTACGCTGAAAGAACGGCGACCGCTGGTGCTCTGCGTGCGAGAGACGCCGCTGAACAAAGTGCACATCCGCAACATGTCGTTGGCGGCAGATGCGGGCGCGACGATCTTTCCGCTGATCCCAACCTTTTACAACCGGCCCTCGAGCATTGACGCGATGGCGGACGAGTTCGCGAATCGCGTGCTCGCGCATATTGGCTTACCTCAACCGAGGGCATACCGGTGGAAAAGCTAGAGAACAGTTTTCAGCTCTCAGCTTTCAGCACCAAGCTCCAAGCTCCAAGCTCCAAGCTCCAAGCTCCAAGCTCCAAGCTCCAAGCTCCAAGCTCTTTGATCAGGCCGCCGATAATGGGTTGCCTAGCGACTGAAAAGCTTCTTAAAGATCTGTGACTTTGGGGAAAGCCGGTCCTGCTGGCAGGAGTTCTTTCAGTTTAGGAGGCCTAAGAACACGACGGTAGGTATCTGGCGGGCATGTACTTAGAGGGATCAGCGATCCAGGTGCGCGGCGCGCGAGAAATGTGACTGCGGGAAAAATCAGGGTTTGAGCCTACTTTGATCGAGCTTTTCGAGTTCGGCAGCGGCTGCGGCGTTTTCGGGATGCTGAGTGACTTCGGTTCTGAGTTCGGCCTCCGCTTTCAACTGGTTGCCTTCCATTTCATAAATCAACGCGAGAATTGAGTGGTATCCGCGGGCGCGAGAGTTGCGCGCAATGGCGCGCTGCGCGTTCTCAGCGGCGTCGGGGAGTTTCTTGAGCTGAAGTTGGACGAGCGCGAGATAGATGTATTGGTCGGAGTCGGAGGGATCGATGGCGATGGCGCGTTGCAAGTAATCTTCGGCGCTGAGGAAATTCGCCGTCTTGTAATAGGCGAACCCGAGATTGTAGGTGGAGCGCCAGAAGTTGGGATTACGCTCGAGGACTTCAAGGTAGAGAGGGATGGCCCGCTCGGGCTGGTTGACGTTAACAAAGGCGTTGGCAAGGTTATCGCGGACGGTGAGGTTATCGGGCGCAGAGTGCAGGCCGCGGGTATAGAGCGAAACTTCGTTCGACCACTGCATTTGATCGATGACGGTGAGAGAGGCGAATGCAGCGATGATCGCGACGCCGAAGGCGAAGGGCAAGATGCGCAGCGGGCCTTGAGAGAGGCGACGGGCCAGTTCGCGGATGGCAAGCGCAACCAGGAGAACGAATCCGGCGGAGGGAAGATAAAGGTAGCGGTCGTGGACGATATCGCCGGTCGTGAGTGAGCGGAGATCGAGCACGGGTAGTAGAGGAAGAACGATGAGGACGAGCGCGAAGTATGCTGTTTTCCTCTTGGGTAACTGGCGAATCACCAGAAAGATGACAGCGGCAGAGATGATGACGAGAACGAGAGGCAGCAGGACAGCCGAGACGGAGGCTGCCTTTACATAGTCCAGCGGATAGAACTCGCTCAAAGAAAACGGCAAAGCGAGGTGCTGGATGTAGAACCACAACACCGAAGGCCAGGTGAGCAGAACTTCTTTCCAACCAATGGGAATCGTCGGATGCGACCACGAGCCTAAGGCGTGATACCGGGCTGCGGCGTAAAAACAAAGGACGAGAAGGAAGGGTGCGGACTCGCGGAGCGCGGGAAGGAGCCGTCGCGCGGGAGAAGAGGGTTTTTCCCCGGCGTTTTCTTTTTTGAAAATCAAAACGTATCCAAAGGCGAGGAAGGGAAGAACAGCTGCGGTTTCCTTCGACAGCAACGCAAGCGCAAAAAGTGCGACTGAGAGAATTGCTGAGCCCAGCTTTCGCGACTCACGGAAGGTCAGAAACCCCAAAAAGCTGCCGAGCACAAGACATACCATGAGGGGATCGGTGATGCCTGAGATCCAGGCGACATTTTCGATGTGGGTGGGAAGGACGGCGAAGAGGAGCGTAGCCAGCAACGCGGTCAGACGGTCCGCGGTGAGTTTTTGCGCAACACGAAAGACAAGCCAGGTGGCGAGGACGTGGCAAGCGATGCTGGTCAGATGCCAACCGGCGGGATCCGCGCCAAACAGAGCGTAGTTGAGGCGTAACCAGAGGAGAAAGAGCGGTCGGTAGTAGTTGCCGGTGCTATTGGGATAGATGGCGGCCCAGACATGGGAAGTAAAGTAATGGGGAATCGAAGACCAGGACTGGATCGCAGGATTCTTGAGAATCTGCGGGACATCGTCATAAACGAATCCAAATGAGAGCGTGGCGCTAAAGACAAGTCCAGCGGCGGCGCAGGCGAGGGCCTCGGCCCAGCGCGTCTGCAACCACATCGGCTCGCAGGAACTGGTTACGGTTGGCGACGCCAGTTCGGCTGACGGTGCTCTTTGAGGTTGGCTGCTCATCGATTCAGCTTGGTATCTGCCGTGAGACTAAAGAGTTGCGGACTAGCCTGCAAGTAACCGTCGGGTAGAACACAGAATGATGATGGCCTTGTGAGTTGACTGTTCAGGTTCCGTTGCGAGTGATATTTGACTCAGCCCGCTTTCTCGTACTAGTCTGCGCTTACACCGGAAAGGAGGTGGTCGGATGCAAAGTTCAGATAGTCATAGTTGTGGCATTAACAGACCAGGTGAGGTGGCTGAGACTTAGAGCGGTTGCTCTAAGGGGAGTTCCTGTGGACCCGTGGTCGGGGAAAGCAGGGACATTCTCTCGCAAACCATCCGTGAGTATGGGCTGGATCCTCCTGTCATGACATTGGCAGGAACCGGAATGAAGCGAGGGGCCACGAAGAGTGACCACCTCAGTCAATCCCAAACAGTCCACCGGGCAGCCCGCAGGCTGAAAAGCTTGCGGGCTGTTCTTTTTGGAGCAGTTCTCAGTTGGCAGCTTTCAGTTCTCAGTAAAACCGATGCGGCTAGAAGGGGCCGTTCTGCCTGTCGGGAGACCGATCGGACCACATCCCTGGAACTGCGAAAACGAATTTTTCCTCAAAAACAAAATGCGCTTTGCGATTAATTTCAGGTAAGCTATAGCACCCCTTGACCGACCGATTGGTCGGTTTTGCGAGATAGCCTCGACGAGTCGAGATCGGTTGAGAAACTCCATGGAAGATAAGCACTATAGAGCCCGCATCACAAGCCGTGTCGACTTCGCTCCCGATCTGTGGAAAATCCGGATCGATCCGGGGGGGCCGTTCTCGTTCTCGCCAGGGCAATACGCGACGCTAGGCGTGGAGAGAGATGCACGGCGGCTGGAGCGTCCCTATTCGATTGTCTCTTCTCCTTACGAGAAAGAACTGGAGTTCTTTTTCGAGCTTGTGCCGCATGGAGAGACCACGCCTCCTCTTTATGATCTTCAACTGGGCGACGAAGTTCTGATGCGCAAGGTTGCGAAGGGACGGTTCACGCTGGACATCTCGCAAGAGGGTCATACCAACCACCTTATGCTCAGCACGGTGACTGGCGTCGCGCCGTTCGTCAGCTATGCGAGGAGTCTGCATAAGGAATGGCGAGAGGGACGATTCAGCGGGGAGCATAAATTGTTTTTGCTCAATGGCGCCAGCCGCTCATGGGAGTTCGGATATCGAGAGGAACTGGAAGAGCTTGCTGCGAGTGTACCTTGGCTCACTTGCGTATTCACAGTCAGCCGTCACTGGGAGGATGATGGCTGGAAGGGGGAAGTGGGGCGGGTGGACGAGCTGATCCGTAAATATGCAGATGCGTGGGGTTGCACCGCGCAGAACAGCGTCGCTTATCTGTGCGGCCATCCAGAGATGGTGGAGCACGGCAAAGGAATTCTGCGGCGGGCTGGGTTTCAAAAAGAAAATCTTAAGGAAGAAGTCTATTGGGTGCCGACAAAAGCGGCATGAGGCCAAGAGCTTATTTCCAACAAATCGCCCGGCTTCGTTCGGAGCAATCACTGGCGTGCGAGCTCTCGTGTGCTGATTTTATTTAGGCGCGCTGCCTACCGCGTCGAGTACAGCCTGATTGATCGCGTAGGCCGTGCCATCGGCTCCGATCACGGTCGGAGTGTAGGCCTCGCCGATCCCCGTCGAAAGCTTGATTATCTGAGTCAACTGGTTCGTCGTGAGGTCCCAGCGGTAGAGATGGCCGTCTTCGCTGTTAGCGAGAATAGACTTGTTGACCGGATCAACGGCGGCGGTATTGATGCACCATTCCCTCACGCCTCCCGGGCAGCCGGCATCCGCGGTAGGACCCAAGACGGTGAGGACCTCTTTCATGACAAGCGTCGCCGAAAGGATGGGATCGTGCTCCGTGGCATCGGGATCGAGAATGGCAATGCGATTCTGTCCTTTTCCGGTGCCCAAGCCGCAATAGTCGTTGTATTTGGTCATGAGCAAGTAGCTGGAATGGCCTTTGTAACGTGAGACCAGAGAGGCGGGAACGATAGATGGAGTGTCATCCCAACCGAAGCTGCCAGGAGTTTTGGTCCTGGTGAGAGTGCTGTTGAAGTGCAGAAGCCAGCCGCGATCGTTATGGTTCGGGAAAGGATTTTCGAGCACGCCGAAGTAGACGTCGCCATCGGGGCCGACGGTTGGAGTGGCAGAGCTGCCGCTATAGATCCAGGCGTCCAAGCCGGAAGAAGGATCGGTGAGGCGAACTTTGCCGATTAGGGAGAGAGTGGTGCTGTTGACGGCGAGCAGATATCCAGCTGTGCCGTCGTCGACGACGATGTAGAGGATGCTGCCATCCGGTGATAAAGCGGGGGCGCAACTGATGGAGACTTCAGTAATTGAAGAGTCTCCACTCAGAGCTGCGGCTGATACCCACGCTCCCACTCCGGTCGCGGAGATGCGGGCGAGGCCGCTCTTCAAATTAAGCGGCGTCGAACCAAGGGCAAGAAATCCGAAGAAAAGATTGCCGTTCGCGTCGGCGGTGAGCGGAGTGTCGATCAGTACATTTTGTTCGTAGGCGGTTGGGTCGGCATTGAAATTCTTCACGCCGTAAAAATAGAGACGGCTGATGGTTCCGGAGACTTGATCAGGATTCTGGCGCACCATCACGCGTCCGGCGATATCGGGAATAAAGAGTTGACTACCGGAGATTGTCGGTCCCATGCCCGGAGTGAAATCCGCGGTGGGGGCCTGATAGTCGGTGTTTCTAACCCACACTCGTACGCCGGTAGCGCCATCGCGTGCCTCGACGCGAAAACTGTTCGTGCCGGTTTTTACGGGAACGATGACAGTATTGGCTGCCGTCACCAAAGGCGAACCATAGTGGATGAGGATCTCTCCTTGCGGAGGACTGAGGTCAACTGGGAGATGCCAATGAATCGAATTGAGCGGTTGCGCGGCGACAGTGGAGAGTGCGGTGTGCTGCTCATCATGCGAATGAGTGAGCCATGCTCCGTTTTGCGCGAATGCCGCAGCCAAGAAAACCGCCGTGCCAGTTAGAGTGGTGGCGGCGATTTTCCAGGATCTCGCGAATTTAGTTGGCTGGTCCATGTGGCCCTCGAGGATTTGATGCGCGTCGGGCGCGGTTGGAAATCGTTCGTGCGAACGAACGGCAGCCTAGCAAAAGACACAGGATAGGTTGTCAAAGGAATGTAAAAAAGGGAAGCAGAAAAACCCGTTGGTTGGGTGAAAATCGACGTAGCCAGTTGGGCTAGCATTAATCCTGTTCGGCGGGAGCGAAGAAGACGAGGACTTCCAATTCCTCTTCGATGTCGAAGAAACGGTGTTCGCGCTGGGCCTCGACGAAAATGACCGAGCCCGGCCGGACCTCGGCGCTCTCGGAGCCGATCTGCATACGGGCGCGTCCGCGGACGACGTAATACAGTTCGTCTTCGTGGTGCGGTTTTTGGGGATCGGCCGTGCCGGCGGCCAAGACGTAAACCCCCGCGCTGAGCGCAGGGACACGAAGGAATTCGAGATAGAGCTTGCCCTTGGCGGCGCGCTCGCGGTCTAGTTCATCGATGTGGAAGAAGTGGCGCAACATCGGGTCGCCTAGCCATCGGTGCTTGGGTCACTGAATCATTGAAGGGCTCTCGTTGAGGGGTCATTCTTAGCCGACTGCGCCTTGGAAAAATATCTCAGTGAATTGACGAACGATGTCATCGCCGGTGAGCGTACCCTCCGGCTTATACCACTGATAGATCCAGTTGATCATTCCGACCAGGGCAAACGCAGCGGCGCGCGGAGTCACGGTTGATGAGGATTCCAATTGGCGCTGTGCTTCCCTTTGAGCATCCCTGTGAACGTCCTTTTGATTTTCCTTCTGCACGTCTCTCCGAACATCGGCAATTAGATTTTCGACGAAGTGCACATAATCTTTCTTACGGCCATTGATCTTGCGCCGAAGAGCGGGCGGGAGCGGATGGTTCTCGTGCAGCATGACAGTGATTTCGCGGTCTTCTTCGCTCAGAACCATCCCAATGTGCAGCCGGATCAGCGTGCGCAGCCGCTCCGCAGGATTCTCAATGCGCCGCACGACGTTGATGACCCGCTCCTCGGTGATGTCCATGGCGTGCGACATGATGTGGAAGAGGATCTCGTCCTTCGACTGGAAATGATGGTAGAGGCCGCCCTTGGAAAGCTTGAGGGCAGCGGCGACATCGTTCATCGAGGTCGCGTCGTAGCCCTGTTGTTGAAACAGACGGGCGGCAGTACGAAGGATTTCCTGGCGAGGTTCGACGGTGGCTTCGCGGTGCATCACCAGAGATGGTATCGCGGAACGGACTTTTGCCTCCAGCATGTTTTGCGCGCCGCGAATTCTCGGCGGAAGCGCTCCTGAGCGGACCCGGACTTCGCTAGCCGGCCATCCCGTACAGGAACTCGACGTAGGAACGCGTTGCGCCGTCGATGCCCTCCACTTTGGGATTGGTCGATTCGATCAGATAGTACTCATTGGGAGCGTGTGCACCTTCGCCATGGCCAAGACCAAAATCCGTCGCGGGCAGGTGAAGCGGATCACCGGTGAAAACGTATCCGGGCCACGAACCCGGACTGCGCGGAAGAACGATGGGATCGATACCTGCGGCGCGATAGACCTTCAGCGTTGTCTGAATGATTGAGGCGTCGAGGGGCGTGCTGTTTGGATCGTATCCGCCCGTCATGTTGACCTCAATGTCACCGAATCCCTGCTTTGCCAGATGGCTTTTGATGGCTGCAAGCGCATCGACTGCCGTCATATCGGGAACGAGGCGCATATCGATCTTGGCGACGGCGCGATGAGGAAGAATCGTTTTGCCGCCCGGGCCGGTATAACCACCGACCAGTCCTTCGATATTGATCGTCGGCTTTGACATCAGCAGTTCGAGTGATTCTTCCCAGCTAACATCATCAATCCAGTGTTGAACACCGTACGCTTGCTTGGCGACGGACTCGCTCATTCGCTTCGACGCGATTTCAATCATCTTTTTTTCGGCCGGGGAAAGCGGGCGGGCTTTGTCGGCGAAGCCAGGCACAGTGGGAGTATTGCCGTCGGGCGAAACCAGCGTGTTGAGAGCCTGGACGAGGTGCCATGCCGGACTGTCAACGCGTGCCTTCTCACTGGAGTGGACATCGTGTGTCGGGCCGAGTCCCCATTTTTCTCCGCTGGAAACCAGCTCGAGTTCAACCACGCCCTTGGCGCCAAGAGTGATGGTCAGGGTGCCATCGAGTTCCTGGGACGCTTCCGGTAGGACCATTCCGTCGGTCTTCTTGAGCGCGGCTAGGACCTCGGGACGGCGGACGATTTGCGGGAAGTGGGGCGAACCGATTTCCTCTTCGCCTTCGGCGACGAGAACGAGATTCACAGGGAGTTTGCGCCCCGAGCCGCGAATGGCATGCAAAGCGGCGAGGAAGGTCGCCTCGGGTCCCTTTTGGTTGACGGCCCCACGGCCGACGACAACTTTGCCGAGACCGGGCTTATCGACGAGCGCGGCGTCCCAGGGCGGCGAAGACCACTCGGAGGGCGTGACCTGCTTGACGTCATACATGAAGTAGACGCCGAGCGTGCGCCGGGCTCCGGCATCGAGGGTGGCGAAAATGCCGGGCTGGCCGTCGGTGGGAATCTTGGTCGCGGATTGAAAGCCGGCGTCGAGGAGCATCTGCATGGTCAGATCGCAGCCTTCGTTGACGCCGCGATTCTCGGCGGCGATGGAAGGCTGGCGAATCCATGCCTGCAGGCGGCGCACAGATTCGTCGTGGCGCTTTTCAATTTCCTGCCAGATCGGTTGCAGGTCGGCTTGTGCGGTACTGAAGAGACGGCGTGGAGAAAGGACGGCGGCGGTAGCAGCGGCTCCGGCAAGAAAGGTTCGGCGATTCATGGCGAGGAGGGTAAGGGAACGCAGGGAAATTGTCTACAGTCGATCGATGGGAGACGTGAGGGAGCGATTTTTTCACATGAAGGATGCGCGACTTAGCAGGCGGCTTAGCGAGTTCAGTTGGACTTCCTGCTTGGGCGGGCACATTCTGACTTGGTGCCCGCAGTCAGGCGCAGAGGGAGTCCCTCGAATTGTCTGGGCATTTCAGTGGGCACGAGCTTTCGGGCGCTTGTTGCGAAAGCTGTCTTCCGCTCTATGAGGCGCCGTTCGACGGAGCGCTGTTCGACGGGGCGCCCGGGGGAGAGCGCGGCGCGGCTTTGCAGAAGGAAATAACGCATCAGCTCTGCGCCCTTGGCTGTGAGGCGCGAGGTTTCTCTCGGTTCCACAGTCACTTGTTGTAGCTCATCCTGTTTCGTTTGAGGGCCGACGGTTTCGAGGCGCCGAATTCTTGAAACGGCGCGGTCTACGACGGCCGCCAATTCGTTCCCGAAATCCCGATCACGATCTTCAAGCAGCCGCTTCTTTGCTTTTTCGGGAGTGAACCAGGTTGGTTTGCGTTTGGCCTCCTGCGGCGGTTCGAGATGGGAGACTTCGCAGAGATGTGCGATCACAGCGTGCGCCTTAATTTTGCGGCCGCTGCGACGGAATCCTTCTTTGGCTGTGCTGTGGCGATAGCGGGTAAAGGATATCTCCTCCATCCGGCCGTGAACGCCGGCTTCCTCGAAGGCCTCTAGCGCCGCGGATTGCGCGTGAGTCAGACCGGGCTCAACGCCTCCTTTAGGAAAGATCCATCGGCCGCCTCGCGTGCGCACGAGGAGGAATTCGGGACCGCGTGGGCTGAGGCGGTAACAGACTGCGGCGACCAGCTGGCGCTCACACAGGTCGAATGCGTGCGAAGCGGAAAAATGCCTTGCCAGCGGAAGCGAAGAGACACGAGAGCCCACGCCTGTAGGGTGCTGCATGGCGAATGGGTTTGCCTAGATCAAAACTTGGTTCATTGTGTAATGTGAGCGACCACCGGTGCAGCAAACGGGCGAGTCGACTGCCGGAATCTCTCTGCATACTTGTTTGCCTATCCGGGCATTCGAGAAAGTAAATGATATTCGGTGCCTGGCGGCGCGGGATTGTGGCGATGCGCCGCAAAGTGCATAACGGTCGGAGTGTGCGGGTTGGATAGTCAATATTGCCTTCGGTGTAGCCGGGAGCTTGAAGCAGGAGAAAAGTCGGTGGCGGTGTTTTTGTTTGCTCAGACGACGGGGATTCGTCCGCGGCAAAAATCGTCGGCGCGTCGAATTTGCTTTTGCCCACAGTGCGCGGTCTCGCTGGCCATGGGACCAGCTCCAGAAGGAGCGTTGAATTTGGCGGCATGGGAGATGATCCGGGATCTGGTCGGCGCACAACCCGCGCTGACCGAGGCTGCATGGGAGAATCTGCATGGGACATCCGAGGCGTTACTGCCTGCGACGGGGACCGACGGCGGGGCGCCGACGCGGCCCGGGTCTTATTTGGAGTTTTAGCTTCGAATTCCAACCTGGGGTTACAAAGGCGTGTGTTTTAGCCACGAAGATTTCAAATAACCCATTTATTTGACGGAAGATGTGGGGCTGTGGTTCTTCGCTAGTAGCCTTCCCTGAATCTATGCGATTTGGTTCTTGACACGTCGGCTGGGGCGACGATAGCATTGCGAGATTACATACCGACCGGTCGGTCATACTTGCCGGGGCTACAATCTTTCGCAGTAACTTCACCTCAAGGAGTTTTCTGTGGCCACAGTTTTCTATAAAAACGACGCCAACCCTTCGGCACTTAAAGGAAAGAAAATTGCCGTTTTCGGTTATGGCTCGCAGGGACACGCGCAGGCGTTGAATCTTCGTGACAGCGGGTACGACGTGATTATCGGGCTCGATCCCGAGCGGGGCTCGGCCAAGCAAGCGCGCGCGGATGGTATGACCGTGCTGGCTCCAGCTGAAGCGGCCAGCAAGGCCGACTGGATCCAGATTCTTACGCCCGACGAGACGCAGGCCGAGTTTTACGCTGCGGCAATCAAACCGCATTTACACAAGGGAAAGATTCTTGGGTTCTCGCACGGGTTCTCGATTCACTTCAAGACGATCGATCCGCCGAAGGATGTCGACGTGGTGATGATCGCGCCCAAGGGACCAGGGCATTTGGTGCGCCGCGTTTACGAGCAGGGCGGGGGGGTGCCATCGCTACTGGCAATTCATCAGGATGCGAGCGGCCGCGCCCATGAATACGCGCTTTGTTATGCGCACGGCATCGGGTCAACCCTGGCGGGAGTTCTGCAGACGAGCTTTAAAGAAGAAACGGAGAGCGATCTGTTTGGCGAGCAAGCCGTGCTTTGCGGTGGCCTGACTTCGCTGATGCAGAAGGGATTCGAGACGCTGGTGGCGGCGGGATACGCGCCGGAGATCGCTTATTTCGAGTGCGTGCACGAGATGAAGCTGATCGTCGACCTGATTTATGAGGGCGGCCTCAGCCGGATGCGCTATTCGATTTCGAACACGGCCGAGTATGGTGACCTGACACGCGGCGAAAAAGCGGTTGGAGATGAGACGCGCAAGGCCATGAAGGAAATCCTGGCGCGCATTCAGGATGGAACATTCGCAAAAGAGTGGATCGAGGAAAACAAAAAGGGTGGCAAGAATTTTGCCCGGCTTCGCGAGCAGGCCAAGCAGCACCAGATTGAAAAGGTCGGGGAGCAGTTGCGGGCGATGATGTCGTGGCTGCCGACCGAAAAGAAGAAAGCGGAGTTGGCCAAGAAAGAGAAAAATCAGCCGGTGACGGCGTAGCGGGGCGAGTAAGACGGATGCGCAAAGGGGCACAAATCGTACTGGATTGCATGCGCGCCGAAGGGGTGGAGCTGGCGTTTGGCTACCCCGGCGGCGCGATCATGCCTCTTTACGATGCGCTTGAGGGCAGCGGCATTCGGCACGTTCTGACGCGGCACGAGCAGGGAGCGGTTTTTGCCGCTGAAGGCTATGCGCGGGCGACTGGGAAGGTCGGCGTTGCCATTGCCACAAGCGGGCCGGGCGCGACCAATCTTGTCACGGGCATCGCCGATGCCAAGATGGATTCGGTGCCTCTGGTTTGCATCACGGGCCAAGTGCGCTCGCCGCTGATCGGGAGCGATGCCTTCCAGGAAACCGATGTGTTTGGCATGACGCTGTCGCTGACCAAGTGGAACCGGCTGGTGCGTTCGACGGAAGAATTGCCGCGCGTGATTGCGGAGGCTTTTTATTGGGCGCGCAGCGGAAGGCCGGGACCGGTGGTGGTGGACATTCCATCCGACTTGCTCAAGGCGAACGCGGAATTTAACGGGCCGGTGGAGTTCGTTCCTCCGCGGGCGGCGGCGCAGTTTGGCAATGAATGGACATTCCCGGCCACGCTGATTGCCATGCTGCAACAGGCGAAGAGGCCGGTTGCGCTGGTCGGCGCGGGGGCCAAGCTTTCGGGCGCGGTTGATGATCTGCAACAACTGCTCGATCTTTTGAACATTCCGACGTTTGCAACGGTGCATGGATTGGGAGCGGTGAAGCAGGACTCTCCTTATTACCTGGGGATGGTCGGGATGCACGGGACGCGCGCGGCGAATCTGGCGCTGGATGAAACCGACTTACTGGTTGTTTTTGGCGCGCGGCTGGATGACCGGGTAACTGGCGAGCCGACGCGCTTTGCTCCGCACGCGAAGATTGTTCATTTCGAAATCGACCCGGCGCAGTTGGATCGCGTGCGGCCGAGCGAACTGGCGGTGATTGGCGATCTCGCTGAGACGATTCCGGCGTTTTGTGAGAAGGCGAGTCACTCGCACCTGCCGGATTTCAGTCACTGGCGCGCTGTGGCCTGCGGATCGGATCGCGCCGAGCCGCGCAAGACGGGGCTGGCGCATCCGACGAAGGGTTTTCTCGAAGCGCTGTTTCGGCATATGCCAGCGGATGGTTCAGGCACGATTCTTGCCGATGTCGGCCAGCACCAGATGTGGGCAGCGCAGGTGTATCGCAATTCGACGCCGCGGGGCTTCATCACGTCCGGTGGACTCGGAGCGATGGGCTTTGCTTTGCCCGCTGCGATCGGAGTACAGCTGGCGAAACCGGGTACGACCGTTTTGTGCGTGCAAGGCGACGGCGGATTCCAGATGAACATTCAGGAATTGGCCACAGTGCATCGCCTGGGATTGCCGATCAAGATGGTCATCATCGACAACAAATATCTAGGCATGGTGCGGCAGTGGCAGGAACTGTTCTACCAGCGCAACTATGCCGAGACCGATTTAAGTGACAATCCGAATTTCGTGGAGATTGCGAAGGCATACAAGATTTCGGCGCAGTTGATCCGCGAAGAAGAGTTCATGGATGCGGCGGGGCGAGGCGCAGCTGCGTACAAGATGGGCCGATTTTTTGAGTCGAACGAGCCCGAGTTGCTGGTGTTTGAGTGTCATCCCGAGGCAAATGTGTATCCCATGGTGCCGGCCGGGGCCGCGCTGTCAGAGATGGTTTTCGAAGGGGAAACAACGTAGGCCGTTGCTTTCGCCTTTTCGAAAGTTAACTTCAGGGGTCGAAGCAGGAGACGGAACAAATGCATATTTTTCACGTCCGCTACCGCAACACGCAAGGAACCTTGATGCGCATTCTAACGGCCGTCGCACGGCGCGGGCTTGACCTACCTTATGTGCAGGCGGAGCCGATCGAACACGCGCATAAGGTCACGCTGCTGGTAGACGTCAACGCGAAGCAGGTGGGTCAGCTTTGCCGCGACTGGCGCGCAATTGTGGATGTGGTGGACGTGCGTCCCGGCGCTCCGATCAAAGAACATTGGGATCATCCGCATGTTGGCATGCCTCTTCCGCCCGAGTCGGTGGCCGCGACTGAGAGTGTGCGCAGCGCAACGGCGTAAAGGCAGTTGTTAGTTCTCAGTTCGCAGTTCTCAGAAAAAACCTCGAGGCACACAAGTCGGGAGAGCAGAAAGCCTTCCTCCGGGCAGTGTGGTTTCAGCTACACTATCCCGTCATCCATTATGTGTTTGCCTTGGAGGTAGCCGGTGCTTGCCTCCGCGACCTTTTCCGAAACTAAGAACTGGCAACTGGGAACTGAGAACCGCTTTTATGGACCTCAAACATCGCAGCCGCTACATAACCGACGGGCGCGACCAGGCTCCGGCGCGCGCCATGTACAAGGCGATCGGCTTCACGGACGCGGACCTTGCAAAGCCGATCATCGCTGTCGCTAATACGTGGATCGAAACAATGCCGTGCAATTTCCACCTGCGGCGGCTTTCCGAAAAAGTAAAAGATGGCATTCGTGCAGCAGGCGGCACGCCAATGGAGTTCAACACCATCGCGATCTCAGACGGCGAGACGATGGGGACTGAGGGGATGAAGGCGTCGCTGGTGAGCCGCGAAGTAATTGCGGACTCGATCGAACTGGTGTGCCGGGGCCAGTTGTTCGATGCGGCGGTTTGCATTGTTGGGTGCGACAAGACGATTCCTGCTGGCGCGATGGCGCTGGCGCGCATGGATCTGCCAGGGTTGGTGCTCTATGGCGGCACCATTGCTCCGGGGAAGTTTCACGGCAAAGACGTCACGATTCAGGATGTGTTCGAAGCAGTGGGCGCGAATGCGGCCGGGAAGATGACCGACGCGGAACTGCTCGCACTGGAAAATGTCGCTTGCCCGGGAGCGGGCGCATGCGGAGGTCAATATACGGCGAACACGATGAGCACGGTGATGGAGCTGATCGGGCTTTCGCCAATGGGTTTCAACGGGATTCCGGCGATGGATCCGCGCAAGGATGAAGTTGCGTTCCGCTGCGGCGAGGTCGTGATGAATCTGCTGAAGAGAGGTATTCGTCCGAGCGACATTCTTACGCGCGCGGCATTTGAGAACGCGATTGCCGGCGTGGCGGCAACCGGCGGTTCGACGAATGCGGTGCTTCATCTGCTTGCCATCTCGCGGGAATTAGGTTCGGAGAGCGATGGTCATCGCGACGCGGACGAGACAGGCTCCTACAAAGTTGGTTCGCGCGAGAGCGGTCGCGCGCTTACGATCGATGACTTTCAGCGGGTCAGCGAACGCACGCCGCTGCTTGCGAATCTGAAGCCGTCGGGAAAATACGTGGCGGCGGATGTGGATGAGGCTGGAGGAATTCCGGTGCTTGCCAAGCGTTTGCTGGAGGGCAAGCACGTGGATGGATCGACGTTAACGGTTACCGGCAAAACCTTTGCTGAAGAGGCCAATGCGGCGAAAGAAACGCCGGGGCAGCAGGTGATTGCGCCATTGGAAAAGCCGCTGAAAGCTACGGGAGGCCTCGTGATAGTGAAGGGCAATCTCGCTCCCGGTGGTGGAGTGGTCAAAATGAGCGGGCATGAGCGGCCGTCACAACAAGGGCCGGCGAGAGTGTTCGATTCCGAAGAGGCGGCAATGAAAGCGGTAACGTCGAAGCAGATCAGGCCGGGGGATATAGTGGTAATTCGCTACGAAGGGCCGAAAGGTGGTCCGGGAATGCGGGAGATGCTGAGCGTGACCGCAGCCATTGTCGGCGAGGGGCTCGGCGAGAGCGTCGCTTTGATGACCGATGGCCGGTTTAGTGGGGCGACTCACGGCCTCATGGTCGGGCATGTCGCTCCGGAAGCGGCGCTGGGCGGACCGATTGCGGCCATTCGCGAAGGGGACCGCATCACCATCGACACAAAGGCTCGCAAATTGGAGCTGGAGGTTTCCGATGCTGAAATTGCACGTCGTATGGCGGAATGGAAGCCGCCCGCGCCGAAATATAAGTCCGGGGTCTTCGCCAAGTATGCGGCTCTTGTGACTTCGGCTGCGGAGGGCGCGGTTACCAGACCACGACAGTAGAGAGGGCGGAGAAGCCAAAGCGTCCTTCGCGGGTTTGCGAACAACGAAGGGCGAGGGCGAAGCACGCAGAGCGCGCTTGTATCGTGTCCCTCCCAGCTTTTCCTAAATCCTTCAGATTCCGTCAACGGAACAACCCTCGGTCCATCCTCGTAATATCATTCGGGTAAACTCGTCTTCGTTGGAGGAAAACTAAATGTCCAAGCTCATCGTGCGTTTCCTGGCCATTCTCGGGGCTCTCTGGCTGATCGGGATGGTCATCATCCTAGTGGCAGTGATTGGAGCGAAGGGGAAGGTTCCATCGAAGACAATCCTCGAGGCTGATTTCGAGCAGCCTTTGGTGGAGGATGTGCCGGAAACCTCGATTGCACGTTTGACCATGGCGGAGAAAATGTCGCTCCGAGACGTGGTCGACGCGATCGATCGCGGAGCCGATGACGATCGTGTGGTCGGGATGATCGCTCGCGTGGGAGCGGCTCCGATCGGCATGGCTGAAACGCAGGAGATTCGAGAGGCAGTGGCGCGATTCCGCGCCCACAAGAAGTTCGCGGTCGCCTATTCGGAGACATTCGGTGAGTTTGGGCCGGGCAATGGAGCGTATTACCTGGCGACCGCTTTCGACCAGATCTATCTGCAGCCGTCTGGCGATGTCGCGCTGACGGGTGTCTTCATGCAGTCGCCGTTTATCAAGGGCACGCTCAACAAGCTGGGCATGAGCTTCCACGGCGATCACCGTTACGAGTACAAGAACGCGCTCAACTTCTATACCGAGACCAAGTTCACTCCAGCGCATAAGGAGGCGATGGAGGGGATCATGAACTCCTGGTTCAACCAGATGAAAGATGGAATCTGCCAGGCACGAGGAATTCCTCCGGATAAGTTCCAGTCGATTGTGGATGCGGGTCCTTATCTTGGGAAGGAGGCGGCTGACGCGAGACTAGTGGATGGGCTTGCCTACCGCGACGAGACCTACGCGCAGGTGAAGAGCAAAGCGGGTAACGGAGCACAGCTTCTCTATCTCGACAAGTACCTGGATCGAGCGGGCCGTCCGCACCAACGTGGGAAGAAGGTCGCGCTGGTGTTTGGAGTGGGTGCGGTGACGCGTGGGAAAAGTGACTACGATCCGGTGCAAGGCAACCAAAGCATGGGATCGGACACAGTGGCAGGTGCGATACGGGCGGCGACGCAGGATGAGGACATCAAGGCGATTCTGTTCCGCGTGGATAGTCCGGGAGGATCGTATGTGGCTTCTGATGCGATCTGGCGTGAAGTGGTGAATGCGCGCAAAGCGGGGAAACCAGTGATTGTTTCTATGGGCGATCTGGCTGGTTCGGGCGGTTATTTCGTGGCGATGGCGGCGGATAAGATTGTCGCGCAGCCAGGAACGATCACGGCTTCGATCGGAGTGCTGGGAGGAAAGCTGCTGACGACCGGTTTCTTCGACAAGATCGGGCTCACGTTCGATGAGGTGCACGAGGGAAATAACGCGACAATGTTCACGAGCACCGAAGATTACACTCCTGCGGAGTGGGCGCGCTTCGAGGCGTGGCTGGATCGGGTGTACGTAGACTTCACGTCGAAAGTGGCGGATGGCCGCAAGCTTCCCAAGGACAAGGTGCTCGAGATTGCGAAGGGACGCATCTGGTCAGGACAGGACGCAAAGAATCTGGGCTTGGTGGATGAGTTGGGTGGATATGACACGGCGTTGAGGTTGGTGAAAAAGGCAATCGGCGTACCTGACAGCGAGGATGTGAATCTTGTTGTTTATCCGCGTCCGAAGAGCTGGTATGAGGAATTGTTGCAGCGGGAACACGGGGACAACAGCGACAAGGAAGCAACTTCGGCAGCGCTGGTGCGGATTCTGCAGGATGTGCAGCCGATCGCGAGGAAGCTCGATGCGATTGGGATCACGGGCAAGGAACATCAAGACGACGTGCTAAAGATGCCAGAAGTCGAGTTCGGGAAGTAGTTCGGGGAAAAAGCGTCAACCACGGAGAGCACAGAGGAGGGCGATAGCATCTAGCGCTTCTTCTTTTGCGGTGCGAGTTGTTGGTCGAAGAAGTCGGCTGCCAATTCGGCGACCTGTTTGTGAATCGACTCGCGGTCGACTCCTGGATTATCCACGAACAATTGCGGAAACTGCTTCTTTCCGGCGTCAGTGCCAACGTCGAGGAAGGTGTAGTGCGCGACGCCTCCGGGAAGTATCGTCAGCTTTGCATCTCTAATATTGGCGGCGAAAAATTGCGCGTTTTCAGCAGGAGGAGCGATCTTATCGGCCGCGCCGGCGACGATCTCCACGGGAATTGAGATCTTGTGCAGGCTCTCGGGCGTAAAGGCCGCCGCAACCGCGGGAGCGATGGCGAAGACGGCGCGAATGCGCGGATCGCGATAGGAATCGCCAGCGTGCTGCAATGACTTCTGAACGTCGGGCTGCTGTTCGATCGCTTTGAATTTCTCCATCAGGTCGGGCATCTCGGGCGGATTGCATCTGTCTTTCACCCGATCGCACCAACTGAGAACGCGGCTTACGTCAGTCGTTGCGCCCGCCAGTTCCATCATCGTGTAACCGCCGTAAGAAAAACCGGCGGCTCCGATACGATCGGGATCGATCTTGTCGCCGAAACGGAAGTCCGCAAGCATGTCGGTGATCGCGGTGCTGATGTCTTTTGCCCGCTCCCAACCTTCAATGAATCCCTGCGTGGTGTAACCGGTGACGGCGTTATTGCCGGGATGATTGACGGCGACGACGATGTAGCCTCGCGAGGCGAGATAAGTGCCGAGCCAAGCCATTTGCAGGGCGCTGCCTCCGGTTCCGTGGGAGAGGGCGATGAGAGGAAACTTGCTGAAGCTGGGGGCGATGGTGGCGTCTTTGGCGGCGAGGCCAGCGGAGAAAATAGGCGCATCGGGAGGGCCGACGAGTTGCTCCTTCTCGTTGGTGGGATCTTCGCTCGGATACCAGACGACTCCGTCGAGAGTGTTCTCCTTCGAGCCGCGCCAGTTGTAATCTTCACCTGCCGGGCTCTGCGGCGCGTGGAACTGGCGGAAACTGAAACCGACGTGGTGGAGGATGGGCTGTTCTTTTTTCCTGGCGGCGAAGCAGGAGAGAGTAAGAAGCGCGAGGATCGCGATGGGAAAGAGAGCGCGGCGCAATCGGAGTTTGGGAGACGATCCAAGCATTGACGACCCAGGCATCGACGATCTAATCATCGACGACCCAGGCATCGACAATCCAGACGTTCGGCTCGCTATGGCGGGTTGAGCTTTGATGGAGGTGAGAGGCCCACGCATTCGTCCACTATAGCGAGGTTGGCGCGATCGAAGGTGTTTAGGGCGATTTTCGCCAACCGTAGGAATCGGCCGACAGAGGAAGAGAGAAGTCTTCCATGAGGGCAGTTAGTTACCAGAAAAATAACAGGGGATACCCCCTCCCCCCCCACCCCAATCTCGCGTAAAACCTTTGGATACAATGATTTATCTTCAAAGTCTTCCAAAATAAGGACTTAACTTCGAAAACTGCGCTTTTGGCCCATTTCCTAGCCTACTTTCGTAGACATTCCGGGCGGAAAATTCGAGGAATTTCCGCGAATTATTCTGGATCCTTTTCGTTTATCAAAGAGTTAACAAGCCTCCGGGCGAGAACACCCGCGCTCTGGAGCGGACACACGCTTGGCGCGTGGCCGAGCGTGGATATTGTTGCGTGGGTTGGGATGGAAGGTCTGTGAGGGTGGTCACGGGGAATTTGTGAGGTTTCTGACACCGCCAAAAAGCAGCTGCTAGCTCCTAGCTGCTGGCTAGGAGCAACGAACCTCACCGCCGAGCCGCCGAGGAAGGCTTTTCACAACGGAGACACGGAGGCACGGAGAAAACACTATCTTTATGAGGTCGCACCAGAGCTTGGGCTAGGCATACCCAGGCATACCTTGACACCGCCGACATTGTTAGAGATCAGGATTTTGCAACAGCTATGTTGTCACGGCACCTTGTAGGCGAGAGACGAGTGAGTGTCGACGATGGAGGCGATCCTCCCGCGGATGCCCGGAGTAACCTTGACGGGGCGAGAATGCGAGAGTTTAGTGCAGAATATGCTGTTTTCGACATGGAAATCGGGGGCACAGGTACGTAGGATTCGGCCATGGCACGTCGGTTCAGCGCTACTGGTCACTGCATTCCTCGGAGGGCTCTACGCCTGTGACATTGTACGAGTCTCCCCGCCTGTTATTACTGTCGTCAAGGACGCAATCACAGGCAAGCCGGTTTCCGGCATGAGAGTGTGCTTACAGATAGAGAGCATTGGCCGGGAGATCCTAGCGACCAAGATGTCGCGAACTGGTGTTTTGGGCGTCCTCTTCTTGCCACCCTCCATCCAAGCAGGCCCCCCTCTGCTAGGCTTCGACCGGTTTTGGGTGAGGGTGACTGACCCTGATGCCGAGATGGTTGCGTCGTGCGGCGGCGGTATTGGCTCGAACCAAACTCGGGCAAACGGATGGCCTATCCGGTTGGGTGCGGACGAGCACGGTAGAACTCGCTATTTCCCTGTTGCCCTTTGGCGGGGCGTGCCCGACCAATATTTTTCTCACTGGGGGGCCATGCAGCGCGCAATGGGTTTCCCTATCGGTTCACATATTGCGCTCATTCCTGTTTTGCAGAACCCTAGCGAGTGCACGCAGATTCACGATCCCTCTCTGGCTGAGGACTGTCGTCAACTGAATACATTCGCGACAGCGATGTCGTTGCGAAAAAGGGACGACAAAGAAAGCTGGGCGCGCGCCGACGCACTTTGTGATGACATCGACCACTCGACTTACTCTATTGTGTGCAAGGCGGTCTTCTCTCGCGTCACGACCTCGCGACAAATGCGACAACAAAACCCTAAGTACGTTGCCGCTGACGACCCGATCGATGACCCAAATTACGTCCACGAATGGTGATGCCGGTGACACCGGGAACGCCCGGTTTTGGGCGCCACGTTGTCGATTTCTGCCAGCGGCCCCGAGGGTGGTAGAAAAGTTTGGGCAGTAGATCGGGGTACCGGCAAATCTTCAGCAAAATGCCAGATTGCCCGACGGAAACGGCACGGTGGAAGGCAGCCGTAAGTCAACTGGACAAATCGGGCGATTACACTAAAAAAACGCCAAGGGTTCGGGCCGAAGCTAGCTGTCTTAACCCGGCAACGAAGACACAAAAATTTGAGTTTTTGATGACTGGAGTCCGGCGCTACACGCCGAGTTTCTTGACTTCCTCGTTGTAGTACTTGCGGTAGAGGATGGACCACTCCTCGGAGCCTTCGATGATGGTGCGGCGCTGGCT
>DATJNC010000055.1:0-27068 GCA_035508395.1 Terriglobales bacterium | reverse complement strand
CCGCGCAATCCGCGGCAATGAATTTGAATTTGCTAAAACCTAACACCTAAGACCCAACAGCCAGGAGCTTGATTTTGTCCCGTCCCAGACCTCTCGTCCTCATCATCCTCGACGGCTGGGGATATCGCGCTGATCCTCATGCCAACGCCATCGCGCAGGCTCGCAAGCCGACCTACGATCGGCTGCTGCGCGACTATCCGAACACGCTGATTCACACCAGCGGTCCATTCGTTGGGTTGCCCGAAGGCCAGATGGGCAACAGCGAAGTCGGCCATCTTAATATCGGCGCCGGCCGCATCGTGCACATGGATATCACTCGCATCGACCTGATGATCCAGAACGGAGAATTCTTCTCCCATCCCGTCCTCGTTGATGCCATGAAGCACGCGCGCTCCGGCGGCCGCAATCTGCATCTGTTCGGACTCGTCTCCGATGGCGGCGTGCATTCGCGTCAGGAGCATCTCCACGCGCTGCTCAAAATGGCCAAGCAGCAAGGCGTGGAGCGCGTCTTCGTTCATGCCTTCATGGATGGACGAGACACGCTTCCCACCAGCGGCGCCGGCTATCTCGAACTTCTGCAGCAGAAGATGCGCGAGTACAACTCCGGCAAGATCGCCACGGTCAATGGCCGCTACTACGCGATGGATCGCGACCGCCGCTGGGAGCGCAATCTCAAAGCCTTCAACGCGATGGTCCACGGCAACGGGGAGGCCGCTAAATTCACTGATGCAGTGCATGGAGTGAAAGAGTCTTACAACAAGAGTGTCACCGACGAATTTATCGTTCCGTTCGTCTGCACCGACACTCGCGGCGAGCCGATCGCCAAAATCAGCGACGAAGATTCCTGCATCTCGTTCAACTTCCGCGCGGACCGCGTTCGGCAGATCACGCGCTCTCTGTGCCGCACCAGCGGACTCAATGCCAAAGGCGGCAGCGATCTTCCGGGTGCGGCCGATCTCGATGCCGTCATTCCGCGTGACAGCGCGCCGAAGAATCTCAAGTACGTCTGCATGACGCAATACGACAAGAACTTCGCCTTGCCGATCGTTATTCCCCCCGAGTCGATGGCCAATATTCTTGCGAATGTCATGGCAGCGCAGAACATGCGCAACCTCCGCGTCGCCGAAACCGAGAAGTATGCGCACGTTACTTACTTCTTTAATGGAGGCGTCGAGCAGCCATTTCCTGGCGAAGATCGTGTGCTCATCCCATCGCCCAAAGTCGCGACTTACGATCTCAAACCCGAGATGAGCGCCGCTGGAGTCGCCGAGGCCATAGTGAAAGGCGCGACTGACGGGGCTTTCGACGTGGTCATTGCCAACTTCGCCAACGCTGATATGGTCGGCCACTCGGGCAAAATGGAGCCGACGGTCAAAGCCGTAGAAGCCGTCGATGCCTGCCTCGGAGAAGTTGAGAGGGCGGTGCGCGCGAAGGGCGGAGCGATACTAATCACCGCCGATCATGGCAACGCCGAGCTCATGATCGACCCCGCAACTGGCGGACCGCACACCGCGCACACCACGAATCCCGTGCCCTTTCTCATGATCAGCGAAGACACCAAGCAATACGAACTCAAGCCCAACGGCTCCTTGCGCGATATTTCGCCGACAATTCTGGGAATGTTAGGAGTTGGAGAACCGGGGGAGATGACGGGGGCGGATTTGCGAGTGAAGAAAATCGGGTGATCGGGTCATCGGGTGATCCGCGTCCTTAGTCCTTCGTTATTGGTCCTTCGTGCGCTGTGCCGTCACGCACGCCGAGATTTTCCGAAGCACAAAGGACGAAGGACTAAACGCCGAACGATGAAGGACCAGGGACGAAGGACGAATTACCCGATGCCTTACCTCGTGTCTACCCCAAACCCCAAAAATGCATTCACTTCGACCGGCTCATCTCCGCGAAACGCAGGACGGAACTTCCAATTGTGCAGCGCCGCCAATATTTTCGAAGTGGCAATCGGCGATTCCGACTCGAGCACGCGCAAATTCTTCAGCTCGCCGTCGCGGGAAAGGAGACAGGCGAAGACCACCCGTGCCGGGTGTAGTCCCTGGGGCAGTTCATCGCGGATGGGTACGGGAGCTGTCAGGTCCACTGCATAGGAGCGGGTGGTGGAGTCCGAATCCACATACTGCATGACTGCGGTTCCCAGCGATGTATCGATGTAGATGGAGTAGTTGTCGCCCTTCAGCTGGCCGTAGCGAGCGAAGACGCCTCCGGAACCTGAGGTCGCCTTCACTGTATAGCCGAGCGCGCCCCGGTCCTTCACGGAGGAATGCCCCGGGCCGTTGCGGAGATCGCCTTCGCCGTCGGTCCCAAAGCTGGGGAGATTGACGGTGGTCGTTCCACCTTCGATCGATGTGTTGGGCATGGCCGGGTTGCTGGCGCCGTTGCCAGTTCCACCTTGACCCGGATAGGGCGAGATGCCGCCGTGGGCGGTAGGATCGGAGCCTTTGCCGATTCCGGTGCGACCGGCGCCGGATCCGGTCCCAGTCAGGCCGCTGCCGGAGCCGCCGTTGCCGTGGCCAATGCCGCTGCCGCCACCGGCTCCGCCCAATCCCGTGGTTGAGGTGCCAGTCGGGGACATGGCGATCGCGCCACCGCTGGAGTTCGGTACTCCGACCGCCTTGCCGGGTGAGCTGGACATCACGACGCCCTGACCGGCAGAGTTTCCGCCGGCGTTGGCTGGAGGCGCGACGGCAGATCCCATATCAAGTGGCGAGCCGGTGCCTTTGCCCTTGTTGCCGCGACCACTACCAGAGAGTTCTTTGCCTCCGCCAAGTCCGGGAGGAGGAGGAACAACGGCAGCGGATGCGAGCTGAGTTCCGTTTGAGCGCCCACCTGCGATTCCGCCGCTGGCGCTGCTTTCGTTCCCTTGTCCGCCAAGGCTCGCGGGAGGTGGCACGACTTGCGCATTCATTCCAGCTCCGCCGGCGGAGCGCGAAGAACCCGATCGCGAGCCCGCGGCGCTTCCTCCGATATCGGAGGGCGGAGGTGCGACCGGCTGGGACCGTATGTTGCCGCTATTCGTGCGTCCCCAGCTATTGAGGTCGCGACTCACCTGGGAAGGAGGCGGTGCGATTACCGCCTGTTGCGGCAACGAAAGCTTGGCCATGGACGAGGAATCACGGATGGGCGCTGAAACCGGGGGTGCGACTACGTTGGCCGTCTGCGAAAGGGAGGTGCGCGAACTGGCCAGATCGCGCGCGACATCCTGCTCAGGCGCTACGACCGATTGCTGCAGGGGATTGGATGAGCGTGTTCTGGCGGATGTGACATCCTGCGCGGGCGCGACCACGGACTGCTGCAGCGCATTCGAGGATCGCGTCTTGCTCGCGGTTACGTCAGGCGCGGGCGCGACGAGTGTGGGATTCAATGCCGGTGAGGTGCGCGAGTTAGAGCGCGCCACATCTGGAGCGGGCGGGGCGACGAGCTGGTTCAGGCTCTGGGCACGATTGGCCTGTGCCTGGAGTTCGGGAGTGGGCGGAATCGGATTGGTGAGCGGGGCGGCTATGGCGGAGCGAGCGCCTTCAACGGGAGGAGGTCCGGGAGTCGGCTTGAAGGCGAGCAGGTTGGCGACGGCGGCATCGCTGTGCGGGAGTTTGATATTGGGAGCGTCGACTACCTTCTCGCTGGGCTGATCACCACGCGCCACACGAATCGTCTGGGTGCGATGGCGAGCCTGTCGTCCTCCCGAGCGTCCGGAAGCGCCAGATTCGGCGCCACCGCGATCGGCGGTCTGGGGCAATTCATCGCCCGAGTAGTAGATGACATCCCACTTCTGGAGCGGAGGAGGCACAGCTGGTCGCAAGGTCGCAAGTTCTCCGGGCAGAACGATGACGAGGATGATCAGCAGACATTCGAGCAACCAGGCGGCGAGGATGCCGCGATAAGGAAAGATTCCGACCGGAGCTTCGCCGGCGAGGGCTTTCGGCGAGCGCTGCAACGCGGGACGCCATGCGCTCTTGAAGTCTTCCCAGGGAGAAGACCACTCGACAAGCAGGCGAGGCGGATCGGGCCAGCGATCGATCTCAGGTTCGGGGATGGCGACGACTTGGGACACAGTTTCCTAGCGATTTAACGGCGCTGGATATTTGCTCGCGCTGGGCGTTCAGGGGAATTTCTTCTGATCTTATCGTGAGAAGGGAGGGAGATTGGGAATTTTCTTCCGAGATTGGTACGAGAGTGTAGTGCATAGCGAGATCGGGTCATCGAGTGGTCTTCGAGCGATTCTCTGAGGGCAAAACACCCCCGTTATGCCGATCTTTTAGAATCAAAGATTTAATTTTTAATTGAGGATAGGCGGGCAAATCTTTGAAGAATAAAGAGTTGCTGGCAAAATATTTATTGTCAATAACTTAGCGAGAGCTCGATTTTTCGTTTTGGATTAGGGAAGCGTGTCAATAGGGAAAGTCACACGATTGGGGCTAAGCTGCTGGATTGGAGGGAGATATAAAGTGCAAGAAGTTGGCGGGGTGGTGGCCTCAAAAATGAAAGAGAGCATTTCTTGTTGACATCGAAAAGCGTTGAGAGCGCGACTGCGGCCGCGCATTTTTAGCCCTCAGTCGCTGGTTCGGTGTTCGATCTGCACACAAATAGGCCGGTTGAGAGAACTCCTCGCGGAGCCGGAGGAGATGGTTGTGGGGACGCGGGGTCCTTCGACTCAGCCGAAATTTCACTCCGTGAAATTCCGGCTTCGCTCAGGATGACATGGATGAAGTATCGAATCGTTTAGTCATTTGATCATTTAGTCCTTGAAAAGCGTTGAGAGCGCGGCTGTGGCCGCGCTTTTTTATTGGGCAAGCCTCAGGTAGAAATCATTTTGAAATCATCGGGAGTAGAGAGTTGGGGGAGAGGATCTCGCAGTGGCGCAGGCGCTGCTGGAGGAGAAGATTCTCGCAGAAGACGGCGGGGTTCGACAGTTGACCGCCCGTTCGATCGCATATCCCAACAGCAAAGACCATTTAGGATTCTCCCCTAGAATTCGAGGCGGAGTTGAAAGGCGATCATGCGTGGACTGCTGTCTCCTCCCAACCCCACTCCCAAGAGACCCGTTGGTGGCGAGGTGGTATAGGTAAGTGCGCCGAAGCCTGTTTGCGTGGACGGCTTGCCCGGGATGCCCGCTAACACCATGCTTGGGAGGGCGAAGTTCGGATGGTTAAAGACATTGAAGAACTGCGCATCGAAACGCACCTTTACGTGCTCGGTTACTGGGAACCACTTCGTGAGATAGAAGTCGCTCCATACGAAATTTGGACCGCGCAAAGCATTGCGCGCGAGATTTCCAAACTGACAATTTTGCGGATTGTTGCCGCCGTTGCAAGCTCCGGTGCTTGGGTCGACCGCGGAAGCGAATGCGTCCGGATTCAGCCACTGGACTGTACCCGGCTGCGTGACATCCGCGATGTTGCAGTGACGGCAATAGGGGTCGACTCCAGGGACCATGCTCGCGAACTGCGGGCCGCTGCCCTGCACAATTCCTTGTCCGTTTGCCGAATAAGGCGTGCTGAGAACTGAGAATGGAACTCCGCTGTGCCAGAAGGCGGTGCCGGACAGTTGCCAACCGTTCATCGCGTATCCGAGCCACTGGTCGCGCACTTTCAAAGGAAGCTCGTATACATACTGCCCCGTTAAATTGTGGCGAATGTCATAGTCGCAGTTGCCGTAATCGCGCGCCAACTCTCCTGGCAAAGGCGACAAAATTCCTCCGGCTGAAAATTGAAGGAAGCCGCCGTTTGAGACCGTGTCCAGACAATGACTCCACGTGTAGTTGACCTGTCCTTGCAGCCCGTGAGCCATTCTTTTCATCGCAGTCAATTGCAGCCCGTTGTAGTGGCTGTTGGCCCCAGTCGCGAATTGCGTGACTGCGCCGAAACGAGAATCGGTCGGCTGCATATACGGAAAGGGCGAAAAACATCCATTGCAGACGGTTTGGTAGCCATTGACCTGCGTCGTGTAAGGCTGATCCACGGCGCGGGTGCCGACGTATTGAGCCCGGAAGCTGGCTGTCGTCCCGATCTGGTGCTCGACACCGAGGCTCCACTGCATGAAGTAGGGCGCGTGCAGTGTGCCACTGGGGACGGCCGTGATGGCAACGGGAGGAAGACTCGATTGCCCCTGCGCAAAACCGGAACTGAATCTGTGATTGGCGGCAATGGTCGCATCGACCGCGCTGTCCGGTACTAAATTGTTCGGCGTCGACGGAACGATTGCCGTACCTCCAACGGTTCCTAAGAGACCGCCTTCGAATGTCTGTACGTATGGCGGATTCATCCCGATCAGATCGGCAACCGTTCCCGGTAAGAGATCGCTGAACAATCCGAAACCCGTCCGCAGCACAGTCTTCGGCTGGATCTGCCATGCAACGGCCGTTCTTGGTTGCAGGATCGCCACCGGCGTGGACGAGAACAGATTCTCAAGATGCGTCTGAATGGCATCGCTGAGTGGCTGATTCACATCGTGCGCGATCGAGTCGAACGATCCGCGAAGGCGTGCCACTTGATTGTGCGGATTCAGCGGGTTTGAATTGAACGTGTCGCGGATACCAATCGTCCACGTCAGCTTTTTCGTAACCTTCCACGTGTCTTGCGCATACAGATCGACATTTAGGAAGTTGAATGGTTCATTCTCATTCGTGGGGAATGTCTTCGCAGCCGTGGATGCCACGCCATGGATGAACTGCGGCAAGTCCGTATAGGTGACAAGAGGTACTGTGCCCTCGCCGAAATCGAAGTCGTTGAGGCGGAAAATTCGAGTGTTCGTCCCTATCCTGATCTCGTGCGCTCCCCGATTCCAGGCCAGATTGTCGTTGATAAAAAACCGTGATGCCTTCCTTCCCTGGAGCCAGGTGTTATCCAGACCGCCGATTGTCGTGAATGGGGCATTCGCTCCGCTGCCCTCTAGCACAATGGGGAACGCTGCCAATGTCTGCTGAAAATTACTGGGCGCGAACAGACTCGAATACCACGAAAACGCCGGGTTGAAATAGTTGACCAGATTCTGTGAAAAGACATGCGTGTAGCCCGCTGCAAATGAGTAGAGCGGCTGCGGTGAAATAGCGTTGAACAATGGATTGATCGGGTCCGTCCAGGCCGCCTGTAGTCCGGTGTCAGCTTGAAAGCGAAACCACGTTGTGTCGTTCTTGTCGATGTTGTAGTCGATTCTTGCCGTCTGCACCTGCTCGTGGTCGTCGCTGGAATGAGAAACGCTTTGGCGGTTGGCACAGCCATCGCCATTCGGTATCGCGCCAGAAGCCGATGAACCATCGGAGTTGAACGGGCACCCCAACACCGTCAACGGCACTCCGCTCGTGTTCCTGTAGAGGGGAAAGATATTCTCCTGGTAGAAAGAGACGACGGACTGCGGCTGCGGCGCATAGGTCGATCCGGTAATTGGATCAACTCCGCCAAGCGGAAGCTGCTGCAACACATACTGCTGGAATGCGGGGCTTGGAACCGTGACAGGGGTGACGATGGGCAAAGCAATACGCACCCACTCGCTGTCAAAAAAGAAAAACAATTTATCGTGAACGATCGGGCCGCCCAAACTGCCTCCAAAGTGATTTACCGTCGAACGCGGCTTGTGGTTGCCAGGCGTGGCATTCGTGAAATAGTCCGCCGCGTTGAGGACCGATCCGTTCCACAGTTCATACAGGTTCCCGTGAAACTGATTCGAGCCCGATTTCGTCACATAGTTAACTTGCGACGCTCCGTACCTTCCTTGATCCACGGAATACGAGAGCGTATTGACGGTCACTTCTGAGATTGAATTCAGCCCCAAGACGAGATTGGTCGAGAGTCCGCTGTTGAGGTTCGTGAGCGGGTCGTTGGTTTCCAGTCCGTCCACGATGTAACCGTTCGACAGAGCGGGCAAGCCATTGAATTCCACATTGCCGTAGCCATTGCTGCCGCCCACGAAATCATTGCTGCTTCCCGCCGTATTGATAAGCGCACCGGAAGCGAACTGTAAGGGATACGTCAGGTCTCCGCCGGGATTCGGGAGGTCTTCGAGCGCAGGGGCATCCAGGGTTGTCGAAGTGTTGGCGTTGCTGGGATTGATAATGGGAGCTTCCGAGTTCACTTCGACGACTTGGTTTGAATGAGCGATCTTCAGGGTGAAATTCACGGTCTGCTTCTGGCCGAGACCTGAAAACACATTGTCCGCTGTTTGCGGCTCAAAACCACGCGCCTCGATTTCGACCTTATATGCGCCGGGCTTTAGCTGTGGGAAATTGAATCGGCCCGCCTCGTCTGTGTTCACGGTACGCTTCGACCCCGTATCAAGGCTTGTGACCGTCACTGTGGCCCCGGAAAGCACCGCCCCACTGGAATCCGTCGCCTGCCCCTGGATGGCGCTCGTGGTCTCGCCCTGGCCCAATGCGTACACAGACAGGAGACAAAGAATAGAGATTCCTGCCAAGCAACGTCGGAACAACATGTTGAACCCCACGATCAGCCCGCCTATCCAGCGCTGGAGCATTAAACGCGGCTGATTCTTTGTAGTTAATCATAGTTAACTAACAAAAGTCGAACAGACCTGCACTTCGGTGGAAAATATCGGCCCAGACTGGTTCGCTCGGCAGATGGCGAGGCACTTGAGGCCTGAACCTCTTTCAGCGGTTGTTGGCAAACCGGGAAACTGGTCCTCAACCGGTGAAAAATGCCGGTTACACTCAGGTGGCGTCAGCCGGAGGCCCTAAACGTCAGGATTCGTCATTTTGTGTGCTGTTTCCGCCCCAAAGACTGGCAGATTCGGGTCTTGGAGTAAACCAATCTGCTTGAGGACGGAGGCCTGATCCCAGTAGATGTGCTCGTGGGCGAGTTTGTCGTTGCGGAAATGCACAATGGCAACGAGCGGCACCTCAACGCGCCGATGGGTCGGAGCAATGCCTGGCAACATCCACGGCATTTCCTGGCTGTGAGTAAAGCTGAAAATCATCTCATCCACGATTTGATTCTCGCCGACGGTACGCGAAATCGGGGTCAGTGTTGTGTCGGGAGGCATGCTGGGGATGAAATCGCGGGAGTAAAAGCGGCGGAGAGCCGCCTTGCCACGGCCACCGGTCATCACTGGAACATGGTTTACATAGGCGTCGTCAACCATGGTTGCGAGCGTGGCGTCGGTATCCCGGGTAGCGAATTCGTGCCTGGTGTGCTCCTCCCAGAGACGGAGGTGAACATCTTGCATGTTCATGGGTTGAATTATAGGCGGAGCACGGCAAATGGCCTCGCAAGGTATTCCCGACTTTGCCGCGGCGGGCGGCAAATCCACTTTACACTCGAGCGCCCTATGGTCTGTTCTTGCCAGAGACGGACGCAATCGTGAAGGCGGGGGAGGACGATCTCGAGCATGGAGGTTCGCATCGCGGAGCGTCTGGGAGCGATTGCGCCCGCTTGCGCCGCGGTCAGTTGATCAATCGGATTTCTGGTCGTCAGTGAGGATCACGCGGGTAGGCGCCCCATCGACGTCTTGGAGATTCAGGGGCAAGGCGGTCATGTGATATTTCCCGGGTTCTACGCGGCTCAGATTCAATCCTTCGATGATGACAACATTCCTGCGGAGAAGCGCGAAGTGCGAGGGATGGCTTTCGGATTTGAATTGGTCGATGGAAAGATAGTCGATGCCCACCAGTTGGACGCCGCGTTCGACGAGAAATTCCGCGGCTTCAGGCTCGAGATAGACGAAGTGCTCGTAAAAGCTGGCGTCATTCCAGTGCCGGGAGTTCTCGGTTTTGAAAAGAACTCGGCGGACGCCGGAAAAGTCCAGTTTTTCGAGACTGGCACGGGAGATGGAAGGTGCGTGGAGGATTTCAAAGACGGAGGCGGGTCCGAGCAGAGTTTCGAGCGGAATCTGGTTGAGGGTCCGACCGCCTTCGATCATGTGCCAGGGGGCATCGATGTGCGTGCCGGTGTGAGAACCCATTTCGATTTTCGTGATGCGCACGGTATGGCTATTGTCGCGCGCGAGGTGAGGGGTGGGGGTAAGGTTGACGGGCGGGTCGGAGGGCCAGACCGGTATGGCGCTAGTGATGGGAACGGAAACGTCGTGGATCATGGATGCGATCTCCGGAACTTCAATCTCGGGACCAACGATTTTAGAACGGCGGCCGTGGTCCGGGTTGGAGATGCGAAAAAGGGTGATTACGGCTAAGGAAGGCCGTGAGGAGCCGGGAGAGAAGTTCCCACCCTAAATCGCAAAGAGCGCGATTTTAGGGTGGGGCATCCGGGTGGCGATGACGTTGACGGCGTTGAATACGAGGGGAAATGCTATAACGATGCTGAGGGAAAGGCGATTGGATAGAGTCTGGTTTCGACGGGGAGCACAGCAATGACCTGGTCAGAAGGCAAAAGATTCGTGGAGGTGGTCGGGCTGCTGTGTTTGCTGAGCTACGCGACGCTGGCCAATACGGATCCGAAGAAGGGGCGGGTGACGGAGAATCCTTCGGCGGGGGGATACACGATTGAGCAGGAGATTCAACTCGGGCAGAAGGGGAAGGCGGAGATCGAGAAGAAGCTGAAGATATTGCCGGCGGATCATCCACTATCGAAATATGTGAACAAGCTGGGGATGGAGCTGGCGGCGAAGGCTCCGGGATATAAGTTTCCGTACACGTTCAAGGTGGTGAACGAGAAGTCGGTGAACGCGTTTGCGCTGCCTGGCGGACCGATCTACGTGCACACGGGATTGATCGCGAAAGCGAATGAGCCCGAGCTGGCGGGCGTGATGGGACACGAGATCTCGCACGTGGTGATGCGTCACTCGGCGCGGCAGGCGAGCCGGCAGATGAAGGCGCAGATTCCGCTGGCAATTCTGGGGAGCGTGCTGGGAGCGACGGTGGGAGGGATTGGAGGCTCGCTGGCGCAGATGGGGATGTCGCTGACGGCGGGATCGGTGTTTATGAAGTACTCGCGCGACGCGGAGGTGGAGGCGGACATGGTGGGCGCGCAGATCATGTACGACGCGGGGTACGATCCGGAAGCGTGCGTGACGTTTTTTCTGAAGCTGAAGAAAGAGCAGGGGAAGAGCAGCGGGCCGTCGTTTCTGGCGTCGCATCCGGATCCGGGAGACCGGGCGGAGAATGTGCGGAAGATACTTTCGCGGTTTCCTCCGGAGAAATATAAGACAGGAGACAGCGAGGAGTTTGTGGCGGCGAAGAAGTCGCTGGAGAATTTGAGCGCGACGGAGGGATCGACCAGCAGCGATAGTGGCGAGACGGCGAAGCTGGAACGACTGGATGCGAAGAGTATTGAGAGCAGCGACTGGAGGACGTTTCAACATTCGGCGTACACGCTCAGCTATCCGGCGGATTGGGAGCTGAAGGGGGATGCGAGTTCGAGCGTGTCGTTCTGGCCGAAAGGAGGCGTGGCCGGAGGGGTGACGGCGTATGGGGTCATTGTGAGCGGATTCCAGCCGACGAGCAGAACGAACGATCTGGATGAGGCATTTCGAGAGCTGCAGAGCGACTTGAAAGAGAGCAATCCGGAGCTGACGACGTATAACAGCCCGCAGGCATTCACGCTGAATGGACGCGCGGCGAGGAGGGTGGATTGGGTGGGGGCGTCGGCGATCAAGGAAGACGGGAAGGCGTTGAAAGAGCGTGTGCGGTTGGTGGCCGTGCAAGGGACAAAGGGGATGGTGATTTATATGGTGTTCGTCTCGCCGGAGGTGGATCTGGAGTTGATGACGCCGGTGTTTGAGAGAGTGATGGAGTCGGTTGTCTTGAGACATTGAGTCATTGAGTCATTTAATCGTTGAGTTACTAATCATTCAGGAGCGATTCGAGGGCGGGAGCGAAAGGGTGGTGCTGGGTTCAGAGAATTTCTTGCCGAGCCGGTGGAGATGGCGAGGAGCGCGGGGTCCTTCGACTACGTTCGGCGTGCGCCTCACTCCGCTCAGGATGACATTGCTTTAAGGATGAGATTAGGAACTTGCTGCTTCGCTCAGGATGACAGCGCTTGATTAAGCAGCGCGTCAACCTAGTTCCTAGGGGCTTCATTGCAGGGGCAGCTTGGCGTATTCGGATTTGGCGCTCTTGAGGATGGGTATGTCGGGGTCGGCATCTTTCCAGTCGGCGAAGAAATCCTGATAGGCAGATTTGGCCTGAGCGGTATTGCCGGTCAGCACGTAAGCGCGGCCTAATCCCAAATGCGCGAGCGGATGCTCAAGGCCGAGGGGATCGATTCCGCGATGGTCGACGATTTTTTGAAACTCGGCGGCAGCTTCGGCTCCGCGCCTGGCCTCGAGGTAGGCCAGCCCACGCACATACAACGGTCCCATCGCGAGGGCATTTCCCATTTCGTACGGCGTCGCTGACTGCAAAGCGGCGATAGCTTCATCCGGGCGCCTGCGATCGATGGCGACCAGGGCGACGACCGTGGGCATGCCGACATTCCTTAGAAGAGTGTCAGAGGGGAAGCGTTTCTCGAGTTCCTCGAGCGTCGATTGGGGATGGGTGGAGTCTCCGGCGAGTGCGAGGGCCTGCGAAGCGAATACCAGGTTGCTGCGCGCCCGGGCCAGCGCGGCACTTTGATTCGCCAGTTCGCGCGCCTTGTCGAAGTTTCCGACCAGGGCTTCGACAAACGCGAAAGATGCTTTCGTGTCAGCGGTGGTTTCCTTGAATCCGAGCTGGTCTGTCGCCTGAACCGAGCGCTGCATGAGCTCCTCGGCCTTGTGGAATTGACCACGGGCAGCAGCGGCGGAGGCAGCTTCACTCAGGAGGGAATATTGAGAAGGCTTGCCCTCGGCCCATTTCATCTCGCGCTGCATTCCATCGGCGTCGTTGTTCAGAAAGGCGAGGTCAAAAAGCGAATCGTGTATGAAAAGATTATCGGCCTTGTTGTCGATCGCGCGTTGCAAGGTGGATCGCGCCTCTTCGAAACGGTTCAGCGCCATATAGGGTTGGGCTGTGTGCTCGTAACCGAAAGGCGCGCCCGGTTCCAGGCGGCTGAATTCGTTTCCTAACTGAATGGCCTTCTCATACTGCCCGTAAAAAAGATTGTTAATGAGCGCGAGATTGGCGTAGGCGCTGGAATCATTTGGGTAGGTGCGGATGGCGAGTTCCAGGTCTTCCTTATCTTTTTCGATGTCTCCACCCGTCGTGTAATAGTGATCGTCAATGTAGAAGCGCTCGCGCTCGCTCACGCGGTCGCGCAGATCGAACGCCTTCCTGGCTTCGGCAACCGCTTTGTCTTCCTCTCCGAGATTGAAGTAGATGGCGGAGAGACGGGCGTGCGCCATGGCGAAATTGGGGTCGAGTTCAACGGCGTGCTGAAACTGGGGAATGGATTCGGTTTCGCCGCCGCCGTTGCGAATGACGTCTGCCGCGGCGTAGGCTTTGAGAGCTTCGAGCGAGGAAGTAGTGGCCTCGGTGACGGGAGTATCGAATTTTTGAATGGAGGCCAGAGACTCGCCGAGTTTTTCGCGGATGCTGGAGGCAGCTTTTCCGACAGCGGCGAGGATGCCTTCCTTGGAGGCGGCAGTGATCTGCTCGCGGGCCAGGGAATCTCCGGTAGCGCAGTTGGTGGCGTCGAGTGCGATGACGTACTGGCTGCCAAGGGATGCGATGGATCCACTGAGGAGAGCTTTGATCTGTTCGCGCTCGCAGATTTCGCGGGCGACGGGTCCAGTGACGCGTTCATCGGCGGGGCGGCCCATGAACTGAAGAGTTTTGCGGACGGTCTGGTCGGGAACGATGTTGAGGTAGGGAGATTGCTCGAGCTGGACAGCGAGCGCCTGCTTGAGAGTGCCGTCGAAGACGGAGTCTCCGGTGGTGTTCACGAAATCGGCGACGAGAATGGAATCCTTGCCGGTGAGGGCCTGGGTGCGGCGGTGGGAGAGGAAAAAGTAGATGCCGCCGACAACCGCGATGAGGATGAGAGCGGCGGCGGCGATGGGTAGCCAGTTTTTCTTTGTTCGTGTGGCGGCGGGAGTGGTGATGTGGGCGGCGGAGACAGGAGCAGCGGCTGAGGAGGATGAAGAGGCAGCAACTGCGGGCGCGGACGGGGTTGATTCGGGCAGTTGTTGCTTCCCACTCGAGCCAAAGTTGGGCTTGAGTGGGGCACTTGCGGATTCAGACGTAGATCCCAGGCTGGCGGGCAAACCCGGGGCGCGAACCTGGGCCACCTGAGAATCGCGAACCTGGGGAACGGACCCTGATGATGAGCTGGAAGCGGCAGGGGGTTCGGCGGCGGGAATGACGCGGCGGCTGGAATCGGTGTCGCGCTTCAGGCGCTGCAATTCGGCGCGCATCTCGGAGGCGTGCTGATAGCGGAGGTCTCGATCTTTTTCGAGAGCGCGGTTGATGATGCGTTCGAGTTCAGGAGGCAATTCGGGATTGAGGCGAACGGGCGAGACAGGGGCGCGGCCGAGAATCGATTCGAAGATGACGGCGGAGGTTTCTCCGCGAAAAGGGACGGTGGCGGTGGCCATCTCGTAGAGGACAGCGCCGAAGGAGAAGAGATCAGTGCGGGTGTCGAGTTCTTTGCCGCGGGCCTGCTCTGGCGACATATAGGCGACGGTGCCGACGGCGGTGCCGGGACTGGTGAGGTGCTCGAGAGCGACGGCAGTAGCGGCGGTGACTCCGGTATCGGCGGGAGTTGGAGAAGAAGAGCTGACCTTGGCGAGGCCGAAGTCGAGGATTTTGGCGTGTCCGCGCTTGGTGACGAAGATATTGGCGGGTTTGATGTCGCGATGGACGATGCTTTCGGCGTGGGCGGCGTCGAGGGCATCGGCGATTTCGATGCCCAGCGAGAGCAGGAAATCGAGTTCGAGCGGGCGGTTGGAGATGCGATGCTTCAACGTCATGCCATCGAGGAATTCCATGACGATGAAGGCCTGGCCATTTTCTTCGCCGATGTCGTAAATGGTGCAGATGTTGGGATGATTGAGGGCAGAGGCGGCTTTAGCCTCGCGACGGAAGCGCTCGAGTGCCTGACGGTCCTGGGCGACATCTTCGGGGAGGAATTTGAGGGCGACGAAGCGGCTGAGGCGGGTGTCTTCGGCTTTGTAGACAACACCCATGCCGCCGCCGCCGAGTTTTTCAACGATGCGATAGTGAGAGACGGTTTGGCCGATCATTTTTTGCCGATCATTTTTTTGCCGATCATCGGTTGGGCGACCATTGTTATGCAGGGGAGGGGGGAAGTCAACGAGTTAGACATCGAATCATTGAGTCACTGAATCTTGAACCATTGGCGGAGTTCCGCCAGGGGAGGTTTGCTCTGGAGGGGAAACAGGCGCAGACTTGAGCGATGAAAGATCTTCCGGTTGCGAGAAATCGTTCTGTTCCGATAAATAGTGTGTTGCCGCACGTCTTTTATCGCAATCTAGAAGAGGCGTGTGAGTGGCTGACACGCGTGTTCGGGTTTGCCGAGCAGTACCGGTATGGGGAGCCGGTGAACGGGATCCAGATGCGGATGGAGGAGGCGTGGATTCAGCTTTCGAAACCGGGTGAGCACAGAGAATCTCCGGCGATTCTGGGCCGGGGAACACAGATGTTGACGATCATACTGCCGGATGTGGAAGCGCATTATCGAAGATCGAAAGCTGAGGGCGCGAAGATCTGGGAGGAGCTGCAGGAAACATGTTACGGCGAGAGGCAGTACGGGGTGGAGGATATTGAGGGGCATCGGTGGCTGTTTTCGCAGCATGTGAGGGATGTGGATCCGAGGGAGTGGGGAGCGAAGGTGAAGGAGTGAGTTATTTAATCATTTAGTCGTTTAATCATTTAATCATTTTCGGAGTGTGCTGGATGGCGCAGTTTGTGATGCCAGGTTAGCGCGCAAAAAAGACGCGCGCGAACCGGGGCCACGAGCCCGGGAAGCGAGGCGGGCAAGAATGGCGGCCCCAGACGAGCGGGTCGCCGCGCGTCAGGCTGATTTCTTCTGTGGCATCGCGAATAACAAGAGCTTGCCGCGATTTTCGGGCGGCGTCCATTTCGTAGCCTTCCTCTGAAAACTTTCCGGGATGTAGAACTCGATAATCTTTGCCATAAGGCACCTCGCTTACTGCCTCTCTTACTTCCTCACTCCTGATAGCGAGAACACGGGTGCGCGAATGCCGTTGCGGAGAAATTCTTCAGATCAAATCAGAGGAGTGGCTGAAAGCGGCCGGGGTGGTGGAATTTGGGCGGCGAGAGTTATCGAGTCATCGAGTCGATTGAGGGGAATTTTGGGTGGGTTTTCGTTGCAATAGCGAGTGTGGTTCGAGACTGGTTCAAAGGTTGCTCATGCCGCCGTCGACGATGAGTTCGCTGCCAACGGTGAAAGCAGACTCGTCGGAAGCGAAGAAGACGACAGTCTGGGCAACTTCTGAAGGCGTTCCGAGACGGCGGACTGGGACCTGCGCCTGTAGCGCTTTGAGTTCGGATTCGCCCATGCCGAGCTTGCGATAGAGCGGGGTGGCGATGGGTCCTCCGGAGACGGCGTTGAAGCGGATGCCGCGAGAGATGAGCTCGCCGGAGAGGGTGCGGGCGAGCGAGAGCAGGGCTGCTTTTGTGGCTCCGTAGATGCTGGAGTTGGGCATGCCGATGTGCGAGTTGATGGAGGTCATCAGCACGACAGAAGCCGGATTGTTCATGATGGGCAACAGGGCCTGAAGGAGAAAAAATGGCCCCTTGAAATTGATGTTGAGGGAACGATCGAATGCGCTTTCGTCCCATTGTTCGAGTGGCCGCATCTCGACGATGCCGGCGTTGAGGAACAGGACGTCGAGCTTTCCGAATGCTTGACGAATCGCTTCCGCAAGTTTCTTCTGAGCAAGTGCGTCGCCGGCGTCGGAGGCGATGGCGAGGACATCGGCTCCCAATTCTTTACGCGCGGCTTCGAGGGTTGCGGAATCTTTGCCAGTGATGGCGACGCGCGCGCCTTCACGAATAAATTCACGGGCAGTTTCGAACCCGATGCCGGTTGTACCGCCGGTAATGAGCGCGCGTTTGTTTTTGAGTCTGTCCATGATTACCTCCTCGCATGCATGTTATCGGATATCAGGCGGCCTCGGTGTGGATGGGGCTTTCGAGGATGATGTCAACCTGGTCGCCGAGAGCGGTGGCGGTTTCGCGGATGGTGCCAGTGGGGAGCTCGAGGACCGAGGCGGCGTGGGCGCGAACGGCAGCGAGGCGCCAGGGCTTGAGGGATTCTTCAAGATGGACGACTTTGCGGTCGCGATCAAGATAGAGCGCGTCGATAGGAAAGCGCATGGCGAAGGTGTGAATGCCATGGGAGGGGCTAATCCAGAGTCCGCGGCCAGGTGGGAAGGCGGAGGCGTTGGTGGCCATGAGTCCGCGAAAGCGCGTCCAGTGAGTGCGCGCGATGACGAGCTCGGTAGCGAGGTAGACGGAGCGAGTGCGGTTGAAGGCGTAGGCAGGGGAAGTGGGCGCGGTCATCGGAATCGGGTCATCGGGTGATCGGGCGATCTGAAAACCAATTTTTCTCTGACCCTATGAAACAGAATAGCAGCAGGCAGTGCCGGGCTTTCTTCGAATGGGACTGTTATCTGGATTCATGCGGTTATTCGTGTTCTTAGGGATTCGCCCCTTGTAGTCAGTTTCAATTGTGAGAATGGTTCGGGACTGAATGATCGACGGAACTCCCTGCGGGGCCGGTGGAGACTATCGAGAAACGCGGAGTCCCTCAACTCCGTTCGGCGTTCGCCTCACTTCGCTCAGGATGACATGGCGTGCTACTTCCGCACTCTTACCTCTGATCCTTGCCTCTTGACCCGTGCCTCTTGACCCTTGCCTCTGATCTCTACTTCGTTTTGAGGAGATGGATGAGCTGGATGACGGCGGGGCCGACAGTGACGAAAATGAGTGAGGGCATGACGAAGAGGACCAGGGGGATGATCATCTTTACTGTGGTTTTGGCGGCTTGCTCTTCGGCGCGCTGTCGGCGCTCGGTGCGAAGAGAATCGGAGTGAACGCGGAGGGCTTGAGCGACGCTGGTTCCGAAGCGGTCGGTTTGCACGAGGGTGGCGACGAGGGAGCGAACGTCTTCGACGCCGGTGCGGGCAGCGAGATTGCGGAGAGCTTCGACGCGGGGCTTACCGGCGCGGGTTTCAAGATTGAAAAAGTGGAACTCAGTCGAGAGATCGGGATGGGCCACGCGCAGGTCTTCGCCGACGCGATTCAGCGCCTGATCGAGGGGGAGTCCGGCTTCGACGCAGATGACGGTGAGGTCAAGGGCGTCGGGAAGAGCGAGACGGATGCGGAGCTGGCGTTGCTGCAATTTGCGTTTGAGCATGAAGCGCGGGATGAAGAAGCCGAAGGCGGCGAGCCCGACGAGAAGCAGGGGTGAGTCAAACCCGGAGACGAGAAAGACGGAGAAGAAACCGAGTCCGGCAAAAAGGACGCGGAGGCCGCGATAGATAGTGAGGTGCTGGGGATCGCGGTATCCGGCCTGAATGAGCAGGGCGCGAGTCACGTCGACATCCTGGGGAGAAATGGGGAGAGCGCGGCTGAGAGGCTCGAGCGTCTGCTGAATGCGGTCGCGGATGGGCGCCTTCTGTACGGGCTTGGTGCGCTGCCAGCCGATTTCGCGGAGACGGGAGCCGAGAACCGAAGAGGGCGCGACGGTGGCGGCGCCGAAGGCAAACACGACGATCGCGATGGTGACGAAGATCAGGATGGGGAGAAGAAGGTCCATAAAACAGCTCTCAGGAAAAACGAAAAAAACGAGTTGTCAGTTATCAGTCGTCATTCTTCAGTAAAAGCAAAAACCTTAAAACGAGCTACCAGTTCTTCCGCTGAAATGCAGATTCCTCGCTCGTTCTCGCTCCGGCTACGCCGGGGTTGCGAACGGCTCGGAATGACAACGCTTGGAGTGAACTGATAACTGAAAACTGACAACTGAAGACCGCCTTTCTCACACTTGAATCCGAATAATCTTGCGAATGAAGAAATAGCCCATGGTCTGCATGGTGATGCCGGCGACGATCAGGAAGTGTCCGATCGGGTCCTTGAATAACGGCTGAATGAAACCGGGGTTAAGCGTCATCATGATGACGACGATGGTCGGCGGCAAGGCCATGAGGAGCATCATTGTGAGGCGTCCCTGGGCGGTGTGCACGCGGACCTGGCGGAGAATTTTGAAGCGCTCGCGGATGACGTAAGAAAGATTGTCGAGGATCTCGGCGAGATTGCCGCCGGTCTCGCGCTGCAGCATGACGGCTGTGACAAAGAATTTGACGTCGACGAGCGGGACGCGCTCGGTGAGATTGATGAGAGCGTCGCGGACGGGCAAACCGAATTTCTGCTCCTCGTAGAGCTGACGGAATTCGCTGCCGACGGGCTCGGCGAGTTCGTTGGCAATCATTTCAAGCGCGGTGGTAAAGGCGTGGCCGGCGCGCACGGCGCGGGCAAGGGTGTCGATGGCCTCGGGAAATTTTTCTTCGAATTTCTGGAAGCGCTTGGCGCGCATGTGCGAGGCGTAGGCGTAAGGGAGGAAGAAACCGACGAGACCTCCGGCCCAGCCGAAAACGAAGTTGCGGCCGACGATGGTGGCGGCGATGCCAACAACGACGGCAGAGACCGCACAGACGATGAGGAAGTTGCCGGCGCGGATATCGACGCTGCCCTGCTGCAGCATTTTCTGCAGTTCGGAGACACGCTCGGAGCGGCGCAGCACGGTGTCGAAGGCCGGGATCTTGCTGAGCATTTCATCGCGAAGCAGGGCGATTTCGGGCGGGGCTTCGGACGAGGCTTCGACGTTAGTAAGACGATCGCGGAGGACCCGAGCCTGAGCCTTGCGCTCGTCGAAGAGAGAGATGATGACAAACGCCGCGATGCTGACAGTTACGAAGATCAGAATGGCGATGAGGAACATCGGCTAGACCTCCAACCGAGACTGGAAGATGGCTGGGTTGAGGCGGCAGCCGGCGGTGGCAAGACGCTCGGCAAAATGGGGCTTGGCGCCGGTGGCACGGAAGGAGCCACGGACCTTGCCGGTCTCGTCGATACCGGTGCGATCGAAAATGAAAGTGTCCTGCATAGTGATGGTGTCGTCTTCCATGCCGGTGAGTTCGGAGACGGTGATGACTTTGCGGGTGCCATCGGAAAGACGGGCGATCTGGACGACGGCGTGAATGGCGCTGGCGACCTGCTGGCGGATGGCGCGCTCGGGGATATTGAGATTGGCCATGGAGACCATGTTCTCGACGCGGTTGAGAGCATCGCGGGGAGAGTTGGCGTGGACGGTGGTGAGCGATCCCTCGTGGCCAGTGTTCATAGCCTGAAGCATATCGAAAGCTTCTTCGCCGCGCACCTCGCCGACCACGATGCGGTCGGGGCGCATACGGAGACTATTGATCACGAGCTGGCGCATGCGGACGGCGCCCTTGCCTTCGATGTTGGGCGGCCGGGTCTCGAGACGGACGACGTGCTCCTGCTTGAGCTGGAGTTCGGCGGCATCTTCGATGGTGACGATGCGTTCGGAGTTGGGGATGTATCCGGAGAGAACGTTGAGCAGGGTAGTCTTGCCGGCGCCGGTGCCTCCGGAGATGAGCAGGTTGAGGCGACCCTTAACCATGGCGGAGAGCAGGTCGAGCATCTGCTCGGAGAGAGTCTTGTTATCAAGCATGATGCGCGAGGTAACGGGGTCGCGACCGAAGCGGCGGATGGAGAGGCAAGCGCCATCGAGCGCGAGCGGCGGAATGATGGCGTTGACGCGGGAGCCATCCTGCAGACGAGCGTCGACCATGGGCGAAGATTCGTCGACACGGCGGCCGATTCGGCTGACAATGCGGTCGATGATCTGCATGAGGTGCTGATTGTCTTTGAAAGACAGGCCGGTGATTTCGAGTTTGCCGGCACGCTCGACGTAGACGCGATCGAAACGGTTAACGAGGATATCGGAGACGCTGGGATCTTTGAGCAGGGGCTCGAGGGGGCCAAGGCCGAATATTTCGTCAAGGATCTCGCGCGAGAGGCGCTCGCGCTCGGCAAAGCTGAGCGGGACGGCCTCGCTGTTAACGGAGGAACGGATGAGGGCGAGAACTTCTTCGCGGGCGGAGTCGCCGGAGGTACGGCCGAGTTTTTCGAGGTCGAGCCGATCGAGGATCTTGCGATGGAGATCGGCCTTTACCTGCTGATATTCGCTGCGCTCGAAAACCTGAAGATTGGGCATGTTCTAGCTATGAGTAGCGAGCCGCGAGCTTGGAACTGGCTGTCGGTATGACCCAATGTTACTTTTTAGCGAGCCATTTGGGTAGGGTGGAGGCACAAAATATGTTACTTCGGGGCAAAGAAGCTTCGAGTCATTGGTTCGGGGTATTGGCCGGAAAACTCATTGCCAAAAACTGTCGCAACCAATCTTTCGCCCCTCCGGGGATCGGGGTTTTTTCCTTTGTGACCCACGGCTTGCGCCGTGGGCTGTATTCTTGCGCCGCTCCGCGGCTCACGGGTGGTCTGGTGTGGTAAGAGGGGTAAAAAGGAGGAGCCAACCTACACGGTTTTGAAGAGAGACCAGGCGGTGCGTTTGACGTCGAGGTCGTCTTTGCTGAGGAGGTCGGCCAAGCCGCTGATGGAGCGGGAGATTTCGGTGTGTCCGTTGTTCATGAGAGGGATGCCGCGATCGATGGAGGTGGCGACGGCGAAGTATTGATTGGGGATGCGCCAGAGAACGGGGGCGCCGATAGCAGCTTCGGCCTCGGCTTCGTTGAAGCCGGGAACCTTGCGATAGCGGTTGAGGACAAGGCCAAAACGGTCGCGGGAGCCGGTTTCGCCGAGGTATTGGGAGACGCGGGCGGCGCTCCACAGGGAGGCAACGTCGGCGTGGGCGATGAGGAGGATCTTCTCAGACAGATTGGAGACCAGGCGGGTGGCGCCATCGAGGCGGGAAGAGGCGTCGACGACGACGAAATGGAACATGCCAGCCAACATGTCGAAGAGGCGAGCATAGTCGGAGGTGGAGGGCTCGATGGCGGTAGGGGTATTGGTTCCGGCGAGCACCTGAAGTCCGCGATCATGGCGCGCCATGAAGCTTTCGAGCAAGGAAGAGTCGAGGCGATGGAGGTTGGTGAGGGCGTCGGAGATGGTGAAGGTCGGCCGAAGGTTGAGATGGAGAGAGCAATGTCCGAGTGGAGCGAGATCGACGAGCGCCGTGCTGGGGTGGATGGACTGGAGAGCGAGAGCAAGATTAACGGCGACGGTGGTGGCGCCGCTGCCACCCTTGGTGTTGACGACGGTAAAGACCTTGTTGCGAGCGTTCTCGCGTCCAGGCTTGCGGCGGGTGGCGGTAAGACGGACAAACGCGTCGAGGAGATCGGTGGTTGTAGTGGGCCGCTCGATATATTCGCGGATGCCGGCGCGCATGGCGTTGATGATGAGCTGAGACTGATTCATGGGGCCAATGGCGAAAATGGCGGCGCCGGGGATTTCCTGATGAATCAGTTCGATGGCGCGGACCGCCGGAGTGGCATATTCGGGCGCGATATCAATGAGGATGACGTCGGGCGTATGGCCCTGTGTTTTATGGATGGCGGCATCGCGAGCGGCGACGGGGAGAGTGGAGTGGGAGCAGACGGTGTGGGCAACGCTGGTTCCGTCGACCAAAACCTGGAGAACGGCACGCTGATCATTATCGGTAGCAAAGATAGCGACTGATAGTTCCGGCATACTACGACCCCGCTTCGACTATCTCAAGCAATGGAGGCGGCGCTGGTGCACGGTCGAAATCCCTCTATTGATACAACCAACGCGAATTTTCGGCAAGCCTAGGGAAGACGACAGAAAAAGGGACTTCCTGGGTGGTACCGCTTATCTCGAAGCTCTCTCTACTAGCAGCACTTTGGCTCCGTTTTTGTAAGCACCACTTGAAGATGAATGCGAACTAACCGCCGCTTTTGGATCTTTCGAGCGGAGCCTTGTTTTGACTGGGAATACTTTACCCGAGTTTACTTACCGGTGTCGAACTTTTTCTTGTCCAAAATGGGCTCTGGCATCGGGGGTCCCTTAGGCTGCTGAGGGTTGGGAGAGATGCGACGGGCGGTGCAAAGGACCATCAATTCAGTATTGCTTTTTTGCAGGCTTCGGCTTTTGAAGAAGTTGCCGAGGATGGGGATATCGCCAAGGCCGGGGATTTTGTTGGCGATGTCGGTGACGCGGTTGTCCATGAGGCCGGCGATGATAAAGCTTTGGCCATCCTGCAGCTCAAATTCGGTGTCGGCTTTACGGGTGCTGAGGGCGGGGATAGTGGTTCCGGAGACGGTGACGGAGTTGGAAAAATCGAGAGTGCTGACCTCCGGGGCGACATGCATGTGAATGTTGCCGTTGGGCTCAATCAGCGGAGTGAATTTGAGGCGGACGCCGAACTCGCGGAACTGGATGGTGACGGTGGAGAGGCCGGTGGCGTTGGGCTGGACGACGGGGAAGGGGAATTCACCTCCGGCGAGGAAGCTGGCTTCTTTGCCGTTAACGGCGACGAGATTGGGCTCGGCGAGGATCTGAAGAAGGCTGCGTTCATGAAGTGCTTGAATGACGGCGCCGAGGTTGACCTGGGGGTTGAAAAAGAACAGGTTGAGGAAGTTGCCGATGGTAGTTGTGGTGTTAGCGGTTCCGGTGGTCGGGACAGTTCCGGTGATTCCCTGGACGCCGAGGGAGCCAAACTGGCCGGTCTGGATGGTGCCCAAGGTATTGCCCGAGCCGGTGGAAAATATGTTGATGCCGAGACTGTTGAGGGCGGTGCGATCGACTTCAGCGAACTTGACCTCGAGAAGGACTTCATCGGCGCCAACCGGGCCGAAGGTGAGGACGTTGACGACGTTCTTGCTGTAGGCGGAGGCGAGGGCACCGGCGTGTTTAGCGACGTCTTCGGTGGTGACGTGGCCGGAGAGCACGATGGCGTTGCGGGAGGGAGTGACATCAATTTTTTCGTTGGGGAAAAGCTTGTCGAACTCCTCGCGGGCGGCGGTGATGTCGACATCGACGCGGAGATCGAAGCTGCGGGAGCGCTCGAGTTCGTCCCAGATGATAAGGGAAACTTCGCCAGGAGAAAGGCCATTGACGAGTACCTGAGTGGGCGTGACCACGAGGGCATCGGCGACGGCGGGATCGGTGACAGCGACGCGTTTGAGGCGCTCGGTGGTATTGATGAGAATCGATTTTCCGACCATGACGCGCAAGGGCGCCGCGCCAGCGGCTTCTGGCGCATTGACGGTGGAGCTGGCTGGCGGCGGAGCGGCCTGGGCGTTGTCTTGAGGGGATGCAGGCGAGGCAGGATTGGCAGCAGTACCCGCATTGATTGGAGCCGCAAGGCAGAAGAAAGCGGCGGCGATGAGCAGAGAGGATTTCATGAAGTCGGGCCTTCTTGAATAGACGACAGCCCTCGGAGAAGACGGGGGCCGCACGGACCAGATTGTGGACTGCGGGTTAGTGATCGGCATCGTTTTGGAACTTGGTTTCGTCCCGCTTGCTGCCCTTGATTACTTCGACTCCGTAAGGCGATAGAGGCGGAGCAGCGGTGACGGGCTTGGCGACCGCCCGGCGAAGTTTGGGTTTGGCCTCAGACGCCGGCGGTGCGCCGCCCGGGTAAAGTGCGCTGCTGCGAGTGGAACCAACGTCGCCCTTCTTGGTGTCAAGGGGATTGCGCAAGGCAAGCTGAATGCGGCCTTCCTGAGTGGCGAGGGCGAGTTTCTGCGCATCGTCGGGGGAGACGAACAAAGTGATTACGGGAGCGGGCTGGGCGTCGGGAGGAGCATTCGGATCGAGATTCTTACCGACGGCGGCGACGGCAACATTTTCAAGAACGGTGGTGGTCTGGCGCTCCCCGTTCGAACCGGAGTTGCCGGTGGCGAGGACGTCGACACTGGTGCCGGGCTGAACGAAACCGGCGACGGAGACGACGTCGTTGACGCGGACGGAGACGGCGCGCATGCCCTGCGGAATGAGGGAGGGCAGACCGCCGCCGGCGTTATCAGCGGCAAGCTTATAGGGAAGGATGAAGTCGCCCTTGCCGATGGGGAGAACGGCACCGCGTCCAGCGCCGCGACCGAGGACGTCTTTGACCTTGAAGAAAGCGCCGGGCGGAACGCTGGATTGAGGGATGGCGGCCATGGTGACGTCGCGATCGGTGAGGCGTGCTCCGATTTGAATGTCGTGAGCGGCGACGACGACGTGCACGACCTGCTGATTGCCGCCGGTGCGATTGCGAAGCTGGTTGTACACGGAATAGCTAACAAGCAGGCCGATGGCTAAAGCCAAGCCCCCGATCATCAACAAACGGCTTCGATTCATTCCAGTTCCTAGTTACGGCATCAGTTCAGGCTCGCAGCTGCCGAGACACAATGGCCGAGAGCGGATAATCACCATGTTGCGGGCTACTGCGATATCTGGCTCGCGACCTGCGAAAACGCCGTATTGGCATTGCTGCCGATCAAGCGCACGGTTCCGATAACGATCACCAGGATGACGGCCAGCATGACGGCATACTCGGCGATGTCCTGTCCTTGCTCATTGCTCCAGAGAAACTTCACACGACCCAGCACAGAAAACTCCTCAAGTATTTGCGACGACCATGAGGTGGTTTCACGATAGCCCGAGACACACAAGGCCGCAAAGTGCGAATAGCGATTCGCGCCAGTTGTGTCTTGCCCGGACCACGATCGTGATCAGAGCAGGCGGCGAAACCAAATTCCAGTATGCGGACTAGTTTCGCAGATTCGGCAGCCCTCTGGTAAACATTTTTTCACTAAAAGCGCATGGGAGGGAGACGGAAGTAATGGAGATCGGGTGATCGGCCGATCAAAAATCCCACCCTAAATCGCAAGAAGCGCGATTCTAGGGTGAGGCACCGAGCGTGATGGCCACCCGACGGTATTTGTGGCCGAGCAATATTCTTAGTGATTAGGGGAGTTGCGGACGAAGATGACGGCTTGGGAGTCGCGGTAGCAGGTGGTCCAATGGCTATCGAGGGCGAGGCCCTGGGCCAAGGCGACGGTGGGAGGCATAAGAACGGTTTCGACGTTGGAGTCGTCGAGAATGGCGCGCCATCCTTTTTCAAGGTGGGTGGCGGTCTGGATGGACTGTTTCAGAAACTTGTCTCCATAGAGATCGGCGCGGCCATCGACGAAGACGCGATAGCCAGGGTAGAGGTTCCAGATTGAGTAGCCGGCCCAGTCGTAGTAGGCGAAAAGACGCGGAGGCTGGCGGGTGTCGCGAAGGAACACGACCGCCTGCTGGGGGAACTGAGAGAGCACATGGGCATTTTCACTGAGAGAGAGCGTCGTCCATCGAACCAAAGTGAAGACTGCCAGGAGAAAGAGGGCGACGCTATTAAACAAATGACGAAGGCGCTGCCGAGTGGCGGGGGATCGACGTAATCGCGGAATGCGCAACGGGTAAGGGAAAGCGCTCGCGATCACGGGTATGGCGACAAGGATAAAGACGGGAATATGACGCACGGCATCGAGCGCGGCCAGACACATGGCGATGAGGGGCAAGAGCACGCGGGCACGAAGTGGAGAGCGAGACCAGGCCAATGCCGCAAAGAGGACGAGAAGAACGAGAAGCAATGGCGTGTAGAGGAGTTGATGAAAGTCGGGCGAGAACCACTCGACGATCAAGCCGCGCATTCCCGGGGAGCGGAGTGTGTCGAGCGGGTAGTGGTAGAGCTGGGTTCCGCTGGGATTGAGAGGAACCAGGGCAAGGCAGATGAGGATGATGGCGATGAGGCGAAGGATGGCAGGCCGGGCCTGGGACCAAGGGGTGGTGCCAGCGATGGCCTCACAGGCGAGGCCGGCGGCGTAGAGGAAGATGAGGGCGGGGCCGAGGGCGAATCCGGCGTGGAGGTTGAGCCAGAGGAGAAATAAGGGCGGGATCCAGAGCAGCAGCCGTGGGCGATTTTTCAGTGCGTCGGACGAGAACAGGGAGGGGTGGGAGTCCTGGTTCTCTGCTCGCTCAAGCAACCAAAGGAGCAAGCTGGCGAGGAAGAAAGTGAACATCTGGGGGCGGGCGCCCCAGCAGGGCGCAGAAGCCCAAGCGCCGAGGGCGGTGAGGGCGGCGGCGATGTAAGGCTCGCCGGGGCAGCGGGAATAGAGGAGGAGGAAGCCCAGTGAGGTGACGAGGGAGGAAAAGATAATGAGCG